>NZ_JBNPVS010000061.1:0-61018 GCF_050434225.1 Paraburkholderia sp. GAS32 | reverse complement strand
CCCCGCACGTCTGTCAACCATGTCCCCGGTCTATACACAGCCGGCAAAGAGAAGTAGGTGCCGCCCCGCACAGGGGCAACGCTAATAGACCACTAGCAAATCAAGGAAAGGCCAAAGCCCCAGGCAAACAGGCAACAAGCGCCGCGCAGGCAATAGACGAAGGAAAGGCCAAAGCCCCAAGAACCCTGACAATGCCGCCGCAAAAGGCAAAAAACCCCAAAAAAACCTAACCCCCGGAGGGGCATATAATGTCGAACGCCCTCGCCGTCCTCCCAAAAAATGCCCGATCTGCTAGCCAATCTAAACCCCGAACAACACGCCGCCGTCACGCTCCCCAACGAGCCAGCGCTCATCCTTGCAGGCGCGGGCAGCGGCAAAACCCGCGTCCTCATCACGCGCATCGCGTGGCTCATCCAGCACGGTCTGGCGTCGCCCGCCACCATCCTGGCGGTGACCTTCACCAATAAGGCCGCCCGCGAAATGATGTCGCGTCTTTCGGCTCTCCTGCCGATCGACACCCGTGGCATGTGGATCGGTACCTTCCACGGCCTCTGTAACCGTATGCTCCGCGCGCACCATCGCGACGCCGGCCTGCCAGCCACCTTCCAGATCCTCGATACCGCGGACCAGCTCTCCGCGATCAAGCGTCTGATGAAGGGCCTCAACATCGACGATGAAAAGTACCCGGCGAAAAATCTCCAGTACTTCATCAACAATTCCAAAGAACAAGGCCTGCGCCCGAAAGACGTCGACGCCACCGACAACTTCAACCGCAAATTCGTCGAGCTCTACGAAGCCTACGACCAGCAGTGCCAGCGCGAAGGCGTCGTCGACTTTCCGGAGCTGCTGCTGCGCTGCTTCGAGCTGCTCGCGCACAATCCGCCGCTGCGCGCCCACTATCAGGCGCGCTTCAGGCACATCCTCGTCGACGAGTTCCAGGATACCAACAAGCTGCAATACGCGTGGCTGAAGTTGCTGGCCGGGCAGACCAACTCGATCTTCGCCGTCGGCGACGACGATCAGTCGATCTACGCGTTCCGCGGTGCGAACGTCGGCAACATGCGCGACTTCGAACACGAGTTCAACGTCCGGCACATGATCAAGCTGGAGCAGAACTACCGCTCGCACGGTCATATTCTCGACGCGGCCAATCAACTGATCGCCAATAACTCGCGGCGTCTGGGCAAGAATCTGCGTACCGACGCGGGTCACGGCGAACCGGTGCGCGTCTACGAGTCCGCCACCGATATGCAGGAAGCCGGCTGGATCGTCGAGGAAATCAAGGCGCTGATCAGCACCGGCACGTCGCGCAGCGAAGTCGCCATCCTGTATCGCAGCAACGCGCAGTCGCGCACGATCGAACACACGCTGGTCAATGCGGGCATCGCGTATCGCGTGTACGGCGGTCTGCGCTTTTTCGAACGCCAGGAAGTCAAACACGCGCTCGCCTATCTGCGCCTGATCGACAATCCGAACGACGACACCGCGTTCGCCCGCGTCGTCAATTTCCCCACGCGCGGCATCGGCGCGCGCTCGATCGAGCAACTTGCCGACGCGGCGCGTCTGTACAACTGCTCGATGGCCGCGGCGATTCCGTATGTCGCGGGTAAGGCGGGGTCGAGCCTCGCGAGTTTCGCGAACCTGATCGGCAAGATGCGCGCGGAAACGCAGCAGATGAGCCTGCCGGAAACGGTCGAATACGTGGTCCGCACGAGCGGTCTCACGGAGTTCTATCAGAACGAACGCGAAGGCCAGGACCGGCTGGAGAACTTGCAGGAACTGGTCAACGCGGCCGCTGCTTTTGTCAGCGAAGAAGGCTACGGCATGGATACGCCGGCGCGCTCGATTCCGCTGCGCCCGGGCGCGACCACGGCGCCTGAGTTGGCCGTCGCCACGGATGATCCGAATACCGTCGTGCTGGACGCGCCCGGCATCGCCGATCCGGCGCAAAACCCGGACACGATGACGCCGCTCGCCGGTTTCCTGTCGCACGCGTCGCTGGAAGCGGGCGACAACCAGGCGCAAGCCGGTCAGGAAGCCGTGCAGTTGATGACGGTGCACGCGGCCAAGGGTCTCGAGTTCACGGCGGTGTTTATCACCGGGCTCGAAGAAGGGCTGTTCCCGCATGAAAACAGCGCGATGGAATCGGATGGGCTGGAAGAAGAGCGTCGTCTGATGTATGTGGCGATCACGCGGGCGAAGGAGCGTTTGTATCTGTCGTTTGCGCAGAGCCGGATGCTGCACGGCCAGACGCGCTACAACATCCGCTCGCGCTTCTTCGACGAACTGCCGCAGGAAACGCTCAAGTGGCTCACGCCGAAGGTCGAGGCGGGCGCGCGTTGGGGCGGGCGTTCGGATAACGCCGGTTATGGTCGCGACTGGTTCGCGCGACCGGGTTACACGGGCGCCGTGTCGTCGACGCCGGCGCCGTTGCCGGCCTTTGCGAACGAACAACGCGCTGCTGAAACGGGTTTCCGCGTCGGCCAGCAAGTGTTCCATACCAAGTTCGGGGAAGGCACGATTACGGCGCTGGAAGGCGGTGGCACGGATGCCAAGGCCCAAGTCAAATTCAAGCGGCACGGCGAAAAGTGGCTGGCGCTTGCGGTCGCTAAATTGCAGGCGGTTGAATGAGCACGGGCGGCATGAATCCAAACCACAGCGGCGCAACGGTCTCGCATCGTCCGCTTGGCATTCTGGCGGCCTTGCCGCAGGAACTTGGCGATCTGATCGAAGCGATGCGCGCCGAATCCGGCGTGCGCATCATTACTCACGGTCAGCGTGACTATCACCTCGGCACCATGCACGGCGCGCCTTGCGTCGTGACACTGGCGCGCGTCGGCAAGGTCGCGGCGGCGGCTACGGTCAGCGCTTTGATCCATGCGTTCGATGTCGAAGCGGTTGTGTTCACCGGCGTTGCGGGTGGCGTGGGGACTGAGGTGCGGGTCGGTGATATCGTCGTCGCCAACGGGCTGATGCAGCACGATCTCGACGCGTCGCCGTTGTTTCCGCGCTTCGAGGTGCCGTTGCTCGGCGTGTCGCGCTTCGCAGCCGATGCGGCGCTTGCCGATCAACTGGCTGCGGCATGCGAGCGTTTTGTCGCGGAAGAGGGGGCTGCTGCGGCGGCGCGCTTCGGCACACGCGAGCCGCGCGTGCATCGTGGGTTGATCATCAGTGGCGATCAGTTCGTCGCGAGTGCGACGGGTGTCAAAGGCTTGCGCGATGCGCTGCCGGACGCGCTCGCGGTCGAGATGGAAGGCGCTGCGATCGCGCAGGTCTGTTATGAGTACGGCGTGCCGTGCGCGGTGGTGCGGACCATCTCCGACACCGCCGACGATCACGCGCCGCAATCGTTCGTGTCGTTTCTGACGGAGATCGCGGGGACGTATTCGAACGCGATCCTGACGCGGTTTTTAGCGGCACGTAGCGCGGCGTAATCCTTAACCCAGCGCCTCCCGCACCTGCTGCAGCGCCGCCGGATCCTCGATCGTCGGCAGATCGCCCGGTTCGCGTCCTTCGGCGAGCGCCGCAATCGCACGGCGCAGGAGCTTACCCGAGCGCGTCTTCGGCAGCATCGACACCACCACCACACGCGCCGGCCGCGCAATCGCGCCGAGCTGGCGGTCGACCGTCGCGGTGAGTTCGGCTTCCAGCTTCGCTCGTGCCTTCTCGCTCGCATAGGCTTGCGCGTCGCGCAGCACCACGAAGGCCATCGCCGTCTGACCCTTCAGCGCATCCGTCACGCCGACCACCGCGACTTCCGCGACCGCCGCGTGGCTCGACAACGCTTCCTCGATCTCGCGCGTGCCGAGCCGATGACCGGCCACATTGATCACGTCGTCGGTGCGGCCGAGGATCGTCACGTATCCGTCTTCATCCTGAATGCCCCAGTCGAAGGTCGAGTAGGCCTGCTGATTCGGAATACTCGACCAGTACGTGCTGACAAAGCGCTTGTCGTCGCCCCATACCGTCGACATGCAGCCCGGCGGCAGCGGATAGCCCAGCGTGAGCACGCCTTTTTCGCCGGGCGGGCAGGGCTCGCCTGTCAGTTCGTTACGCAAGGTCAGATTGAAGCCGGCCGACGGCACGCCCGGCGAGCCGAGCTTGGTGGGCAGCGCTTCGACGCCGCGCGGAATCGCCAGCATCGGCCAGCCGGTTTCGGTCTGCCAGTAGTTGTCGATCACGGGCTTGCCGAGCGCGTCGGCGATCCATGCGGCGGTCGGTTCGTCGAGCGGCTCGCCGGCGAGGAACAGCGCGCGCAGGCTCGATAGATCGGATTTTTTCAGCAGCGCCGGATCCTGCTTTTTCAGCACGCGCAACGCTGTCGGTGCGGTGAACATCAGATTGATCTTGTGCTGTTCGACGAGGCGCCACCAGATGCCGCCGTCCGGACGAATCGGCGTGCCTTCGTACATCACGGTAGTGAGGCCCGCGATCAGCGGTGCATAGACGATGTAGCTATGGCCGACTACCCAGCCCACGTCCGACGCGGTGAACATCGTATCGCCGGGCTTGCCCTGAAAGATGTGTTCCATCGATGCCGCCAGCGCCACCGCATAACCGCCGACATCGCGTTGCACGCCCTTCGGCTTGCCGGTGGTGCCCGAGGTGTACAGCACATACGAGGGTTCGTTCGATTCGAGCCATTCGCACGGCACGTGGGCGTCGAAAAATTTCTCGCGCAGCGGCTCGTAGGCGACGAGGTAGCTCGCGTTCAGGCGCTCGGGTGCGAGTTGCCGGTCGATCAACAGCACGTGCGGTGTCTTGTGGGCCGCACGCGCAAGGGCTTCGTCCATCAGCGGCGTGTAGTCGATCACTTTGCCGCCACGCGCGCCGGCGTCGGCGGTGACGATCAGCACAGGTTTCGCATCGTCGATGCGGGCCGCCAGATTGGGGGCCGCGAAGCCGCCGAACACCACCGAGTGAATCGCGCCGAGCCGCGCGCACGCGAGCATCGCGAACAGCGCTTCGGGGATCATCGGCAGATAGAGCAGCACGACGTCGCCGCGCTTCACGCCCAGCGAGCGCATCACCGCGGCCATCCGGTTGATTTCGGCGTACAGATCGGCGTAGGTGTAGCGTCTCTCGATACCGGTTTCCGTCGACACGTAGATCAGCGCGTTCTGCTGCGGACGCTCGGCCATATGCCGGTCCACTGCGTTATGGCACAGGTTCGTGCGCCCGCCGACGAACCAGCGCGCGAACGGCGGATTCGAGCGGTCGAGCACGGTATCGAACGGCGTTTGCCAATGAATCCGCTGCGCCTCATCACGCCAGAATTCCTCGGGCTGCTCGATCGAACGGCGGTGGAAGTCGCGGTAGGTGGTCATCGGCGGCGATCCTTCTGCTGCGTGAGTGAACGGATGTCGAGTCGTACGGCTGCGAGGCGCGGCGGGAGGGCAGGCCGTACATCCGCACAAGCATAGAGCAGGCGTCGCCTTGCGGACAACGCGGGTTCACCATGAGGGCGCGGCCCAACGGAAAAAGGCGCCGTAGCGCCTTTTTCTTCATGCAACCGCAAGCGGCTCCGTCACGCTTTCGCGCGTTTGCCTTCGACATCCGGCAGAAACACCGTCAACAGGCCGATCAGCGGCAGGAACGAGCAGACCTTATACACATAGGTAATGCTGGTGGCGTCGGCCAACTGTCCGAGCACGGCAGCGCCGATCCCGCCCATGCCGAACGCGAAACCGAAGAAGAGGCCCGCGATCATCCCCACCTTGCCGGGGATCAGTTCCTGCGCATAGACGAGGATCGCCGAGAACGCCGAAGCCAGCACGATACCGATGATCACCGTCAGCACGCCGGTCCAGAACAGGTTGGCATACGGCAGCAGCAGCGTGAACGGCGCGACGCCGAGGATCGACACCCAGATCACGTACTTGCGGCCGATCCGGTCGCCGATCGGACCACCGATCACCGTGCCTGCCGCAACCGCCGCGAGGAACACGAACAGGTGGACCTGGGCGGCCTGCACCGGCAGGTGGAACTTGTCGATCAGATAGAACGTGAAGTAGCTGTTGATGCTGGCGAGGTAGAAGTACTTCGAGAACACCAGCAGCATCAGCACGCCCATCGCGAACATGACCTGGTTGCGCGACAGGGTCGCGTGACCGGTCTGGCTGCGCGCCTTCTTCACGGCGGGATGCTGCTTGTACCAGCGGCCGATCTGCGTGAGCACGACGATCGCGACCAGCGCCGCCACCGAGAACCACGCGATGCTGCGCTGGCCATGCGGAATCACGATCAACGCGGCGAGCAAGGGCCCGAGCGACGAACCCGCATTGCCGCCCACCTGGAACAGCGACTGCGCCAGACCGTGGCGGCCGCCCGAGGCCATGCGCGCCACCCGCGACGATTCCGGATGGAACACCGACGAGCCGCAGCCGACCAGCGCCGCCGCGACCAGCAGCACGCCGAAACTCGGCGCGACCGACATCAGCAGCAGGCCGGCGAGCGTGAAGCCCATGCCGACCGGCAGCGAATACGGCTTCGGATGCTTGTCGGTATAGCTGCCGACCAGCGGTTGCAGCAGCGACGCGGTGATCTGGTAAGTCAGCGTAATCAGGCCGATCTGCCCGAACGACAGCGAAAAGTTGTCTTTCAGCATCGGGTAGATCGCCAGGATCAACGACTGGATCATGTCGTTGAGCAGGTGCGAAAAGCTGATCGCGCCCAGCACGGAGTAGACCGTGCGCTGGACCTTGGCGGCCGGCTGCGCGCCGGCGGGGTTGGCTGAACCCGCGGGGGAGGCTGAGGCGCCGGCGAGGGCGCTTTTTTCGAGGCTCGTTTCCATACGCTAGATGAGAGAGAAGAAAGGGTGTGCGGTCATGATTTCAGGCCGCCGGCGCGTCGCGATTTCCGGCGTTCGCATGCCTTTGCGCAACCTGCCGGGTTGCCGCGGCATTTCGACGCGGCGCCGGGCGTTGTCAGCTATTTGTCTAAGTTTAATGTGGCTCGCACGAATTGTAAGGACAAGTTTTGTCGAGAATCGGACGCGAATTGCGCATTCCATACGTCATGGATGTGCCGAAGCCCCAACCGCGATGCACCGCGGCGGTGCCTGTGTCAAGCGTGTTGCGCATGGTGACGTGTGGTTGGCACGTCGTCTGATAAATGCGATTCGGGGATTTTTGGCCATGTATAAAACGATCGCGGGCGCGGAGCTTACAAAGCGACGCGTCGAGGACCGGGCGCGGCAGTCGGCATCAGACAAGCGACGTTAAAGATCGCAGACGGTTATGCCGTAGACCCGGAGAGATAAGTATTAATGCCGGAACCGACCTTTCCGGCAGTTCGAAACGTGGGGACGAGAAATATGAAAGCAGTTTCGCTGGGCGGCCAGACGGGCGCGGGGTTCGTACCGGAAGGGGAAGCGGCGGGCAAACCGTCGCCATCGCGTGGCCAGGGCAACCACTCGCGGGCCGTGCGGCTCAAGGGCTTGTCGGTGAAGGCGACATTGCGGCTGGCGTTTGCCGTGCTGCTGATCGGCACACTCGCGATCGGCGTGTTTTCGCTGACCCAGATCAGCCGCCTGAATGCTTCCGCACAATCGATCTACGACCAGGGCCACGTCGCGAGCCGCGCTGCCGAAGAGGCGCGTGGCCACATGCTGCGCGCAAGCCGCGCGCAAAAGATGCTGCTGACCGCGACCACCGCCAAGGAGCGCGACGATCTCGGCGCCGACATCGACAAGGGATTGAGCGGCCTCGCGAGTGAACTCGGCACGCTGCAACAGTACGTCGACACATCTGACGCGAAGGCTGTCGACCAGCAAAAGAAATTCGCCGCTGCCGTCGCGGCGTGGAGCGGACACCTGCGTGATTTCGTGACGCTTGTAAAAGCGCAGCCGCTCGATCTTTCGCAGATGAACTGGCAGGTCGGCACCCAGGACGTCTCGTTGCTGGTCGAGACCGGCAAGCTCGAAAAACTCGTCGACGAACTCGTTGCCCAGCGCGGCACAGCCGCAAAGGCAACCATCGATGCATCGGGTTTCATCTTCCATTCGTCGTTCGTGATGCTCGCTGCGATGACGGTCGCGCTGATCGCACTGGCGTTCGGCATTAGCGAGTGGGTAGTCCGACGCCTCGCCGGCCAACTCGGCGGCGAGCCTGCGTACGCAAAGGAAATTGCCAGCCGGATTGCCGCGGGCGACCTGTCGAACCAGATCGCATTGGGCCGCAAGGACAAGTCGAGCATGCTGTACGCGCTGCACGACATGCAAAGCGGCCTCGCGACGACGGTCTCCGACATCGCGTCCAGCGCGGACGCAATCGCGACCGCATCGGGCGAAATCTCGATGGGCAACCTGGACTTGTCGCAACGCACCGAGCAACAGGCGATGGCGCTCGAGCGAACCGCGAGCAGCATGGAGCAGTTGACTTCGACGGTTCGTCAGAACGCCGACAACGCCAAGCAGGCGAGCACGCTGGCCAACAACGCCTCGGAAATTGCGGAGAAGGGCGGCGACGTAGTAAGTCGCGTGGTGGCGACGATGAACGAGATCAACGACAGCGCGCGGAGCATTGGCGACATCATTGGCGTGATTGAGGGGATTGCATTCCAGACCAACATTCTCGCGTTGAACGCGGCGGTGGAAGCAGCACGAGCCGGCGAAGAAGGCCGAGGATTTTCGGTAGTCGCTGCCGAAGTGCGAAACCTTGCTCAACGCAGCGCGGCTGCCGCCAAGGAGATCAAGGGCTTGATCAGCACGTCGGTGGAGCGAGTGAGCAACGGCTCGACGCTGGCGCAGGATGCCGGACAAACGATGGATGAAGTGGTGAAGGCGGTGAAGCGCGTAACCGACATCATGGGCGAGATTTCGGCGGCATCATCGGAACAGAGCGCGGGAATTGAAGAGATCAATCTCGCGGTAACGCAGATGGATTCAGGCACGCAGCAGAACGCCGCGCTAGTGGAACAGGCCACCGCAGCCGCCAGATCCCTGGACGATCAGGCTCGCGGCCTGAAGCAGATGGTCGGAAAGTTCAGGCTATAAAACGCTGAAGCACCGCGAATAAAGAAACGAGACTGAACGACCGCCTCGGCGGCGCGCACAGCGCCGCCGAGGCGAAGCCGATGGTTCCCCGGGGCGCAAAACCGAACCCCTGGTTTCCCAGGCAGACCCATCCGCGACGCACGCAGTGCGGAGTGGGAGCTGATGAGCTCTTTGTCACTAGCGCCGAATGTGCGAGGGCCCGGATTCCACGGAGCCACTGCCACTTGCAGGCCACGGTTCCCACTTAGCAGTAGCGGTTTGAGCCGCTTTCTCTTGCTTACTTCTCTTTGCGGCCGGCAAAGAGAAGTAAGTGCCGCCCCGCACAGGGGCAACGCTAATAGACCACTAACATATCAAGGAAAGGCCAAAGCCCTAAGAACGCTGACAAAAAGCGCCGCGAAGGCAACCCCCTCAGCTTGGCTTAACAACAACAGTACAAGTAATCCCAGCAGACAACACAACCCCATCAGGCACAGAATCAATCTTCACCCGCACGGGCACACGCTGTGCCAACCTCACCCAATTAAAAGTCGGATTCACATCAGCCAGCAGCTCACGGCTTTCGGGATTATCCCGATCATAGATCCCACGAGAGATGCTCTCGACATGCCCTTGAAGGGTGCCACCGCTCATCAACCGAACTTCGGCCTTATCCCCGATACGCACATGAGGCAACTTGGTCTCTTCGAAGTAGCCGTAAACCCAAAAAGAATGACTATCAACAATCGCCAGCTTAGCTGACCCAGCAGTAGCATAATCGCCACGAAACACATTCAAATTAGTGACATACCCATCAACCGGCGACACCACCCGAGTGCGCTCAAGATTCAACTTAGCAGCATCAAGCGAAGCCAAAGCCTGCTGATAAGAAGCCTCAGCAGCAGAAGCAGTATGAGTCGCATTCTCACGACTCTCTTTAGACACAACCAAAGCATCCATATCCGCCCGCCGCTGCGCATCATCCCGCTTCATCTGCAACTCCGCCTTCCGCGCAGCGACAGCAGCTTCCGCCTGCTCAACAGCAATCTGATAATGCGAAGGATCGATCTGCATCAACAGATCCCCCTTCTTGACCAGTTGATTATCCTTAACAGGCAAATCCACAACAGCGCCGGAAACATCAGGCGCCACATTCACAATCTCAGCGCGCACGCGCCCATCACGTGTCCACGGCTCATCCATGTAATGAACCCACAACACACGCCCAATCAAAATCGCGACAATAAAAATAACGGTTGTCGCGACGAAGCCCACAACATTTCGGATGGTCATGTTTCGACTCTGATCAACGATAAACGGCGAGACCCAGCACGCCGCACACACACACGAGCAAGCTGGCCCGGAACAAGGACGGATGCCACACCACGCGATACAGGCCCGTATAGGCGATCACGCGGTCCAGCACCCAGGTAAGCGCGGCGCCCGCGACAAACAGCAGCACGATGGCCGGCACGTAGGCGTCGAAAACGGCGATATCACGTGGCATGACGAACTCCTTCTGACGCGTCGGCACGTCCGCTCATCAGCGGTTCAAGCGGCGATTGCGGATCGAGCAGCGCGGTACGAATGAAATGCAGTTGACTCAGAATGCGTTGCAGCCGATGCCGATCCTCACGCGGTGGCGTGAAGGTGGCGAGCATCAGTTGGACTGCGGCAATCGCATCGGTGGTGGCGGCGAGCGCGCGGTCGAAGCGGTCCGCACGCGGCCGTTCGAACAGCGCGGTCACCGCATCGCGCATCGCACGCAATGTGACGCGCCACGGCATTGACTTCGCGTAGCGCGCGTCGCGGGGCAACGCCGCCACTTCGCCGCGCAAGTCGATCATCGCGTTGCCCACTTCGAGCACCGAGAAGAGCCAGCGCAAGGTGTCGCGTTTGACCTCGGGTTCGTTCTGCGCGAGCGCGTTGATCTGGGACATCAGATCGCGTGCACCGCTCTCGAAGCGTGAACGCACCCGGCGCATGCCCGCGCGGCTCGCCAGCGTCACCTGGCGGCGCAAGTCCATCAGCAGACGGTTGCGCAGCCAGGGCGTCGACGGCGGTAGCAGCACGGCAAAGGCAATCGCGCACACCAGCATCGACAGCACCAGCGCAATCGCATCGTTGATGGTGCCGCTCGGGTCGTAGTGAATCAGGTTGTCCGGGCCGGCGAGGAAACAAAAGAAGATGCAGTAGCCGACGCCGTAGCCGGCCAGCGCGGGCCGCGTCGTCATGAATACGCCGAGCAGCAGGAACGGCGTGAGCGCAGCGCACAGCAGCGGAAAACCGTCGATGTGCGGATACACGCCGTACACCGCGATCATCCCCATCACCGAGGCGACCAGCGTGCCGGCGGCCATCTGGAACGCCGTGCGCTTCGGATTCGGCGATGCTGACGCCAGCGCGCAGACCGCCGCGGCATCCAGTGTCAAGGTCGAGCCGCTCGGCCAGGCAGTCGCGATCCAGAACGCGCCGAGCACGATCATGACGATGGCCGCGCGTAAGCCGGCGACGCCCGCTGCAATTCCATTCGTCTTCGGTTCGTAACGCTCGATCCAGCGCTCCCGCTCGTGCGTGTCGACGGCAAGCGATGCATAGGTGGCCGCGTACGCGTGCAGGTCGTCGATGAAGCGATACAGCAGTTCGGCGCCGGTGTCGAAGTCGAGCAGCGGTGCGTCCGGCTGCGTTTCCAGTGCGGCGCGTGTTTCGCGCACGCGCTTGGGCAGCTCCGCTTTGTAGGCGTCGAGTTGCGCGGCGGCGTGGGCGGCATCCGTGGCGCTCAACACCGGTTCGCCGGATTTCGCGAGCAACGGGGCGATTTCCTTGAAGTACGGTTCGAGCGCTTCGACCGCGACCATCGCGCCGCTCGTGTGCGTATCGCGCAGCCGGTTCATCAACTGATGCAGCGCGTGAAAGCGCGTCGACGCGGTCATGAACTCGCTGTTCAGACGCGCCAGACGGCCGCCGCGCATCCGCGAATCGGGACCTTCGAACACGGCGACACTGCGCGCGGCTTCGAAACCCACGATGTCGGCGACAAAGCCTGCATTGGTTGCTTCGATCTGCGCACGGTCGTTGCGGCCGGCCAACGAGGCCGAAACATACTCGACGAACGCCGAGAAACGCGCCCGCACGGTGCCGCGCATCTGCAAGCCGGCGAACTGCGGAAACACGAGACCACTGACGGCGCCCGCGCAGACGATGCCGACCACCACTTCAGCCACCCGCGTGAGCGCGCTGAGAAACGCGCCATCCGGATGCTGCGAGGCGGGGATGCCGATCAGCGCGGCGGTATAGCCGGCCAGTACGAACCCATACGATTTGAAGTTGCGATTACGCGCGGCGCCAGCGGTGCAGATGCCGACCCAGATCGCGGTCGTGACGATGAACAGTTCCGGCTGCTGCGCAAACAGGCCGATCAACGCGAGCATCACGACGAGGCCGACCAGCGTGCCGCAGATCCGGTAGAAGCTCTTGGCGAACACCATCCCGCTTTGCGGCTGCATCACGATGAACACGGTGGTCATCGCGGTGCGCGGCTGCGGCAGGTCGAGTTTCATCGCGATGCCGAGCGCGAGGAAGCAGGCGGCGAGCGCCTTGAACAGATAGACCCACGTGAGGCCGTCGGTGCGCGCCCAGTCGGCGGCGGCCGAGTAGAGCGCGGCGAACGATGACGCGCGCGAGGCGGGAGAAGGGGAGGCTGACATGGTCGGCTCCCTTACTCAGCCGCGCTGGCGTTGACGTTGGCGGAAGGGTGGCTCGTGCTTGCCGCGGCGTTGCCCTTACCCTTCCCATGCGCCGGCAGCGTCTCGTTCGCCTGTGGGCCGTTGGCTGGTTCGTCGAGTCCACCACCCAAAGCCGTGACCAGCGACGCATGCGCGCCCAGCCGCTCCGCCTGAATCTTCGCGACGCCTTCCTGCGCGTGCAGCAACTGGCTTTGCGCGATCAGCACGTTCAGATAGTCGGTCAAACCGCGCCGATAGCCTTCGCGCGCGAGGTCGTAGTTCTTGCGCGCCGCTGCGACCGAGCGGTCTGCGTCTTGCGCCTGGGTTGCGAGCGAACGGATCCGGATCACCTGGTCGGAGATGTCCTTCAGCGCGCCGACGATCGACTGGTTATAGCTGTCCACCGCCTCGTCGTACCCTGCCGACGCCGCGCCGAGCTGCGAGCGCAGACGCCCGCCGTCGAAGATCGGCAGCGACAGCGCCGGCCCCGCGCTCCAGCTATGCGACGGGTCCTTCAGGAACTGGAACAGCGGGCCCATTGCGGCATAGCCGCCGATCGACGCCAGCAGGTTGATGTCCGGATAGAAGTTGGCCTTGGCGACGTCGATGCCGCGCGCTTGCGCCGCAACCGTCCAGCGCGCCGCGACCACGTCCGGCCGATGGCCGATCAGATCCGCGGGCAGCGCGCTTGGCAGACTGGCGGGTGCGTTGTCGAGCGAGAGCGTCGGACGCTGGATCGCATCGCCCGCGCCCGGACCCTTGCCGGCCAGTGCCGCTAACTGGTTGCGGCCGAGCGCGATCTTTTCCTCGAGCGCATCGATCTGGCGTTCGTATTCCGGCATCGGCGTTTCGGCCTGGCTCACTTCGAGCTGGGTGCCGATGCCGCCTTTCAGACGCCGGTTCGCCAGGTCGACGATCTGCTGCTGTTGCTGCAGCGTGGACTTGGCGATATCGAGCAGCGCGTAGTTCATCGACAGCTCGATGTACGTACGCACCACGTTGCCTTCCAGTTCGAGCTGGGCGGCGCGGAAGTCCGCCGCGCTTGCATGAGCGGCGTCGAGTGCACGTTCCGCGGCGTTCTTGTCCTTGCCCCAGAGATCGAGGTTGTACGACAGACCCAGCGTGCCGGTGTTGTTCCACGACTGCTGGCCTGCGAGCGGGCCGGGGCCGTAATAGAGGTTGTCGGCCCATTTCTGACGCTGGATCGACAGGCTGCCGTTCACCTGCGGCGACAGCGCCGAACGGGCGACACCCGCCATCGACATGGCCTCGCGCACGCGCGCCTGGGCGACGGCGAGACTCGGGTTGCTCGTCTGCGCGGCTTCGATCCACTCATTGAGCTGCGGGTCGTTATAGGCGCGCCACCAGTCGGTGGCAGGCCATTGGGCGTCCGCGTTGGCGGCCCGGATGGCGTTGCCCACGTCGAGCGAAGAGGGCTCCACTCCGCGGTCCTGCGGCGCGATGCCTCCGGTACTGGCACAGCCGGCGATTGTTAATAAGATCGTAAGAACCGCGGCTGCGGCGACCCCTTTCTGTACCGGAGACTGCACGATTTCCTCCAAAATTGGCTATAGAAGCATGTGCGTCATTATATTTTTTGATTGATTGGGGAATAACCGGTAAAGATGCAAGGGATTTTTACGCAATATGAGACAATCGCCTTTGCGAATCGTGTAACAATCGCTGCGGATCACTGGCAACTATGTTGCAACTTATGTTGCATGGGACCGGAGTAAGGGCTGAAGCACTAACTCCGGATCGACAGGAAAAAGTATGGATACGCTTCAAAACATGCGCGTATTTGTCCGCGTCGTCGAAGCGGGCAGCTTCACGGGTGCCGCGCAGCACCTGAACACGACCACGGCGTACGCATCGCGCGCGGTTTCCGATCTGGAAGCGCATCTGCGCACGCGTCTGTTGAACCGCACCACGCGCCGTATCGCGCTGACCGAGGCGGGTGAGCGCTATCTGCAGCGCTGCGAACAGATCCTCGCGTACGTGGATCAGGCGGAAGCGGAGGCCGGCGATGCCCACGCGCGTCCGTCCGGCAAGCTCAAGGTCCACGCGATGACGAGCTTCGGCCAGCACTACGTGGTGCCGGCGGTGGGCCGCTATCAGCAGCGCTATCCGGACGTGCACATCGAGCTGACGCTCGCGCAGCGCATGCCCGATCTGCTCGACGAGGGTTTTGATGTTTCGCTGACGCTGGCAACCGGCCTGCCGGATTCGGGGCTGGTGTCGCAGCGGCTGGGCAGCGCGTTCAGCATCGCGTGCGCGTCGCCGGCTTATCTGGAGCGGCACGGCGTGCCCCAAACGCCCTCCGACCTCGCGCGCCACACTTGTCTGCAAATGGTGACGCCGATATTCCCGACCGACAAATGGATCTTCGACGGCCCGAATGGCGAAGAAACCATCGCCCTCGGCCCGGCCACCTTTCAGGTGAATGTCGCCGAAGCGATGGCGGTTGCGGTGAGTAGCGGCATGGGGGTCGGATTGATTCCGATCTACTCGGCGATTAGCGGTCTGCGCAGCGGTGACCTCGTCTGGCTGTTGCCGGAATACACGTCGCAGGAAATGAATCTGTATGCGCTGTATCCGTCCCGGCAGTATCTGGACGCAAAAATTCGTACCTGGGTCGAATTTCTGCGCGAAGAACTGCCCGTCACGCTGGCCGTCGATCAGGAAGAGTTGCGCCAGTTCGCGCGCAGTTGAATCGGCGGTACGCCGGCGGTTGACCATTGTTGACGGTTCCAGCGAGCAGTGGCGTGACAGTCTGTTACATAAGTGCCGCGCCGCAACATTTCCTTACTTCTGCGCCGGGGTCGATTTGCTAACGTGTGGTTCATGCGCTGCCGCATTCAGCCGGACGCGTTCAATTGGCCGCTGTTCGGCAAATCGCAAGATCCGCAACAATCGCAACAATCGAAGGACGAGGAATTCATGGATACGCATCTGATGATCGGCGTGGCCGTCATGCTGGGACTGATCGGAATCGCCGCATCGCGCGATCTGCTGCGCCGCCTGCGCGACCAGCAGCCGCAACTGGTGCCGATCAAGGTCGAGCGCTCTGATCTGCAGGGGCAACGGCGCGATCGTTGAGGCTGGCCGGCGCGCCGGGGTACTGGGCGCGCAGCAATTGAGCTTGCTGTTGCATTTTTTCGGCGTGCCCTGCGCGTGCGTTGCCGCGCGGTTGCGGTCCGGCTGCCGATTAGTTTCGATCCGCGCTCCGCACGTTCAGTGCAGCGCTTCAATCAGACCCGGCTCGTCATTGAGCGTGCGGTCTACCTCCGGGCTCACCCGGTGCCAGCGGAACCGCGCGGCGGGCAGGCAGGCGCTGCGAGCGAGCTGCTCGAGTTCGTCGAACTGCAGGGCCGGATCCAGCCATCTGCGCGCCGCCTCCGGCGCGAATACCAGCGGGCGGCGGCCGTGTACGTCGATCAGGCCCGCGTCGGCGGTGGCCGTTACGATCACCAGTCCCATGCCTTCCGTTTGCGGTTCCGTGCCGCGTACGCTCGATAGCGCCGCGAGGTACATCGGCGCGTCGCTTTTCAGGTGCACGAAGTAGGGCTGGCGGACCGTTGCCTCGGCTTCCGCCGGGTTATCCCCGTGCGATGTTCCGGGCGCCGCTTCCATGCGCCATTCGAACCAGCCGTCTGCCGGCACCAATACCCGCCCGGTTTTCCACAGATCTTTGAAGTAGCGCGTATGCGGCGCGGTTTCGGCGCGCGCGTTGATTGTCTGCGGCAGATGCTGCTCGCGTGCCCAATCCGGGCAATAACCCCAGTGGATTGCGTGCAGCGTCTGGTCCGGGTAAATCGCGAGTGGATGCGTGCCCGGCGCGAGGTTGTAGCCGGGGCGGCGGTCGGCGTCGTCGAATAGCATGAGCGGATCGGCGAGGCCGAGCTGCCGTGCGTACAGATGCGGATCGCGGTACTGGCTGATTCGACCACACATGAGCGACCTCCGGAGATGACCGGGCTGGCGGGGTTGGCCGAGTCGAAGACCCGAATCCAACGACAACAACAGCGTAGTGCGTGGCGCCTGGCCGCGCTACCCAGATCGGCCCCAAGCCGACGCTATATCTCGACGACCTTATCCCACGCGAACTGCGGATTCTCCGGTTGACGGGTGCGCCGGTCGAGATAGCCGCGTGGATTGCAGACCACGCGCGTGCCGTTCACGGTGTAATCGAACGGCGTATGCGTATGTCCGTGAATCCACAGTGCAACGGGCGAGCGCACCAGTTCCGGCAAATGATTGACGAAACCGGCCGACACGCGGTCCTCGGCATAGCGCGCGGCCAGGCTCAGCCGATGCGGCGCGTGATGGGTGACGACGATCGTCTTGCCGTCGAACGGCTTCGCCAGCTCGCTTTCGAGCCACGCGCGCGCCCGCCGGTGCAGCGCGAGGGAATCGTCAGGGGTGAAGTCGCGCGGCGAGTCCTGAGTGTCGTGCGGCCAGTTCATCTGGATCAGGCCGCGGAAGTCGAGCATCGCGCGGCGCGATGCGTCGATGGACTCGGCGAGCGTGTCTGGATCCGCGCCGTATAACGCGAAGTCGGTCCATAAGGTGGTGCCGAGCACGCGCCAGCGGCCTTGCGGGTCGATCAGCGCGGCATTGTTCAGCACGTGCACGTTGTCGACTTGTGCCGCTGCGTCGTACAGCGCCGTGTCGAGCGCGCCGAATTCGCCGTCGTAGTACTCGTGATTGCCGGGCACGTAGACCACCGGCACGGCGCCGTCGAAAGTCTGCGCCGCCCAGCGCGGACCGGCCGCGTGATTGTGGATGTCGCCGGCCAGCACGATCAGGTCCGCTTCTGCATGCGGGACCAGTTCGGGCTCGTCGTTCTCCAGATGCAGATCGGACAGCACTCGAATCTTCACGACGACAACTCCTGCAATGGGCCTCGCACCAAACGGCGAAGGCTTCAAACCCTAGCGTAGCACCTTGCCCGGATTCATCAGGTTCAGCGGGTCCAGCGCGCGTTTGACGGCGCGCATCAATTGCACCTCGACGTCCTGCTTGTAATGCATCGCCTCGTCGATCTTCAACTGGCCGAGACCGTGTTCCGCGCTGATGCTGCCGCGATGCCGGTGCACGCTGTCGTAGACGAGCTGGTTGATCGGGTTTTGCCAGGTCTTGAGAAACGCCTTTGCGTCGACGCCCTCGGGCGCCTGCACGTTGTAATGCAGATTGCCGTCGCCGAGATGCCCGAACGTGACCATGCGCACGCCCGGCACGGCTTGCGCGATTGCCGCGTCGGTTTCCTCGATGAAGTGGCCGATGCGCGAAATCGGCACCGCGATATCGTGCTTGATGTTCAGCCCTTCCTCAGCCTGCGCGAGCGGGATATGTTCGCGCAGATTCCAGAATGCCCGCGACTGCGCGAGGTTTTCCGCGACTACCGCGTCTTCGACCAGGCCGTCTTCGAGCGCGGTTTCCATCAGGCGCTCGAATAGCCCACGCGCGTGTTCCTCGCTCTCGCTGTCCGACAGTTCCAGTAGCACGACTTGCGCATGCAGCTCGGCGAACGGATAGCGCATCTGTTCGAAATGCCGGCCCACCAGCCGCAGACAGAAATCCGACATCAGTTCGAAGCCGGTCAGCAGTGGTCCGGCGACGCGTTGCGTGAGCGAGAGGAAATCGAGCGCCGCATGCGGCGACGCGAGCGCGGCGAGCGCCGTGACGCGAGCGGCCGGCTGCGGATGCAGCTTGAGCACGGCGGCGGTGATGATGCCGAGCGTGCCTTCCGCGCCGATGAACAGATCGCGCAGGTCGTAACCGGTGTTGTCCTTGCGCAGGCCTCGCAGGCCGTCCCACAGTTCTCCTTGCGCGGTGACCACTTCGAGGCCCAGGCACAGCTCGCGCGTGTTGCCGTAGCGCAGCACGCCGGTGCCACCCGCGTTGGTGGCGAGATTGCCGCCGATCGTGCAGCTGCCTTCCGCGGCGAGGCTGAGGGGAAACAGGCGGCCGGCTTCTTCGGCATGCTTCTGTACTTCGGCGAGGATGACACCGGCTTCGACGGTGATCGTATTGTTGTGCGGATCGATGTCGCGCACGCGATTCAGACGCCGCAGACTGATCACCGCCTGCGCACCGCTTGCATCCGGCGTGGCGCCGCCGGCCAGGCCGGTGTTGCCGCCTTGCGGCACCAGCGCGATGCGATGTTCGACGGCAAGTTTGACGAGCGCCGCGACTTCGTCAGGCGTGGCCGGGCAGAGCACCGCGCAGGCCGCGCCGGTGTAGCGGCGGCGCCAGTCGGTGAGGTAGGGGGCGGTGTCGTGCGGGTCGGTCAGCACCTGGGCGGCGCCGATGGCATCGCGGCAAGCGGTGAGGAAAGCGGCTTGAGTCATGTTGGTCGGTCAGGGTGTTCGGCGGATAGATTACGCGGGAGGTGACGTGAAAAGCGACGCGAAAGGCGCTGTTCTCATCGTGTGCCTCCCTCGGCCTGCCCGGTGTTTTGCTGTGCGTTCTCTTGTGCCGCCTGCTTTGCGGCCCGTTTCGCTGCCCGTTTTGCCGCGCGCTTGAACGGTGCGACATACGCGAGCGTGCAGACGAAGAAAACTACGGCGAGAGCGGCTTCGAACCAGCCGAGGCGGGCGCTCAGGCCACGGTCGCTCCAGCCGCGCACGACGCCCTCGGCAAAATACAGCAGGATCAGCATCGACGCCCATTGCAGCGTGTAAAGCCGGTGCCGCCACACGCCGGGCAGGGCGAGCAGCAGCGGCACGGCTTTGAGCACCAGCGCCGAGCCGCCCGGACGCAGCGGCGCGAGCCACCATTCCCATGCGACGGACAAGGCGATCAGCGCGAGCAAGGCGGCAGTGGCGCCGAAAGCGGCGGCGCGTTTTTGCTGCACAGGCAGGGCGGCTGCGTTCACGGCCGCTCGCTCATGGATGCCGCCGTGCGGGCAACGCGGGCGCCGAGGGCAATCGCGAGCGTTTTTTCGTCGGCGGAGATGCCCTGTTCGGCCGTGCCCGCGCGCGCGAAGTGTGACGCGCCGTAGGGCGTGCCGCCGGTTTGCGTAGTGGACAGCGCGCTCTCGGTGTACGGGATGCCGACGATCAGCATGCCGTGATGCAGAAGCGGCAGCATCATGGACAGCAGCGTCGACTCCTGGCCGCCGTGCAAGCTGCCGGTGGACGTAAATACGCAGGCCGGTTTGCCGGACAGCGCGCCCGAAAGCCACTGCGGCGTGGTGCCGTCGAGAAAATATTTCAGCGACGCCGCCATGTTGCCGAAGCGGGTGGGCGAACCGAGCGCGAGACCGGCGCATTCTTCGAGGTCGCGCAGTTCGACGTAGGGCGGTCCTTCAGCGGGAATGTCCGGCTGGGTCGCTTCGCAGACGGTGGAAACCGCCGGCACGGTTCGCACGCGCGCCTGCATGCCGGGGACGCTGTCGACGCCGTGCGCGATCGCCAGCGCAAGCTCGCGCGTGGCGCCGTGACGGCTGTAATAGAGCACGAGAATGTCTTTCATAGGCCTCATCGGTGAGCGGGTATTATAGGGGCTGGGTCCGCCAGACAGGCCATCCATAGCCATTCGGCCAGGCCTCGCGCACGGTCGTGAAACACCGTTTTATGAAGCAGGGAGGTAGCGAGGTGGGTTTGTTGTCCAGGGTGCGTTTCGATCTCGACACGCTCAAACGGCTCGCGCAGTTTGCGGCGAAGCGCAGTAGCGAAGACCGCATTCCGCAGGTGGCCGGCAGCCTCACGTTCACCACCATGCTCGCGCTCGTGCCGCTCGCCACGGTCGCGTTCGCACTGTTCACCGCGTTTCCAATTTTCAGCTCGTTTCAGATGTCGCTGCAGATTTTCCTCGCCGACCATCTGATGCCCGCGCAGCTCAACAGTCAGATTTTCGATTATCTGAATCAGTTCGCGTCCAAGGCCAAAGGCCTCACGACCATCGGCATGATTTTTCTGTTCGTCACCGCCGTCATGACGATGATGACCGTGGAATCTGCTTTCAACGTGATCTGGCGGGTGCGCAAGGCGCGGCCGATCGCGCAGCGCATCCTGGTCTACTGGGCCATCATCACGCTCGGTCCGATTCTGATCGGCGTGAGCCTGTCGATTTCTTCTTATCTGTTCACGCGGTCCATGGCGTTCACCACGGCCGTCCAGCATATTCCGCCGGTGATCGACTGGGCGTTGACCAGTGCCGCGCTGCCGTTGACGGCGCTCGCCTTCACGATGCTTTACGTGTTTCTGCCGAACTGCCGTGTGGAGTGGCGCGACGCGGTGATCGGCGGGGTTGCTGCCGCAATCGCCTTCGAACTCGCCAAGCGCGGCTTTGGCTACTACGTGCGCCGCATTCCGACCTATACCACGGTCTACGGTGCGTTTGCCGCTGTGCCGCTATTCCTGCTGTGGATGTACCTATGCTGGTTCATTGCGCTGGCCGGCGCGATGATCGCGTCGGCGTTGCCGGCGATCCGCATTGGCCAGTTTCACCGGCCGACTTTCGAGGGCAGCGATCTGTTCGATTCGCTTGAACTCCTCGCGCGGCTTTCGGAAGCGCGCGATGCGGGTAAGCGCGGCTACACAGTGCCAGAGCTCTCGCGAATGCTTCGCCGGGAAATGGATACCACGATCAGGCTGCTGCAAAAACTCGAGGAGATCGAGTGGATCGCGCGCTTGCAGGACGACGACACGCGTGCGCACTTCTTGCTGCTGGCAAATCCGGCGCAGATCACGGTCGAGCGTCTGTTCGACCTGTTCGTGATCGACCGCGCGGAACTCGAATATCAGCTTGAGCTGAACTCTACGCGCGTGGATGGCCAGACGCTTCTGGCTGCGCTGGAAAACGACAAGCTGAAAGTGACGCTTGCTACGCTGTTGGCGGCGCGTGCCGCCGCACGGGCAACGCGCGCGCAGGAAAGTGAGCAGGGTACTTCTTCAATGCCGCATCAGGCTGCGTGAGCAGGCTGCACGAACAGGCCGCCTGAAGCTGCGGCAAACCTACAGCGAAATTTTCCCCACGCAGATGTCCTTGAACATCACCCAATCGCCCATCAGGCTATAAAGCGGATGCCGGAAGGTAGCCGGCCGGTTCTTCTCGAAGAAGAAATGCCCGACCCAGGCAAAGCCATATCCGCAGATCACGGCAGCCGGCAGCCATAGCCAGTCACCGGTGGCGAGCGCCATGGCGAGGCAGCCGATCACGCCGAGCGAACCCACGAAATGCAGCCGCCGCGATACCGTGTTGCGATGCTCGCTCAGGTAGTACGGGTAGAACTCCGCGAAACTCGCGAAGTGATCGGTGTGCGCGGTTTGAGCCATCACGGCCTCCGAATGTCGACGCTACTCGATTCCGTGCCCGTCGCTCCCAAGTTGCTTCGCCGCGCGCGGGCATGCTCGGAACGCGCTCGAAACGGGACAGGCTTGACCCATTGTGCGGCTATCGGACCATGCGCGCAACCAGGCCATTCGGCCGATGGCGCGCCTCCACGTGCCCGGTTATCGTGACGCCTCGCAGTGACTATCGAACGCCGATTGGAACAGCACCTGCGGCCTTTGAGGCGAAGCTGAACAGCGCGTCGAGCGTGGCATCGGGCTGCTCGGTCATCAAGGCATGGCCGGCCTCGAGCGTGACAGTGTCGACCCGTGCGCCGGCTTGGGAGAGCGCGGCAGCGAGCGCTTTGGCCGCACGCGGCGGCGTCATCGCATCGCGCCGGCCCACGATCAGGCGCGTCGGGCAACGGACCTCCGTGGCGCGTGTGAGGCCGTCCGCGTAGCTATTGCAGGCGGTGAAGTCGGTGTGGAACAGGTGCGGCTCGCCGCTGGCCGAGACACGCTCCATCAGCCGCTGGTTCATGCCGTGCAGCCAGAAGCCCGGGCCGGGGCACGACGGCTTGGCGGCGAGCGTCGAATGCGACCATTGATTGACCATGTCGATTGCATCGGGCTCGCGGTGCAGGGCGGCGTCGAGCAAGGTGTCGGAGACAGCCATCGGCACGGCGATGGCGAGCAGCGCCAGGTGCGTTACGCGCTCCGGATAGCGGCCGGCGAAGTCGAGGGCGATCAGCGAGCCCATGCTGTGGCCGGCCAAGAAGGCGCGCTGTACGCCCGCGGCGTCGAGCAGGGCGGCCAGCCAGTCGGCCATTGCGGTCACGGTGGTGAGCGCCGGGCCGGCGCTGCGGCAGTGACCGGGCAGATCGACCGCCAGCACCCCGAAGCCGTGATGGGCGAAGTAACGCGTTTGCAATGCCCACACGCTATGGTCATGCTCGGCGCCGTGGATGAACACCGCGGTCGGCAGGTTGGGGTCGAAGGGTTTGCCGCCGGTGTACGCGTAGGCGGGCTTGCCTTGAACGGTGAGGATCATGCGGACTCCGGGCGGGGTTTGGCGGCATCGGCAGGCGGGACGGATGGGTTGCCGTTTGCCGGAGCAGCGGATGAACTGACGGGGCCGGTTTTTGCCGTGCTTGACGGACTGGATGACCCACTCCCAGGCGCACTCGTCCCGCTCGCTTTCTGCGCGGCTTTCAGTGCGCGTTTGAGGTCGTCGATCAGATCGTCGGGGTCTTCAAGGCCGATCGACAGACGGATCGTACCTTCGGCGATGCCGGCTGCGGCGAGCGCGGCGGCGTCCATGCGGAAGTGCGTCGTCGATGCGGGATGGATGACCAGCGAGCGTGCGTCGCCGACGTTCGCGAGATGGGAGAACAGCGAAAGCGCTTCAATGAAGCTGCGCCCGGCGGCGCGGTCGCCGCGCAGATTGAAGCTGAACACCGCGCCCGCGCCACGCGGCAGCAGACGCTTCGCGAGCGCATAGTCCGGATGCGACGGCAGTTCCGGGTAGGCGACGGCTTCGACGGCAGGGTGTGCGCTCAGGAATTCGACCACCTTGCGCGTATTCGCGACGTGCCGTTCCATGCGCAGCGGCAGCGTCTCGATGCCTTGCAGCAGTTGCCAGGCGGCCTGGGGATGCAGGCACGCGCCGAAGTCGCGCAAGCCCTCGCGGCGTGCGCGCAGGAGGAACGGCGCGACCGTGCTTTCCTCGGCGAACACCATGCCGTGAAAGCCCTCGTACGGTTCGGTAAATTCGGGGAAACGGCCGGAAGCGTTGAAGTCGAAAGTGCCGCCGTCCACGAGTACGCCGCCGATCGTGGTGCCGTGGCCGCCGAGGAATTTGGTCGCCGAGTGATAGACGAAGTCGGCGCCATGCTCGAATGGCTTGAGGAGATAGGGCGTCGTGAAGGTCGAATCGACGAGCAGCGGTACGCGGTGCTCATGCGCGAGCTGCGCCACCGTGGCGATATCGAGCACGTCGAGGCCCGGGTTGCCGAGCGTCTCGCCGAACAGCAGGCGCGTGTTCGGGCGCAGCGCGGCGCGCCACGCGTCGATGTCACCGGGTTTGACAAAGGTCGTCTCGATGCCGAAGCGACGCAGCGTGTAGTGCAGCAGGTTGTGCGAGCCGCCGTACAGCGCGCTGGAGGCGACGATGTGGGAGCCGGCGCCCATCAAGGTGGCGATCGCCAGATGCAGCGCGGCCTGGCCGCTGGCCGTGCCGATCGCGCCCGCGCCGTTTTCCAGCGCGGCAACGCGCTCCTCGAACACGGCCACGGTCGGATTCGAGATGCGCGAATAGACGTGGCCGGCGCGCTCCATATTGAAGAGCGCCGCGGCGTGGTCCGAGTCGCGGAACGAAAACGAGGTAGTCTGGTAAATAGGCGTGGCGCGCGCGCCGGTGGTGGGGTCGGGCGCGGCGCCGGCGTGCAGCGCAAGCGTATCGAAACGGTTGGCGGACATCCTGGGCGGCGAGGCCACGGACGGCCTCGCGAAAGGTGAAAGTGGCGGCCATCCTATCACCGGCATGGATCGCTTCAAGCGCGGTTTTCCCGCGGGTTGGCCAATGTGGGCGCGCTGAACGGCGCCGGGCCGACCTTGCAAACGCCCGTGGCGCCTTGGTGGGCGGGCCGCTTTCCTTTTATGGACCTTTCCGCTAGGATCGAAAGTCATTCAGGCAATATCAGCCTAGCGGGTATCACGGAGACAGATTATGCGAGTCAGCGACATTCTTAAAGTCAAAGGCAACACCCTTTTCACGGTCACGCCGGATACCACGCTGCACGACGCAGTCAATACCATGGCCGAGCACGATATCGGCTCGCTGGTCGTGATGGAATACGGCGACCTCGTCGGCATGCTGACGTTTCGCGAAATTATTCTGACCTTGAGCAAGCATGGCGGCAGCCTCGGTACCTCCACGATCCGCAAGTTGATGGACGACCATCCGCTCACCTGTACGCCCGAAACGGACGTCAACGAGGTTCGCCGCATGATGCTCGAGCATCACGTGCGCTATTTGCCGGTGCTGGAAAGCCGCACGCTGATGGGCGTGATCTCGTTCTACGACGTCGCAAAGGCGGTGGTCGAAGAGCAGGGCTTCGAAAACCGCATGCTCAAGGCCTATATCCGCGACTGGCCGGAAGAACCGCAGGATCAACAACCGGCGCCGCGTTAACTCACGCGCGGTGGCTCACCGCGGCGCTTGCGCCGTTGCCGTGAGTATGAAAATGCGATCAAGGCGCGCGCGAAAGCGTGCGCTTTTTTTGTGCCCGGCCCTTTCCCCTTTGCTGCTCTATTAGCCTGTTCTCAGAACCTCATGAGCGATCGCCCGTTACCTGCCGCCCGCCGTGCCGCCCGCTCCCACGAGACGCACGAGTCCCAGTTCCGCCTGCTCAGCCAGCGCCGCTTCGCGCCGTTTTTCTGGACCCAGTTTCTCGGCGCGATGAACGACAACGTCTTCAAGATCGGCTTCACGTCGCTCGTGACATACCAGGCGGCGCGTTTTTCCGGCGTCGATCCGAAAACCGCGGCGTTCCTGATCTCGGCGATCTTCATTCTGCCGTTCGTGCTGCTGTCGGCCACCTCCGGCCAGATCGCGGACAAGTACGACAAGGCGATGCTCACGCGCTTCGTCAAGAGCTTCGAAATCGTCGTGATGCTGATCGGCGGCACGGGTTTCTGGCTGCATAGCGCGCCGTTGCTGTATCTGTGCACGTTTCTGATGGGCGTCCATTCGACCGTGTTCGGACCGGTCAAGTATTCGTATTTGCCGCAGCATCTGTCGAAGTCGGAACTGGTCGGCGGTAACGGCATGGTCGAGATGGGCACCTTCGTCGCGATTCTGATCGGTACGATCGTCGGCGGCGTGGGCGCGGGTTTCGTCGAGCATGGCGCGGTGGTGCTGGCCTGCGCCTGTGTCGGGATTGCGCTGGTGGGGCGGCTGGTGTCGAACTTCGTGCCTGTCACGGCGGCGCCGCAGCCCGACCTGCGCGTCAACTGGAATCCGGTCAGCGAGACGTGGCGCAACCTGAAGCTCGCGCGCGAAAACCGGACGGTGTTTCTGAGCCTCTTGGGGATTTCCTGGCTGTGGTTCGTCGGTGCGACTTTTCTGTCTTCGTTTTTCAGCTTTGCGAAAAACGTGCTGTCCGCCGATCCGGACGTGGTGACCGTGCTGCTCGGCACGTTCTCGATCGGCATCGGCCTCGGTTCGCTGATGTGCGAAAAGCTTTCGAAGCGGCGCATCGAAATCGGCCTCGTGCCGCTCGGCTCGATCGGCATGAGCGTGTTCGCGATTGATCTGTTCTTCGCGAGCCATGCGTTGCCGGCCGCCGGGCATCTGCTGAGCGTCGGCGAATTCCTCGTGCGGCCCGCCCATTGGCGCGTGCTGGCCGATCTGTTCCTGCTGGCCATGTTCGGCGGCTTCTATAGCGTGCCGCTCTATGCGCTGATCCAGAGCCGCAGCCAGCCGACCCACCGCGCGCGCATCATCGCCGCGAACAATATTCTGAATTCGCTGTTCATGATCGTCTCGGCGCTGATGGCAATGGGACTGACCGCGGCGGGCTTCAGTATTCCGGCGATTTTCCTCGTCACCGCGCTGCTGAACATTGTCGTCGCGACGTACATTTATTCGCTTGTGCCTGAGTTTTTGCTGCGCTTTATCGCCTGGGTGCTGGTGCATACCTTCTACCGGATTCGCCTCGTGCATGCCGAACGGATTCCGGAAGAGGGCGCGGCTGTGCTGGTGTGCAACCACGTGAGCTTCGTCGACGCGATTGTCATCATGGCCGAGAGCCCGCGGCCGATCCGCTTCGTGATGGACCATCAGATCTTCAAGTCGCCGTTTGCCGGTTGGGTGTTCCGCCATGCGAAGGCTATTCCGATTGCGCCTGCCCATCAGGATCCTGAGCTGCTGACGCGCGCCTACGAGCGCTGCGCAGAGGCGCTCGCCGAGGGCGATCTGGTCTGCATCTTCCCGGAAGGCAAGCTGACGAAGACCGGTGAGATGAATCCGTTCCGCCACGGCGTGACCGAGATCATTCGCCGCACGCCGGCGCCGGTGATACCGATGGCGCTGCGCGGGCTGTGGGGCAGCGTGTTTTCACGCGCCAACGACGCGCGTTGGCCGCGACCGATTCAGAAGGGCGTGATGAGCCGGCTGACGCTGGCGGTGGGTGAGCCGATCGATCCGGCCGAGGCGACGCCTGAGGTGCTGCAGCAGATCGTCACCGAGTTGCGCGGGGCGCGGAAGTAGGGCGGCCGGGACCTAGCCTCTTCAGGGCTGGCATAATAGTGCTTTCCCCGCATTTCTTTGGACGACGCCCATGTCCGGCAACACGCTCGGTACGCTTTTCACTGTCACGACCTTCGGCGAATCGCACGGCCCCGCGATCGGCTGCGTGATCGACGGCTGCCCGCCGGGCATGGCGCTTAGCGAAGCCGACATCCAGCTCGAACTCGATCGCCGCAAACCCGGCACGTCGCGCCATGTCACGCAGCGCCAGGAAGAAGACAAGGTCGAGATCCTGTCGGGCGTGTTCGAAGGCCAGACCACCGGCGCGCCGATCGCGCTGCTGATCCGCAATACGGACCAGCGCAGCAAGGACTACGGCAACATCGCCGACACCTTCCGTCCCGGTCACGCCGACTACACCTACTGGCAGAAATACGGCATTCGCGACTATCGCGGCGGCGGCCGTTCGTCGGCCCGTCTGACCGCACCTACGGTAGCGGCCGGCGCGGTTGCGAAGAAATGGCTGCGTGAAAAATTCGGTGCCGAGATCCGCGGCTACATGGCGGCGCTCGGAGAGATCGACGTGCCCTTCGTCGACTGGTCGCATGTGCGTGAGAACCCGTTCTTCGTGCCGAACGCGGAGATCGTGCCGGAATTGGAAGCATATATGGACGCCTTGCGTAAAGACGGCGACTCGATCGGCGCACGCATCAACGTCGTGGCTTCCGGCGTGCCGGTTGGGCTCGGCGAGCCGTTGTTCGACCGCCTTGACGCGGACATCGCGCACGCCATGATGGGCATCAATGCGGTGAAGGGTGTCGAGATCGGCGCGGGCTTCGCCAGCGTCGCGCAACGCGGTTCGGTGCACGGCGACGAATTGACGCCGGAAGGCTTCGTCGGCAATCACGCGGGTGGTGTGCTCGGTGGTATTTCGACCGGACAGGACATCACGGTGTCGATCGCGATCAAGCCGACTTCGAGCATCCGTACACCGCGCCGCTCGATCGACAAGGCGGGGCAGCCCGTTGTCGTCGAAACGTTCGGGCGTCATGACCCGTGCGTCGGCATCCGTGCCACGCCGATCGCCGAATCCATGCTCGCGCTGGTGCTGATCGACCATGCGTTGCGCCACCGTGCGCAATGCGGCGATGTCGCCGTCAGCACGCCGAAGATTGCGGCGAGCGCGCCGTAAAGAGCGCTCTCTGAGCGTCCTCGTATTGCGTGCGGCCTCGTCTCAATGACCGATACGAACACCGGGCCGGCCGATAGCCAACTCGCGGACCTGCGCGCGCGTGCCGCCGCGCCGCACGCTGGCGTCGCGGACTGCCTCGCATTCGGACTTTCGTTGCTGGAACGCGCCGGTCGCGACAAGGCTCTTCGGCGCGAGGCGCTCGCGGCGCTGGTGCGCGCTTACCAGCTTGATCCCTCCTGCGAACCTACGCTCCTTCACACCATCGCGCAGACGGCCTTCATCGTGCGCGACTGGTCGCTCGTCGACTCCGCCACGGCGCTGCTGCTCGCGCAAAACGCCGAAGACGCCAACGCGCTGATCTGGCGTGCGGCAGCCGTGCAACAACGCAACGACTTCGACATGGCCGAGCGGCTACTGCGCGAAGCGGTACGTGTCGTGCCCGGCAACCCGGTGGCGCTTCACAAGCTCGCGTTGTGCATCAAGGAGCAGGCGCGGCTGGCTGAAGCGGAAGCATTGCTCAGGCAAGTGCTGGCGTTGTCGCCGGATAACATGCATGCGCTGTTCGATCTGTCGGAACTCGAAATCCGCACGGGACGTTTCGCCGAAGGCTGGGCGCATTACGAGTCGCGCGTCGCGTTCGGCGACGATTTGAATAACGCGCAGCATGCGCTCGCTGCGATCAGCGCGCATTGGCAGGGCGAATCGCTGCAAGGCAAAACGCTGGTCGTGTACGGCGAGCAAGGTAACGGCGACTGCCTTTGGGCGGTGCGCTTTCTGCCGCTGCTGGCCGAGCGGGCGCGACGCGAAGGCGGCCGGGTGATTTTCGGTCACGACGGGCCGTTGCGGCATCTATTCGAACGGATGCTGCCTGCTGACTTGCCGCTCGAAACGAGTCTTGAAACGCGGCCGGATTTCCATTGCGGGTTGATGAGCTTGCCGCTGCGGCTTGGCGTCTTCGATGCAACAGGGTGGGGCGCGCCGTATCTGAGCGCCGAGCCCGCGCGCATGCAGGCATGGCGCGAGCGGGTTGATGCGCACACGGCCGGCAAGCCGGGCAATCGCAACGTCGGTTTAGTGTGGAACGGGAATCCTGAGCATATCCGCGATATGCGGCGGTCGGTGCCTGTCGAGCAACTCGAGCCGCTATTGAGCGTGCCGGGCGTGACCTGGTTTGCGTTGTCGCCTGGACGCAGCGAGACGGTCGCACAGTGGCGGGCCAAGGGGCTCGATGTTGTCGACCTGACCCACCATTTTCAATCCGGATTCGACGACGTCGCTGCGCTACTGGCGAATCTGGATCTGGTCGTCACGATTGATAGCGGACCCGCGCATCTGGCGGGGGCGCTCGGTGTGCCGACGAGTTTGATGATCGACCATGTGTCGGCATGGTTTTGGGGCGACGAATCGGGCACCACGGCCTGGTACGATTCTATTGAGCTCTTCCGACAGCCTGAGATTGGCGCGTGGGCGCCGGTGCTGGCTAAAGTGCGAGAGCGGATTGAAATGATGCGGGGCGTTTGAGCTTGTTGCTTTGCGGCGACGCTGGCAGTACGTATGCAATGGATGCCGCTTTGTTTTTACCTGCGCGGAGCTTGTTTGCCTGCATGCCGTGCGCGGACAAACAAGCTCCGCGCACGGCAAACAAACACCGAATCACATATTCGGATAGTTCGGACCGCCGCCACCCTCAGGCGTCACCCAGACGATGTTCTGGGTCGGGTCCTTGATATCGCAGGTCTTGCAATGCACGCAGTTCTGAGCGTTGATCACGAGACGCTCGCTGCCGTCGTCGTTCTTTACGAACTCATACACCGCGGCCGGGCAGTAGCGTGACTCCGGACCGGCATAGGTCTGCCAGTTCACATTCACCGGCACCGAAGGGTCCTTCAGCGTCAGGTGAGCCGGCTGATTTTCTTCGTGGTTGGTGTTCGAAATGAACACTGAAGACAAACGGTCGAACGTCAGCTTCCCATCCGGCTTCGGATACGTGATCTGCTTGCACTGCGACGCAGGTTTCAGCATCTCGTGATCGGAATGCTGGTGATGCAGCGTCCAGGGCACGTTGCCGCCTAACAGCTTCTGCTCGATGCCGACCATCAGCGTGCCGAGGAACAGGCCCTTGCTCATCCACTGCTTGAAGTTGCGCGCACGATGCAGTTCCGTGTGCAGCCACGAGGTCTTGAACGACTCCGGATACGCTGTCAGTTCATCGCTGGTGCGGCCTGCCTGCACGGCTTCAAAAGCAGCCTCAGCCGCCAGCATGCCCGTCTTGATCGCCGCGTGCGAACCCTTGATCCGCGACGCGTTCAGGAAGCCCGCATCGTCGCCCACCAGCGCGCCACCCGGGAACACCAGCTTCGGCAGCGACAGCAGGCCGCCCGCGGTGATCGCCCGCGCGCCGTACGACACCCGCTTGCCGCCTTCCAGAATCGCACGGATCGCAGGATGCGTCTTGTAGCGCTGGAATTCCTCGAACGGCGACAGGTACGGATTCGTGTAGCCGAGGCCGACCACAAAGCCCACCACCACCTGGTTGTTGTCCATGTGATAGAGGAACGAGCCGCCGTACGTGTCGTTCTCCAGCGGCCAGCCGGCGGTGTGCATCACCAGACCCGGCTGGTGCTTCGCCGGATCGATTTCCCACAGTTCCTTGATGCCGATACCGTAGACCTGCGGATCGACGCCTTCACGCAGCTTGAACTTGTCGTTCAGTTGACGGCCGAGGTGCCCACGCGCGCCTTCGCAGAAGAGCGTGTACTTTGCGTGCAGCTCCATGCCGAGCTGGAAGTTCTCGGTCGGCTCGCCGTCCTTGCCGATCCCCAGATTGCCGGTCGCGACGCCTTTAACCGAGCCATCGTCGTTGTAGAGGATTTCCGCAGCCGGAAAACCCGGGAAAATCTCTACACCGAGCGCTTCAGCCTGCTGACCCAGCCAGCGCGTGACATTCGCGAGGCTGATCACGTAGTTGCCGTGATTCTTGAAGTTGTCCGGCAGCGCCCAGGTCGGCACGCTCTTCGAGCCGGTTTCCGTCAGGAACAGGAATTTGTCTTCGGTCACGTCCACCGTCAGCGGCGCGCCTTTTTCCTTCCAGTCCGGGATCAGTTCGGTGATGGCGCGCGGATCCATCACCGCGCCCGACAGGATATGAGCCCCGATCTCCGAGCCTTTTTCCAGTACGCACACGCCAAGCTCGACGCCTTTTTCCGCCGCCAGCTGCTTCAGGCGGATCGCCGCGGACAGGCCAGCCGGGCCGCCGCCGACGATCACGACGTCGTATTCCATCGACTCGCGTGGACCGTATTGCTCAATGAGACTTGCGGGGGTCATTGATGCTCCTCTTCTTACCGTTAGAATGCTTTTTTCGGGATCGTATTGTGGGCGATGGTCTCCGCCACTGCAACCAGATGAGCAGAGATTAGCACGATCGTTCTATTTCTGTGATACGGTATGACCCGCAGTGATGGTCTTACCGCACCTGTCAACCGCGTCTGTAACAACAACCGAATAAGGGAACGACAATGGGCCGTTCGATCAATCTGGAAGGCAAGGTCGCGCTGATCACCGGCGCCTCGAGCGGGTTGGGGAAGCGCTTTGCTCAAGTATTGTCGCAGGCTGGCGCCAAGGTCGTGTTGGCAAGCCGCCGCACCGAGCGCCTGAAGGAGTTGCGCGCCGAGATCGAAGCCTCCGGTGGCGCGGCGCACGTCGTCTCGCTCGACGTCACGGATTATCAAAGCATCAAGTCAGCCGTTGCTCACGCGGAAACCGAGGCGGGCACGATCGACATTCTGGTGAACAATTCTGGTGTGTCGACCACGCAGAAGCTTACAGAAGTCACGCCGGCCGACTTCGAATACGTGTTCGACACTAACACGCGCGGCGCTTTCTTTGTCGCTCAGGAAGTCGCCAAGCGCATGATCATGCGTGGCAATAGTGCGCAGAAGCCGTCATACCGGATCATCAATATCGCGTCGATGGCGGGCCTGCGGGTGTTGCCGCAGATCGGCCTGTACTCGATGAGCAAGGCCGCCGTCGTCCATATGACGAAAGCCATGGCGCTGGAGTGGGGCAAGCACGGCATCAACGTGAACGCCATCTGCCCGGGCTATATCGATACCGAGATCAACCATCATCACTGGTCGACTGAGCAGGGGCAGAAGCTGGTCTCGCTGCTGCCGCGTCATCGTGTCGGCAAGCCGGAGGATCTGGACGGGCTGTTGCTGCTGCTGGCGGCCGACGAATCGCAGTTCATCAACGGCTCGGTGATTGCCGCCGACGATGGGTTCGCTCTCGTCTGAACGCGGCTTTGGGCGGCCGTTCCTTGTTTGCCACGTTTACCCCGGCCCACGCGCCGGTTTCACCCTCGTTTCAACCCGTTAAAGAAGTACGATGAGCGATTTTCACGCAGTTTTTGAGATGTCGATGCCGATCCGCTGGGGCGACATGGACGCATTCGGCCATGTGAACAACACGGTCTATTTCCGGTACATGGAGCAGGTGCGGATTTCCTGGTTCGAACAACTGGGTCTGGCCGGCAGCAACGCCGACGGGCAAGGGCCGGTGATCGTCAATGCGTCGATGGAGTTTCTCAAGCAGTTGCACTATCCGGGCGACGTGATCGGCCGGATGTCCGTGGCCATGCCCGGGCGCAGCAGTTTCGACACGGCATTCGAGCTCGTGCGCGCCGATGATCCGAACACCGTCTATGCGCGCGGTGCTGCGCGCTGCGTGTGGATCGACTACGCCGCGGGCAAGTCGGTACCGGTTCCGGATATGCTGCGCGCGACCATCGAGAGCGCGGCGCTGGTCAAGGCGGCTTAATATCCCGGCGCCTCCTCAGCGCCTCCTCAGCGCCTTCTCAGCGCCTTCTCAATGCCCGAGCAAGCGCTGCAACAGCTCGGTTGCATTCCCCGTATCGTATTTGCGCATCAGCCGCGCGCGGTAGACATCGACCGTGCGCGGGCTGATATCCAGCGCCCGTCCGATCTGCTTGCTGGTTTTGCCCGTCACCAGTTGCGCGGCGATTTCCCGTTCGCGCGGCGTTAACTCGACCGCCACGCGCCGTGTCGCGCTCAAATCCTCGAAAGTCCACACACCGGCTGCGTGCGGGTCCATGCGTTGCTGCGCGCGGCCCGTCACGTGGCACCAGAACAATTCCCCGTTGGCCCGCTTCATGATGCGGTCGTCCGCGTAACTGCCTTGCGCGGTCATGATCGGCGGAATCCGCGCGCCGATCCGCTCGAATTCGTCCGTCGACGGATACAGCACCTGGAACGACTGGCCGAGCAGCGCCTCGCGCGTGCAGCCGAATATCGACGCCAGCTCGTCGTTGCAGTCTTCGATGATCCGTTCGCGTGACAGCACGAGTCCGATCGGGGCGAGGTGAAACGCGGTTTGGTAATCCAGTGCGGGCATGGGCTGGCGGCAAGTACTTATGTATTTTTGCGTATTGTGCCGCATGGCGCGCCCAGCGTACTCTTTCGGGCACATGACAACGCGGCGAAACCGTTCGTGGCGGGCATTGGCGCAAGTGATCAGGCAATCCTGACAGTCTGAGCGCAAAGCCGGCCACGGATGACTAGAATGACGTGTCGGGCTTGCGCCCGCTAAGCGTCATATCGAAGTCGCAATGATCCGGTTTCGGATTTCCATAAAGGAAGGGACAAACGATGAACAAGGTCTATCCAGGCGCGGCTGAAGCGCTGAAAGACATCGTCAAGGACGGGCAGACGTTTGCCGTCGGTGGTTTCGGGCTGTGCGGCATTCCGGAAGCGCTGATCGGCGCGCTGCGCGATTCGAAGGTGCAGGGCATCACCTGCATCAGCAACAATGCGGGTGTCGACGGTTTCGGCCTCGGTTTGCTGCTCGAAACGCGCCAGGTCAAGAAGATGATTTCTTCGTACGTGGGCGAGAACAAGGAGTTCGAACGCCAATATCTCGCCGGCGAACTCGAGCTCGAATTCACGCCGCAAGGCACGCTCGCCGAGAAGCTGCGCGCCGGTGGCTCGGGCATTCCGGCCTTCTTCACGAACACCGGCTACGGCACGCTGATCGCCGAAGGCAAGGAAACCCGCCAGTTCGGCGAAAACCATTACGTGCTCGAACATTCACTGACGGCCGACGTCGCTTTGGTCAAGGCATGGAAAGCCGATAAATCGGGCAACCTGATCTATCGCCGCACCGCGCGTAACTTCAACCCGATGTGCGCGATGGCCGGCAAGATTACCGTCGCGGAAGTCGAGGAAATCGTTGAAGTAGGCGAACTCGATCCGGACGCGATCCACACGCCGGGCATTTTCGTGCAGCGCATTGTACTCAATGCGCATCCGGAAAAACGCATCGAACAACGCGTCGTCCGCGCGAAAGGAGACTGATCATGGCATGGACTCGTGACGAAATGGCCGCACGCGCGGCGAAGGAATTGCAGGACGGCTTCTACGTGAACCTCGGCATCGGCTTGCCAACGCTGGTGGCGAACCACGTGCCGGCTGGCGTCGAAGTGTGGCTGCAGTCGGAAAACGGCCTGCTCGGCATTGGCCCGTCGCCGACCGAAGAAGAAGTGGATGCCGACCTGATCAACGCCGGCAAGCAGACGGTGACCACGCTGCCGGGTTCGTCGATTTTCTCGTCGGCGGATTCGTTCGCGATGATTCGCGGCGGCCACATCAATCTGGCGATTCTGGGCGCGATGCAGATCAGCAAGAAGGGCGATCTGGCCAACTGGATGATTCCGGGCAAGATGATCAAGGGCATGGGCGGCGCGATGGATCTGGTCGCAGGCGTCAAGCGCGTGGTCGTGCTGATGGAGCATGTCGCGAAGGGCGACCAGCACAAGATCCTCGAAGAATGCACGTTGCCGCTGACGGGCGTGGGCGTGGTCGATCAGATCATCACCGATCTCGGCGTGATCGAAGTGACGGAAGACGGTCTGAAGGTGACTGAGCTGGCGCCGGGCGTCAGCGTCGAGGAGATCCAGACGAAGACGGGCGCGCCGCTGGATGTGAGCGCGGTGAGCTGAATGGTGGTGTGAGCCGCCCGCATCGGTCTTTGTGACGGTAGTTGGTGGCATCGCAAGTTGCCTTGTGGGTCGTGGGCGGCTTACGAAGCGAATTGAAGCGAGGTTGTAAGTGGGCGAGGCGCGAGTCTCGCCCGTTTTGTTTTGGTGCTGTCCTTTCGTGCCGTTTTGCGCTGCCCGCATCGGGACGCCTGCGCTGCGGCTTTGACCCTGGGGCATCTTGGTCACTCTTAGGCCGTTTGGCCGATCCTTGCCGTGCGGCAAAGCGGTTTACAATCGTTTGAAGATTCGACGTTCATTTCCCGCCGCTTGGTCTGCGTCGAGCCCATGGCGCTTTTGCAAGGAACCCAGATGACCGAGACGTCCGCTTCCACCGCCGAGCGGCCCGCGCCGCGCCAACGTTATGTGCAGTGCGCGAGCGCCGGTGGCCTGCACCGGATCGCCTACACCGAGTGGGGCGACCCCGCTAATCCACGTGTGCTGCTGTGCGTGCACGGCTTGACGCGCTCGGGGCGCGATTTCGACCGCCTCGCGGCGGAATTCGCCGGCACTTACCGCGTGGTGTGTCCGGATGTGGCGGGGCGGGGCTTGTCTTCGTGGCTCGCGAACCCCAACTTCTATAGCATCCCGCAGTACGTCGCCGACATGGTTACGCTGATCGCGCGCCTGAACGTCGAAACGGTCGACTGGTTCGGTACCTCGATGGGCGGTCTGATCGGGCTCGCGCTGGCCGGCCTGCCGGGAACGCCGATTCGTAAAATGCTGCTGAACGACGTCGGGCCGCATCTGGAGCCGGTGGCCGTAGAGCGCATCGGCGATTACCTCGGCAAGCCCGTGCGTTTCGAAACGCTGCAGCAGGGCATCGATTACGCAGCGTTGCTTGCGCAAACTTTCGGTCCGCTCACACCAGAGGAATGGCGCGAGATCAATACGCCGCTTTTGCACGAGCAGGACGGCGCGTGGTTGTTCCGCTACGACCCGCGAATCGCACAGCCGTTTACCGCGACAACCGAAGAAGCGGCCAAACTCGGCGAGGCCGCGTTGTGGCATTCGCTGGCTGCGTTTCAGGGGCCGGTGCTGGTGGTGCGAGGCGAGCAATCGGATCTGCTCTCGCGTGAGACCGTCGCCAAGATGGTCGAGACAGGGCGCGCTGTATCCAGCGCGGAAATCTCGGGCGTCGGGCATGCGCCGGCGTTTCTGTCGGCTGATCAGATCGACCTCGCGAGGCAGTTCTTTATCGGGCCGGCCGCTGACGCGTCATAATGTAGGGTTCCGCGCGGCGTCCTTTATTGGGAGCAATGCGCGGGAGCAATGCGGAACGCATCTGCGATCAATTTTCAACCAACCTCAGGATTCTTCATGGCAGTCATTCGTCACCACGTCGGCAAGCGCCTCTCGGAAACTGCTGTGTACAACGGCACCGTGTACCTCGCCGGCCAGATCGCCGAAGACGCGGATCAGGACATCACGGGTCAGACGCGCGAAGTGCTCGGCCACATCGACCGTCTGCTGGAAGAAGTGAACAGCGACAAGTCGCACTTGCTGTCCGTGCAGATCTACATCTCGGACATGGTGCACTTCGCCGGCATGAACGCAGTGTGGGACGAGTGGGTCGCACAAGGCGCCACGCCGCCGCGCGCTACCGTCGAAGCGAAGCTCGCTAACCCGAAGTGCCTCGTCGAAATCGTCGTGGTCGCGGCGCAGCGCGATTGAGCCTGGCTGACCTGGTTTACGCCTGGTCTCGCAGTTGTTGTTGACATTCCGTTGATCCGTCTGGCCCGGTGGGCCGTCGCACCATGACTACCGAAATCGTTACGAGCACGCCAACCCCCATCCCTTCCTTCGACGAAGCGATGGCGTTCGTGCGCGAACATGCGGGCGAAGTGCGGCTCTCATCGGGCGAGTTGCTGGCGGATCATGCGGCGGGTACGGCGTCGATCATGCGCACGCTCAATGTCGATCCGCCGGCTGTGCTGGCAGCGGCCTTGTTTGCCCTGACGCCGCATCTGCAAGACCCGGAACGCGTGATCGCCGATAACTTCGGCGAAGAAGTCGCGCAACTGGTGGGCGACGTGCGCAAGTTGCTGCGCCTGGGGACGGTGAGCTTGCGCGCCGCGCAGAATGCGATGCCCGAAGCCGGGCGCGATGCGCAGGCCGCGCGCCGCGCGCAGGTCGAGGCGCTGCGCAAGATGCTGCTCGCGTTCGCGCAGGACATTCGCGTCGTGCTGATACGGCTCGCGTCGCGCTTGCAATCGCTGCGTTATTACGCGGCGGCGAAAATCACGCCTTCGCCCGACGTCGCGCGTGAAACGCTCGATATTTACGCGCCGCTCGCCAACCGGCTCGGCATCTGGCAACTGAAATGGGAGCTTGAGGATCTCGCGCTCCGCTTCGAAGAGCCGGTCACGTACAAGCGCATCGCCAAGCTGCTCGACGAGAAGCGCGTCGAGCGCGAGAGCTATGTTGCGCAGGCAATCGAGCGGCTGCAGCAGGAACTGGCTGCGGCGAATGTTCAGGCTGAAGTCAGCGGCCGGCCAAAACACATTTACAGCATCTGGCGCAAGATGCACGGCAAGGAGCTGGACTTCGCCGAACTGTACGATGTGCGCGCGTTTCGCGTCATCGTGCAGGACATCAAGGATTGCTACACCGTGCTCGGCATCGTGCACAACCTGTGGCAGCCGGTGCCGAAAGAGTTCGACGACTACATCTCGCGCCCGAAGCCTAACGGCTATAAATCGCTGCACACGGTCGTGATCGGCGACGACGGTCGCGCGTTCGAAGTACAGATCCGCACGCAGGAAATGCATCAGTTCGCCGAGTATGGCGTGGCGGCGCACTGGCGTTATAAGGAAGCGGGCACGCGTGGCTACGGCGGCCAGTTCAGCGCCAATGAGAAGTACGACGAGAAGATCGCGTGGTTGCGTCAACTGCTCGCGTGGAAAGACGACGTCTCCGAAGGCGAGCACGGCGAGAAGCGCGCCGCGCAGCCGTGGGAGCAATTGCGCCAGGCTACGCTCGACGACGACCACATCTACGTGCTCACGCCGCAAGCACGCGTGATTCCGCTGCCGCACGGCGCCACACCGGTGGACTTCGCGTATCACCTGCATAGCGAGCTGGGGCATCGCTGCCGTGGTGCGCGTGTCGACGGCGCGATGGTGCCGCTCAACACGGCGTTGCAGAACGGCCAGACGGTCGAGATCGTCGCGGTGAAAGAGGGCGGTCCGTCGCGTGACTGGCTCAACCCGCAACTCGGGTATCTGCAGAGCCATCGGGCGCGGCAGAAAGTGCGCGCGTGGTTCAACGCGGTCGAAGTGCAGGAGCACATCTCGAGCGGCCGTGCGATGGTCGAAAAGACCCTGCAGCGCGAGGGCAAGACGTCGGTCAATCTCGATCAGCTCGCCGCCAAGCTCGGCTTCAAGACCACCGACGATCTGTTCTCGGTGGTCGGTAAGGAAGAATTTAGTCTGCGGCTCGTCGAGCAGGCGCTGCACGATGCGCCGCCGCCCGAGCCGGTAGTCGAAGCGCCGGAACAGTTCGAGAAGCGCAGTAGCGGCGCGAGCGTCGCCCGCGGGGCTTCCACGGGTGTACTCGTGGTCGGCGTCGACGCGTTGCTTACGCAACTCGCGCGCTGTTGCCGTCCCGCACCGCCCGACGACATCAGCGGCTTCGTCACGCGCGGCAAGGGTATGTCGATCCACCGCAGCGATTGTCCGACCTTCGTGCGCATGGCCGATCGCGCACCCGAGCGTGTGTTGCAAACCGCGTGGTCGGCGGATGTCATGAGCGGCCGCGGGCAGTCGGTCTATCCCGTCGACCTCAGCATCGAGGCCACAGATCGGCAGGGTTTGCTGCGCGATATCTCCGAAGTTTTCGCGCGCGAGAAGATGAATGTGATCGGCGTGAAAACGCAGTCGCGTCGCAATGCGGCGTTCATGCAATTTACTGTCGAAGTATCGAGCGCCGCGCAAATTCAGCGCGCGTGTACGTTGCTCGGTGAAGTAATCGGCGTGGTGCGCGCTTCACGCAAGAGTTGATGCGCGCACGCGGCGGACGGTGCCTGTGGGTGCCTGCAGGTGCCCGGCAGGCATCGGTTCGATGTGCCCGCGCGCATGAGTAGAAATTTAAAGTCGGTGCATAAAAGTACTTGCCAAGCGGTGTGGGGCTCCATATAATCTCGTTTCTTCAGGCTCGTAGCTCAGCTGGTTAGAGCACCACCTTGACATGGTGGGGGTCGTTGGTTCGAGTCCAATCGAGCCTACCAACGAAAGAGAAATTCCGGTTTTACCGGGGTTTCGCAAACTGCAGTAAGCGCTTCGGCGCAAAAGGCAAATACGGTTATGGCACCGCGAACGTTGACCGAAACTACTTCGGAGCGACGCTAGTCGAGGACCACTTTCGCCACTGTAGTTAGCAGGAAATGTGAATGCGGCCCCTCGAAAGTGGGGCCGCATTTTTTTTGGTTTTTTGACCTGGTTGTATGTGCCGCCGCCGGTCGGCACCACGGAGAACGCAATGGTTTCGATACGTCTGCCTGACGGTTCTGTTCGACAGTACGAGCATCCGGTGACCGTCGCCGAAGTGGCCGCATCGATCGGCCCCGGCCTCGCGAAAGCTGCGCTCGGCGGCAAGATCGACGGTGAACTCGTCGATACGTCCACGCTGATCGATCACGACGTGGCGCTTGCCATCGTCACCGAGAAAGACGCCGACGGCCTCGACATCATTCGTCACTCCACGGCGCACTTGCTCGCGTACGCGGTGAAGGATCTGTTCCCGGAAGCACAGGTTACGATCGGTCCCGTCATCGACAACGGGTTCTATTACGACTTCGCGTATAGCCGTCCTTTCACGCCGGAAGATCTCGAGAAGATCGAAAAGCGCATGCAGGAACTCGCGAAGAAAGACGAGCCGGTCTCGCGCCGTGTGGTCTCGCGCGACGAAGCCGTGGACTACTTCAAGAGCATCGGCGAAAAGTACAAGGCCGAGATCATCGAATCGATTCCGGCCACCGACGAAATCAAGCTGTACTCGCACGGCGGCTTCACGGATCTGTGCCGCGGCCCGCACGTGCCGTCCACCGGCAAGCTGAAGGTTTTCAAGCTGATGAAGCTTGCGGGCGCTTACTGGCGCGGCGACTCGAAGAACGAGCAACTGCAGCGTATCTATGGCACGGCCTGGACGAAGAAGGAAGACCAGGAAGCGTATCTGCACATGCTTGAAGAGGCGGAAAAGCGCGATCACCGCAAGCTCGGCAAACAACTCGACCTGTTCCACATGCAGGACGAGTCGCCGGGCATGGTGTTCTGGCATCCGCGTGGCTGGACGCTGTGGCAGCAGGTCGAGCAGTACATGCGCCGGCGCGTGAACGACGCCGGCTACCTCGAAATCAAGACGCCGATGATCATGGACCGCTCGCTCTGGGAAGCGTCGGGCCACTGGCAGAACTATCGTGAAAACATGTTCACGACGGAATCGGAAAAGCGCGACTACGCGATCAAGCCGATGAACTGCCCGGGTCACGTGCAGGTGTTCAACCACGGTCTGCGCTCGTATCGCGATCTGCCGCTGCGTTACGCGGAATTCGGCTCGTGTCACCGCAACGAATCGTCGGGCGCGCTGCATGGTCTGATGCGCGTGCGTGGCTTCGTGCAGGACGACGCGCACATTTTCTGTACCGAAGACCAGTTCATCAGCGAATCGATCGCGTTCAACACGCTGGCGATGAGCGTCTACAAGGACTTCGGCTTCGACAATGTCGAGATCAAGCTGTCGCTGCGCCCGGATGCTCGCGCCGGCACGGATGAGACATGGGATCGCGCGGAGCAGGGCCTGCGTGAGGCGCTGACGGCGTGCGGCGTGACGTGGGAAGAGTTGGCGGGCGAGGGCGCGTTCTACGGCCCGAAGGTGGAGTACCACATCAAGGACGCGCTCGGCCGCTCGTGGCAGTGCGGCACGTTGCAGCTCGATATGGTGCTGCCGGAGCGTCTGGGCGCCGAATACGTCGCCGAAGACAATAGCCGCCGCCGCCCGATCATGCTGCACCGGGCAATCGTCGGATCAATGGAGCGTTTCCTCGGCATTCTGATCGAGCACCATGCTGGTGCAATGCCGTCGTGGCTCGCGCCGATGCAGGTTGTGGTGATGAATATCGCCGAAAGTCAGACCGAATATGCGCAGTCGCTAGCCCAATCGTTGCAAAAACAAGGGGTTAGAGTAGAGGCCGATTTGCGCAACGAGAAGATTAGCTATAAAATACGGGAGCACACGCTGGAAAAGGTGCCGTACCTGCTTGTGGTCGGCGACAAAGAGCGTGAAGCCCAAACGGTAGCCGTGCGTGCCCGTGGTGGTGTCGATCTGGGTGTGATGCCTCTCGATACCTTCATTGAGCGTCTGCGCCAGGATGTGCAGTCGTTCAACTGAGCCACTTGGCAGCCCGGCTCGTTTTTTTAATTTTTAGAGGAAACGTAACATCGCTACTGATAAGTCTGCGCACCGCATCAACGGTGAAATTACAGCACCCGAGGTGCGTCTGGTCGGAGTCGAGAACGAACCGCTCGGCATCGTGAAACTCGCTGATGCGTTCCGCATGTCGGAACAGCAGGATGTGGATCTGGTTGAAATCGCTCCGCAAGCGGTTCCTCCGGTCTGCCGTTTGATGGACTACGGCAAGTTCAAGTACTCGGAAGCGAAGAAGCAACACGAGGCCAAGCTCAAGCAGAAGATCGTCCAGGTCAAGGAAGTCAAATTCCGCCCGGGCACCGATGACGGCGACTACAACGTCAAGCTGCGCAACCTCATCCGCTTCCTCGACGACGGCGACAAGACGAAAATCACGTTGCGTTTCCGTGGCCGCGAAATGGCTCACCAGGAAATCGGTATGCGCATGCTCGAGCGCCTGCGCACGGACCTCGACGAAGTCGGTCAGGTCGAGCAGATGCCGAAAATGGAAGGGCGCCAGATGATCATGGTGCTCGCGCCGAAGAAAAAGAAGTAAGCCGCTGGAGCAGCGGCGCACCGTGTGGTGCGCGCTCCGGTTGTGAAAGATTGAAACGATGCTGTGCCGGGTGTCCGGTGCGGGATCGGCAGGTTTCGGAACGGCGCATGTGCAAATGTGCGCCGCTTCCTGAAAAGCGGCTGCCGGCAGTAACGGCGGTCTGCATACCAAGTGGAATGGGTTTCGAAGGGCGGGTAATGGCCATCTGGCCGACCGCACACCCATATCCATCTAATAATGGAGTTGTCATGCCGAAGATGAAGACCAAGAAGAGTGCTGCAAAGCGCTTCGTGGTGCGTCCGGGCGGTACCGTCAAGCGCGGTCAAGCCTTCAAGCGCCACATTCTTACCAAGAAGACCACCAAGAACAAACGCCATTTGCGCGGTTCGACGTCAGTTCATGAAGCAGATATGAACTCCGTGCGCGCAATGCTGCCGTTCGCTTAACCCTTAACCGACACTCATAGGAGCAAGATATGCCTCGAGTAAAACGTGGGGTTACCGCACGGGCCCGTCACAAGAAGATCATCAAGCTGGCCAAGGGTTACCGCGGCCGTCGCAATAACGTCTATCGCATCGCCAAGCAGGCGGTCATGCGCGCAGGCCAATACGCCTACCGCGATCGCCGCAACAAGAAGCGTGTGTTCCGTGCATTGTGGATCACGCGTATCAACGCGGCGGTGCGTCAGCACGACATGACGTACAGCGTGTTCATCAACGGCCTGAAGAAGGCTTCGATCGAACTCGACCGCAAGGTGCTGGCCGACATGGCTGTGTTCGACAAGGCTGCTTTTGCTGCGATCGTTCAGCAGGTGAAAGCCGCCGTTGCAGCCTGATTGCGCTTTGGGCAATTAAACTGCGTGGTTCGTTGCAGCGAACATCCGGTAGTCTCGGTGACGCTGCAGCAAAAACGGGGCTCCTCACCGAGCCCCGTTTTTGTTGGTCGAACCAGTTTTGCATCGATTGAACACTGACGTTGAAATGATGGGATCAATGGATCTGGACCAGATTGTCGCCGACGCGCAAAAAGCCTTCGCAGAAGCCTCCGACGTCACCACCCTCGAGAACGAGAAAGCGCGCTTTCTCGGCAAATCGGGTGCGTTGACCGAGCTATTGAAGGGCCTTGGCAAACTCGATCCCGAAACGCGCAAGACCGAAGGCGCACGGATCAACCTCGTCAAGCAACAAGTGGAGGCCGCGTTGACGGCCCGCCGTCAGGCGCTCGCCGACGCGTTGCTGAACCAGCGCCTCGCCGCTGAAGCCATTGACGTCACGTTGCCCGGCCGCGGCACCGGCGCAGGTAGTCTGCACCCGGTGATGCGCACATGGGAGCGCGTCGAACAGATTTTCCGTACGATTGGATTCGATGTGGCCGACGGCCCCGAGATCGAAACCGACTGGTACAACTTTACCTCGCTGAACAGCCCGGAAAACCACCCGGCGCGTTCGATGCAGGACACCTTCTACGTCGACGGCAAAGATGCCGACGGCCGTCAACTGCTGCTGCGCACGCACACCAGCCCGATGCAGGTGCGCTACGCGCGCACCAACACGCCGCCGATCAAGGTGATCGTGCCGGGCCGCACGTATCGTGTGGACAGCGATGCAACGCATTCGCCGATGTTCAACCAGGTCGAAGGCCTGTGGATCGACGAGAACATCAGCTTCGCGGACCTGAAGGGCGTCTACTCCGATTTCCTCAAGAAATTCTTCGAGCGCGACGATATTCAGGTGCGCTTCCGTCCGTCGTACTTCCCGTTCACCGAACCGTCGGCTGAGATCGACATGCTGTTCGAAACGGGCAAGAACGCCGGCAAGTGGCTCGAAATTTCGGGTTCCGGCCAGGTTCACCCCACGGTGATCCGCAACATGGGCCTCGACCCCGAGCGCTACATCGGTTTTGCTTTCGGCAGCGGCCTTGAGCGGCTCACAATGTTGCGTTACGGCGTGCAAGACCTGCGTCTGTTCTTCGAAAACGACCTGCGTTTCCTGCGTCAATTCGCGTGAACCGGCGCGTACGAACGCGACAAGCATAGAGCGCGGCACTGCACGCAGTGCCGCAGCAGCGTCCCCGGCAGAGTCCAGTGAATCAATGGGCCGCCTGCCGGACGTGGACCTAACCTGATCAGAACGTACACAGAACCATGCAATTCCCGGAATCCTGGCTGAGAACCTTTGTCGATCCGCAACTGACGACCGATGAGCTGTCGCACGCGTTGACGATGGCGGGTCTCGAAGTCGAAGACCTGCGGCCGGCCGCGCCGCCGACCTCGAAGATCGTCGTCGGCCAGGTGCTGGAAGTCGTCAAGCACCCGGACGCGGACAAGCTCAACGTGTGTCAGGTCGACGCCGGCACGGGCGCGACGCTGAACATCGTGTGCGGTGCGCCGAATGTCGCGCCGGGCATCAAGGTGCCGGTCGCGCTGGTCGGCGCGCAACTGCCGCCGGCCGAAGAGGGTGGCACGCCGTTCGCGATCAAGCTCTCGAAGCTGCGCGGCGTGGAAAGCCAGGGCATGCTGTGCTCGGCACGCGAACTGAAGCTCTCGGAAGATCATAGCGGTCTGATGATCCTGCCGGAAGCTACGCCGATCGGCCAGGACATCCGCGAAACGCTCAATCTCGACGACACGGTTTTCGAAATCAAGCTGACGCCGAATAAGGCGGACTGCCTGTCGGTGTTCGGCGTGGCGCGCGAAACGTCGGCCATCACCGGCGCGCCGCTGCGTCCGCTCGAGATCAAGCCAGTCGAAGTCAAGTTGAACGAAACGTTGCCCGTCAAAATTTCGGCACCCGATCTGTGCGGCCGCTTCTCGGGTCGCGTGATTCGCGGCGTGAATGCGCGCGCGAAGTCGCCGCAATGGATGGTGCAGCGTCTCGAGCGTTCGGGTCAGCGCAGCATTTCCGCGCTCGTCGATATCTCGAACTATGTGATGCTCGAACTCGGCCGTCCGTCGCACGTGTTCGATCTGGACAAGATCCACGGCAGCATGGACGTGCGTTGGGGCCGCAAGGGCGAAACGCTCAAGCTGCTGAATGGCAACACCGTTGAACTCGATGAAACCGTCGGCGTGATCGCAGACGAACAGCACATCGAAAGCCTCGCCGGCATCATGGGCGGCGACAGCACGGCCGTCACGCTCGACACCACCAACATCTATCTCGAAGCCGCGTTCTGGTGGCCGGATAGCATTCGTGGCCGCTCGCGCAAGTACAACTTCTCGACCGATGCAGGCCATCGTTTCGAACGTGGCGTCGATTACGCGACCACCGTCGAACACATCGAACGCATCACGCAATTGATCCTCGATATCTGCGGCGGCGAAGCCGGCCCGGTCGACGATCAGATCGTCAACGTGCCGAAGCGTGAGCCGGTGAAGATGCGGGTCTCGCGTGCGAACCGCATCATCGGCATCAAGATCGACGCGGACGAAATTGCGCAGATCTTCACGCGCCTCGGCCTCACGTTCGAACGCGACGGCGATACGTTCTCAGTGATCCCGCCGTCGTACCGCTTCGATATCGAAATCGAAGAAGACCTGATCGAAGAAGTCGCGCGCATCTACGGCTTCGAAAAGATCCCCGCACGTCCGCCGGTCGCGACCAGCGAAATGCTGCCGACCAACGAAACGCAGCGCTCGATTCACGTGATCCGTCACGCGCTCGCCGCGCGCGATTACGCGGAGACGGTCAACTTCAGCTTTGTGGATGCCGAGTGGGAGTCGGACTTCGCCGGCAACGACAAGCCTGTTCGTCTGTTGAATCCGATTGCGAGCCAGTTGTCGGTCATGCGCACCACGCTGTTCGGCAGCCTGATCAACGTTCTGCGCACGAACCTGAACCGCCGCGCGGCCGATCGCGTGCGCGTGTTCGAAGCCGGCCGCGTGTTCCTGCACGATCCGTCGATCAAGGCAGGCGAATTGACCGTCGAAGGTTTTGCCCAGCCGAAGATGTTCGGTGGCCTCGCCTACGGTCCCGCGCTCGAAGAGCAGTGGGGCGCGCAAACGCGCACGGTCGACTACTTCGACGTGAAGGGCGATCTTGAAGCCGTGCTCGCGCCGGCCGTGGCGAGCTTCGTGAAAGCGGAGCATCCGGCATTGCATCCGGGCCGCAGCGCGCGTATTGAACTGAATGGCCGCGCAGTGGGCTGGATTGGTGAATTGCATCCGCGCTGGATGCAGAAATATGATTTGCCGCATGCGCCGATTCTGTTTGAAATCGAAGCGGAAGCATTAATGCAGCGCGTATTGCCGACTCCAGCGGATGTGTCTAAATTCCCGCCGGTGCGTCGCGATATCGCGGTGGTCGTCGATCAGAAAATCGAGGTGCAGGCGCTGCTGGACGAGCTCCAGAAGGCTCAGTCCGAAGAGGCTTGCAAGACTGTTCAGAAGGTTGTGCTTTTCGACGAATTCCGTCCAAAATCAAACACTTCCGGTGGTTTGGCTGCTCACGAGAAAAGCCTTGCGTTCCGTGTGACCTTGCAAGATACTGGCGGGACCCTTCAGGATGAAACGGTCGATCTGGCCATTCAAACTCTGGTGGAACGTCTGGCTCGAGTATATGGCGCACGGTTGCGTGGATAACCCGCATTTAACATTTGCACGGCATTTTTCGCAACCTCCGTTTCTGCTTGGCGCGCCATTTGATAGATATGAATGAAATGAACTCGAGTGATTTCGAAGCCCTTCTTACGGCGCAACGCAGCGCCATGATTCGCGAAATTCCGACATCACCCGCGGCCGTTTCCAGCGAAACGCCGACGCTTACCAAGGCTGAACTTGCCGAGTTGCTGTTCGACAATGTCGGGCTCAACAAGCGGGAAGCGAAAGACATGGTCGAAGCATTCTTCGAGGTGATCCGCGATGCGCTGGAGAGTGGCGATAGCGTGAAGCTGTCGGGGTTCGGCAACTTCCAGTTGCGCGACAAACCCCAGCGTCCCGGCAGAAACCCGAAGACCGGCGAGGCGATTCCGATCGCCGCGCGCCGCGTTGTGACGTTCCATGCGAGTCAAAAGCTGAAAGCGTTGGTCGAGAACGGCGCTGAGGCGAGCTTCGCGCGCTGATCGACTGGCGCGTCCCTGCGCAACCCACCACGACGGCTAACTGACGATGACAGCGACGATCGAAAAAGTCGTCTTGCCTCCGATTCCGGCGAAGCGCTACTTCACGATTGGTGAGGTCAGCGAACTATGCGGCGTGAAACCGCATGTGCTGCGCTATTGGGAACAGGAGTTCACGCAGTTGAGGCCGGTCAAGCGGCGCGGCAATCGCCGGTACTACCAGCATCATGAGGTGCTGTTGATCCGGCGGATTCGCGAGTTGCTGTACGAGCAGGGCTTCACGATCAACGGGGCACGCAATCGGCTCGATTCGCATGGCGGTGGCGCGCAGGGTGCGCCGGCTGATCTGGTCGAGGAGGGCGAGGGCGCGGCGGTGCCGGCCGCAGCAACGGCTGCGGTAGATGTGGAGCAGTTGCGCAAGGAATTGCTGCATGTGATCGACTTGTTGGGTCACTAGTTTTCTTTGTTAGCGCAGAGCGGTTCTAATCGATTGAAGTGTCTGTTATAATTTTTAGCTGTTCGGGGCGTAGCGCAGCCTGGTAGCGTACCTGCATGGGGTGCAGGTGGTCGGAGGTTCAAATCCTCTCGCCCCGACCAAAGAAATCAAGGCCTTATGGATGCACGTCCATAAGGCCTTTTTCTATTCTGACGTTCGCTACCGTCTGGTTACCGGATCGTCATGAACTCGAGACTGGCATTGCGCAACATCGAAAAGGATTGGAAGGTGCCGCCTATCGCCTATCGCCTATCGCCTGGCGGCAAGCCGTCAACCAGTTCGACGAGCGGTTCACCCGCGCCACAAGCTGAGATTTTTTATAACGACCTCAGCACACAGAAATCCTGACACATCCAGTCACTGCAACAGCGCGGGTAGTTTTTCAGCCTGCCCGTGAATGCCGCCGACGATGTCATAGTTCATCGTTTCCCGTGCGCGTTCTTTTTATCGCGGTCACCCCACCCAATTGCGCATAGCAAATCCGAAACGCGGCGTCCATGTCGTAAATACCCGCCCCGCAATTGATTTGTATCAGCCCGGGCCAGATCAGAAAATCAGCGATCGCGGCACTGCGCCTTGTTCTCATCTTTGCAACGTTTTCGGCGCTCGCTTCTATCTCGCGGATAAACACAGCGATCACGCGCCCACTGCATCAAAAGCACTGTGTAGAGCGTTCCAGGCGACCGGTCTGGTGCCACCGGTTTCACTCAGGCGCGTTACAAGATTGAAACGATTTGTGACGGTATAGAGCATTTAAACAGTCACGGCACCTCGGCATTCAAATGCACGCCTTGGTTAGTTCAAGGATGGCTCGCTTTTTGCGTTGACACACTACAGACCATCAAGACACTGCATCAAGCGAATTCAATACAGCTGCACAAGCAGCAAAAAGACAATATACGAACGGGGGAAAACGATGGAATTCTTACTTGGCTTTGGAGTGGGGGGATCCTTTGGCGCGTGCCTTGGTCTGCTGGTCGCAGTAATGCTTCGAGCAAGCAAGGACGACGCCTTGGAGACACGGTTCACTGAGCCGGACGGAGCAGCGCTGCGCAAAGCCTGCAGAGTCGCCGAATGACAGTCGAGTTCTCTTCGGAGAACAGGCACGAGGCCGGTCATTCTGAAACGACAACATCTGCTTGGACTGTCACATGGCGGTGACCGCGCGGATGTGATGGAGGACGCTCGGAGGTCGGGCGGGAGTCGTTGGCAAACGGACGAGGGCAGCGCCGCTGGCAAACCATCACAGCGGCGCTGATTCGAAGAAAGCCTGCAAACCAGCTCTCACCCTCTGCCGAGCGCGATAAACCGCTCGAGATGATGATCCTCATCCCCCAACTGATGGTCGATCATCACAAGCCGCTTCGCATAGTGAGCCATCGGCAACTCCCACGTCATGCCGATACCGCCATGCAACTGAATACATTCCTCGGCGACCATCGTCCCTATCCTGCCGATGCTGTATTTTGCCGCTGACACCGCGCGTTCCCGCACGGTGCGCTCAGCGCCAAGCGCGGCCGCGGCATTGATCACCGCCGATCGCGCCTGCTCGATCTCGAGCAGCAGATCCGCCATCCGATGTTGCAACGCCTGGAAGCTGCCGATTGGTACGCCGAACTGCTTGCGCGTGCGCAGGTATTCGAGCGTGTAGTCTTTCGCGACATCCATCGCGCCGACCGCTTCGGAACACAACGCAAGCACGCCACAACTGATCGCGTACTCGAGCGTCGCGAAGCCTTCTCCGGCCGCGCCGAGCACCGCATCGTTTGCGAGCGTGACGTTGTCGAACGTGACCTCGGCCGCGCGGCCGCCGTCGATCTTGCGATAGCCATGCACGCTGACACCCGAGGCGTCGCGCGGGACGAGAAAGAGCGTGATGCCGGCTTCGGCGTCGTCGGCACCTGCGGTACGTGCGGAGACCAGGAAAAGGGAAGCGTTTTCGCCGTGTTGAACCACCGCCTTCGCGCCGTTCAACTGCCATGCGTCGCCAGCACGGTGGGCACGTGTTGTGACGCGCGACAGCTCGTAGTGGCCGTCCGGCTCGCCATGCGCGAGCGCAACGATTCGGGATCCGTCGATCAATTCGCCAAGCGCGGCCTTTTGCGTTTCATTGCCGCCACGCGCGATCGCCTGGCCGACGATCAGCGTATCGAGAAACGGCTCGACCACGAGGCCGCGACCCAGGCTCTCGAATACGACGGCGATATCGAAGCCGCCGCCGCCAAACCCACCCTGCGCCTCATCGAACAACGCGCCGATAATGCCGAGTTCCGCGAAACGATTCCACAGGTCGGCGCTGAAACCTTCGGGCGAGCCTGCAATTCGGTCACGCGTTTCGAAGGCGTATTGCTCGGTGACAAAACGGTTGAGCGTATCCGCCAGCATGCGGCGGTCTTCGGTGTGCTGGAAATTCATGAAGTGCGCCCCTTACAGTCCCAGGATCATTTTGGAAATGATGTTCTTCTGGATTTCGTTGGAGCCGCCGAAGATCGACAGCTTGCGGTTGTTGAAGTAGAGCGAGGCAGCGCTTGCGGCTTCGTCCGGACCGACGGGCGTACCCTCGAAGCCATCGTGCAAGGCTTCCTCGACGAACGGCTGCGCATACGGTCCCATCGCACGGCGCGTGAGCGAAGAGATCTCCTGGCGGATCTCAGTGCCGCGAATCTTCAGCATCGAACTCTCGGCGCCCGGCACGCCGCCGCCGGCCACCGCCGCGATCACTCGCAGATTGGTGGTCTTCATGTTCTCCAGATCGATCTCGACTCGCGCCATGCGTGCCGCAAACGACGGATCTTCCGCAAGCGGCCGGCCGTTGCGCTGCTGCTTCGCGGCGATCTTGCGCAGCCGGTTAAATGCGGCGACTGAGAAGCCGACGCCCGCGATATTGGTGCGCTCATACGTGAGCAGGTATTTGGCGTAGGTCCAGCCCTTGTTCTCTTCGCCCACGAGGTTCTCAACCGGTACACGCACATCCGTGAAGAAGACTTCGTTGACTTCGTGCTCGCCATCGAGCGTGATGATCGGCCGCACTTCGACGCCTGGCGTATTCATGTCGATCAGCAGGAAGCTGATGCCTTCCTGCTTGCGCACGTCGGTGGCAGAGCGCACGAGGCAGAAGATCATGTTCGCGTAGTGGCCGAGCGTGGTCCACGTCTTCTGGCCGTTGACGATGTAGTGCTCACCTTGCGCATCGCTGCCGCGTACCGCGGTGGTCTTGACCGACGCGAGGTCCGAGCCCGCGCCCGGTTCCGAATAGCCTTGGCACCACCAGTCCGAACCATCGAGAATGCGCGGCAACCAGTGGCGCTTTTGCGCTTCGTTGCCGTACTTGATCAACACCGGGCCGAGCATGTTGACGCCGAAGGGCACGACGCGCGGTGCGCCCGCCAATGCGCATTCATTCTCGAAGATAAATTTCTGCACGGCATTCCAGCCCGGGCCGCCGTACTCCTTCGGCCAATGATTGGCGAGCCAGCCTTGTGCGTTGAGAATCGCGTGCCACTCAGCCATGTCGTCGCGCGTGAGGCGGCGGCCGCCGTGTACTTTGTCGGCGAGACGTTGTGGGAGTTTGTCGCGCAAAAAACGCTGCACGTCAGTGCGAAAAGCCTCTTCTTCAGGCGTGAAGTTCAGATCCATAGCGGGTTCTTCCCTAGATATTTACCGGACCGGCGGATGGGCGGGTAGGTGGGCCCCTACCGGTCGAGAATGCTCCAAATAACGTGCGGTCTCAAGCTGACTGATTGAGGCTCGCAAAATCCGCGCCGCGCTCGACCAGTTCGACCAGCAGCGGCGACGCTCGCCAGAACAGCGGGTCTTCTTTGGCGAATTCGCGAATGTCCGCGAGAACCGTGGCGAGGCCCACCGTATCGGCGTATTTCATCGGACCGCCGCGATAGCGCGGAAAGCCGTAGCCATAGAGGAAGGTCACGTCGACATCGAGTGGCCGCAGCGCGATGCCTTCGTGCACGACATTGGCGCCTTCGTTGATCATCGCGGCCATGTAGCGGCGCACGATTTCTTCGTCGGTGAACGTGCGCGGCGTGATGCCGGCGCGCTCGCGTTCGGCGTCGATGATGGCCTCGACTTCAGGGTCGGGTGCGCCGCTGCGCGAACCTTCGGGGTACAGATAAAACCCACGACCGGTTTTCTGGCCGAACCAGCCGCGTTCGCAAAGACGGTCGGCGATCTGCACGTAGCGCGCGTTGGGGTTGCGTGTGGCCGCGCGCCGCTTTCGCGCAGCCCAACCGATGTCGCCGCCTGCCAGATCGACCACCTGGAACGGGCCCATCGGGAAGCCGAATGCACGCACTGCCGCGTCAATCTGATACGGCGACGCACCGTCTTCCATCATGGCGTCGGCCGCGTTGCGATACACCGCCAGCACGCGATTGCCGATGAAGCCGTCGCACACGCCAGCACGCACCGGCGTCTTGCGCAGCTTCTTCGCAAGTTCGAACGCCGTCGCGACCACGTCGGCGCTGACCTGCTTCGGCACCACCACTTCCAGCAGTTTCATGATGTTGGCGGGGGAGAAGAAGTGCAGGCCGATCACATCCGCAGGACGGGAAATACTGGCCGCAATCGCATCGATGTCGAGATACGACGTGTTGGTGGCGAGCACCGCGCCCGCTTTGCAGACACGATCGAGTTCGGCGAACACGGCTTTTTTCACCGACAGGTCTTCAAATACCGCTTCGATCACCAGATCGGCGTCGGCGAGTGCATCGTATGAAGTGCTGCCTTGCCAGCGTGTCATCACGTCGGTTTTCTTTTCCGCGCTCATGCGGCCTTTGGCGATCATCCCGTCGTAGACCTTTTCGATGTGCGCGCGGCCGCGCGCGAGCGACGCGTCGTCGCGTTCGATCATCGTCACCGGCAGGCCGGCATCGAGCACGGCGACGGCAATGCCCGCGCCCATCGTACCGCCGCCCACCACGCCGATCTTATTCAGCGTGCGTGGTTTCGCATCGCGTGTTTCCGGGGCCTTGAGCACTTCGCGTTCGGCAAAGAACGCGTGAATCAGGCCGGCACGCTGCGGGCTGTCGATGCATTCCAGGAACAGTTTGCGTTCGAGCCGCAGGCCTTCTTCGAAAGGCTGTTCGATGGCGGCTTCCACGGCATCGACGATTTTTAGCGGGGAGAACAGGCCGCGCGATTTCTTCGCCGTTTCCGCGCGCGCCGCGGCGACGGCGGCGAGGCTTGCTGCGCGGTCGCTTAGCGCAGCGGCATCGCGCGTGCGGCGCACTGGCGCATGAGCGGCCAGCAGTTCCTGTGCGTAGGCGAGTCCTTCAGCGAGGATGTCGTCGCTGCTGCCGAGCCGGTCGATGAGGCCAAGCGCGAGTGCTTCTTTCGCGCCGGCGTGGCGGCCGCTCAGGATCAGGTCGAGCGCGGCCTGCGCGCCGATCAGGCGCGGCGTACGCTGTGTGCCGCCTGCGCCCGGCAGCAGGCCGAGTTGCACTTCGGGCAAACCGAGCTTCGCGCCGTTCACGGCGAGACGGTAGTGCGCCGCGAGCGCCACCTCCAGGCCACCGCCGAGCGCGGCGCCGTGAATGGCGGCCACCACCGGCTTCGCACACGCTTCGATACGGTTGCATACATCCGGCAGCGACGGCGGCACCGGCGGCTTGCCGAACTCGCGGATGTCCGCGCCCGCGATGAAGTTGCGTCCGGCGCCGACGATCAGCACGGCTTCGACGGCCTTGTCGGCATCCGCGGCTTCGATGGCGGCGAGCAGGCCGCGCCGCACGTCGGCGGATAAGGCGTTGACCGGTGCGTGGTCGATGGTCACCAGCAGGACTTTGCCGCGCAATTCGCGCGTCACAACGTCGGCGGAAGGGTTGAGGGTCATCGTGTCGTCTCCTGATTGATATCGGGGCAGATCTGGCATACCGGGCCTGGCGAATTCTCCGATTGTGGGTTGGTCAAGGTTTATTGACAATTACATAGGCGGTTGACAGACTGTCAAAGATACTTTGACAAAGGCTATGCCATGGACGTCAATTCGCTGACCTTGCTGGTCGATATCCTTGATGCGGGCAACCTGAGCGAGGCCGCGCGCCGGCTGAAGATGAGCCGCGCGAATGTGAGTTACCACCTGAACCAGTTGGAGCGCTCGATCGGGCTGCAACTGGTCAGGCGCACCACGCGCCGGGTCGAAGCGACTGAAATCGGTCTGCAGTTATACGAGCATGGCCGCACCATTCAGAATGCGCTGCTGGCCGCGCGCGAATCGGTCACCACGCTCGGGCAGAGCTTGCAGGGGCGGGTGCGGTTGAGTGTGCCGAGCGGTTATGGGCAACTGGTGATGTCGGATTGGCTGATCGCGTTCAAGCGTCTGTATCCGGGCATCGTGCTGGACGTGATGTTCGAGAATCGGGTCGAGGATCTGATGCGCGACGAGGTCGACATCGCGGTTCGGGTGATGTCGGAGCCGCCGCAGAATCTCGTCGCACGTGACATGGGGTCGGTGCGATATGTTGCGTGTGCGTCGCCGGATTTTGCCGAAAGCCGCGGCATGCCGGTGCGTCTCGACGATTTGCGCACTGCGCCGTTGATTACGGCGGCGGTGGTCGGCAGGCAGTTGCGGGTGGCGGCTTATTTGCGCGACGAACGCCACGAAGTGCTGCTGGAGCCGACGATTATTTCCGAGAACTTCCTGTTCTTGCGCCAGGCGGTGCTGGCCGGTCTGGGCGTCGGCCTGGTGCCCGACTACGTGGTGCAGGACGACCTGCGCCGCGGGGACGTGGTGACGGCGCTCGATGAATGGTGTCTAAGCATCTTCGGTACGAACATGTACTTGCTCTATATGCCGAATCGGCATCACACGCGGGCGGCGGCGAGTTTTATCGAGTTCATCCTGGAGCAGGCGCACGGAAGCGGCAGAGGGGTGGCCGCTTGAGTCGCAATGAAGCACCGGTGCCTCACTCGCGGGTATGCTTAACAAAACGGCGAGATAGCCGTGCATCTGGCAGCACATCAAACTTCAGGGGAGACGGAGATGAAATGGGCAATCGCATGTCTAGCTCTGCTTGCAATCGCCATTGTCATTGTGTTGGTCTCGCGTCTCCCGAGTGAGGATGCCATTCGTCTGGCAGGCTACGCGGCCACTGCGGCCTTCGCCGCATTGGTCAGCTTCCTGATCCGCTGGCGAGCAAATCGCGCCCAGCGAAACAAACGCGTCGGCTGAACACGCACGCCGGGTATTCGTCCGACCCGCGTGATCGCCCTGCAGCGCCCGGCTCACCGCACGCGTGCTAAGCCGATCGAACACTCGCTTGCAGTTCGTCGCCGAGAAAGTCGATGAACGTCCTGAGTTTCGCCGACAGCCGATGCCGCTCCAGATAGATCGCGTGAATGTCCGCGTTCGGCAGCGCCCAGTCCGTGAGCAACGGCACCAGCTCGCCACGTTGCAAGTGGCGGGAAATCTCCCATGCGGAGCGCACGGCAATACCGCGCCCATCGAGCGCCCACTTCAGCACGGCGCTGCCGTCGTTGCTGCTCAACGGACCATCCACCTTCACCGTCTCCGACTTCTTGCCGCGCGCAAAATGCCAGGTGCCGTACGCCGATTCGTTTTCGCGTAAGACGAGGCACGCATGGTGCGTCAAATCGTGTGGCATGGCCGGTGCGCCATGCCGTTTCACGTAGCCCGGTGCGGCACACACCAGCCGCTGGTTTTTCAGCAGCAAACGCGCATTGATACGTGCATCCGGCACCTCGCCAAAGCGAATGCCCAAGTCGAAGCCTTCTTCCTGCAAGCTGACCGGCCGGTCAGTGAGATGCAACTGAATTTTCATCGATGGAAAACGCTCGCTGAACCGTGAAATGGCCGGCGCGACGTGCGCGCGGCCGAAACCGAACGACGCGTTCACGCGCAAAAGCCCAGTCGGCTCGGCGCGGCTGCTGGTGACCAGTTGCTCCAGTTCAGCGAGGTCGTCGAGGATACGCGAGCCGTTCGCCAGATAGATCTCGCCCTCGGCGGTGAGGCTCAGGCGGCGGGTGGTCCGGTTGACGAGACGCACGCCCAGGCGCTTTTCGAGTTGCGCGAGACGCTTGCTGATCGACGGCGGCGTCACGCCGAGCTCACGCGCTGCGGCCGCCAGATTGCGGTGGCGCGCCACCAGCGCGAACAGATTCAGGTCGGAAAAACCATCCATCGATTCGTTCCCAAAAGTTAATTCCGGATTGCACTAATAGAAACCATATCTCTGCAGGCATCAATTAGACTGCATTCAGATACGGGAGGCAACGATGTTTAGAGGTTTCACCGACGCGTCGATCCACGTCGACGGCATCCAGATCCACGCAATCCGTGGCGGCAACGGCCCGGCCTTACTGCTGCTGCACGGCCATCCGCAGACCCATGCGATCTGGCATAAGGTTGCGCCCACGCTGGCGCAGTACTTCACGGTCATTGCTGCGGATCTGCGCGGCTACGGCGACAGCGGCAAGCCGCAAGGCGAGCCCGACCACAGCAACTATTCGAAACGCCGCATGGCCGCGGATCAGGTTTCGTTGATGCGCGCCCAGGGCTTCACACAATTTGCCGTGGTCGGCCACGACCGGGGTGGACGCGTTGCGGCTCGTATGGCGCTCGATCATCCGCAAGCCGTGACGAAGCTGGTCACGCTGGACGTCGCACCGACACTCGCCATGTACGAGCAAACGTCGTTCGAGTTTGCGCGCGCTTACTGGCACTGGTTTTTTCTCGTGCGTCCCGCGCCGTTTCCCGAAACGCTGATTCGCGCCGATCCCGATCTCTATCTGAAGCAGACCATAGGTGCACGCAGCGCCGGGCTGGCACCGTTCATCGATGCCGCCTATGCCGAGTATTTGCGCTGTCTGTCGGACCCTGCCACCGCGCACGGCATCTGCGAGGACTACCGCGCGAGCATCACGATCGATCTCGATCACGACCGTGCGTCGCTTGCCGAAGGGCAGAAGATCGAATGCGATTTCCTCGCGTTGTGGGGCGCGCAGGGCGTCATCGAGCAATGTTTCGAGCCGCTCGCCGAATGGCGTCAGTGGTCGGCGCACGTGAGCGGCGAGGCTTTGCCGTGCGGCCACTATATTCCCGAGGAAGCGCCCGAGTTGTTACTCGAACGCGTCCTGCCGTTCTTGCAGTCCTAGTCGCCGGTCGGCCCATCATGTCAAAACGAACCCTTTACCAGAAGCTCGTCGATTCGCACGTCGTCACGCGTATCGACGAACAAAACGTGCTGCTGTATGTCGATCTGCATCTGATGAACGAATACACCAGTCCACAGGCGTTCAGCGTGCTCGCGGCGAAAGCGCGGCCCGTGCGTCGTCCGCGGCAGCAGTTGGCGGTGGTCAGCCACATCATTCCAACGCATGCGGAGTCGCCGCGCGTGATTCGCGATGCCGCTTCCCTGTTGCAGGCGAATAATCTCGCACGCAACTGCGAGCAGGCCGGTATCGAACTGCATGCGGCGAATGATCCCCTGCAAGGCATCGAACATATCGTCGCGCCAGAACGCGGTTTGATTCGCCCAGGCATGGTCGTGCTATGCGGCGATAGTCACACGACTACGTACGGTGCGCTCGGTGCATTGGGCTTCGGCATCGGCACCTCGGAGGTCGAGCACGTGCTTGCCACGCAAACACTGGTCTATCGCGTCGCGCAAACCATGCGTATCACGATCGACGGGGTGTTGCCCTACGGCACATCGTCGAAGGATGTGATTCTGTGGATCATCAGCCGCATCGGCGCACAGGGCGCGCGTGGTTACGCGGTGGAGTTCGCAGGCTCGACGATCGCCTCGCTGTCTGCGGAAGCGCGCATGACCTTGTGCAACATGACCGTCGAAGCGGGCGCGCGAGCGGCGTTGATCGCACCCGATGCGACCACGTTCGACTATGTCCGCGCGCATGCAACATCACTGGACGATGCCGCATGGGCTGCTGCCATGAACGACTGGCGCGAACTGAAATCGGACGCCGGTGCGAGTTTCGATGCCGAACATCATTTCGAGGCACACGATATCGCGCCGTTCGTCACATGGGGCACGAGCCCCGATCAGGCGATCGCAGTCGATCAGCGCATTCCCAGTGCGGCTGCGCAAAAAACACCGGAGGCTGCCGCCGCACTGCGTCGCGCGCTCGACTATATCGGGCTCGATGCGGACCAACCGATTGCGGGCACGCCGATCGATCGCGTGTTCATCGGCTCGTGCACCAATGGACGTATCGAAGATCTGCGCGTGGTCGCTGCGATTGTGCGAGGGCGCCACGTCGCGCAAGGGGTGCGCGCGATGGTCGTGCCGGGCTCGGGCAGTGTGCGCCGCCAGGCCGAGGCCGAGGGCATTGCGGCGCTGCTGCGCGATGCCGGTTTCGAATGGCGTGAGCCGGGCTGTTCGATGTGTCTCGCGATGAACGACGACATTCTCGCGGTAGGCGAGCGCTGCGCATCCACGACCAACCGCAACTTCGAAGGACGTCAGGGGCGCGGCAGCCGCACCCATCTGATGAGCCCGGCGATGGCCGCTGCCGCTGCACTCACCGGGCGCATCACCGACGTCCGCACGCTGGAGACGCAATCATGCTGACGAGACTCACCGAAATCGACGGAAATGCCGCGCCATTGCCGATCGAAAACCTCGACACCGATCAGATCATGCCGAAGCAGTTTCTTCGCATCATCGACAAGGCCGGACTGAGCGAGGGCTTGCTGTATGACTTGCGTTTCGATGCAGAAGGCGAGCCGCGCCCGGGTTGCGTGTTGAATCAGACGGCGTATCGCGGCGCACGCATCCTGATTGGGGGATCGAATTTCGGCTGCGGCTCGAGTCGTGAACATGCTGTGTGGGGGCTGCAGCAATTCGGTTTCGAAGCCGTGATCGCGCCGAGTTTCGCGGAGATTTTCTATTCGAACGCGATGAATAACCGCTTGCTGCTGGTGCAGCTGGATCGCGAAGCAGTCGACGTTCTAATGCAAGACGCGGCGACACATCCGGCTGCACGATTGCATATCGACATCGAGCAGCAGACGGTGACGACGGTCACCGGCCGCACGTTTACGTTCCCGCTCGGCGCGCGTCACAAACAGATGGTGATCGAGGGCATGGACACCATCGATATCACGCTCGCTTCACTCCCCGCGATTGACGCGTTCGAGAGTACCCATTTCGAACGGCATCCCTGGGCCGCCGTGCTGTAAATCCCCTGGCGGCACTTGCGCCGCCTTTCAACCGAAACGCGTGTGACCGATTCCCCGGCAGAAGGGAAGGGACGCGCTTTGCCTTTTAAAAACGGAGGAGACATGAAGCGCAAACCGCTTTATAAGGTGCTGTACGTGCAGGTGATCGTGGCGATCGTTGTCGGTGTGATCGTGGGCCATTTCCTGCCGGCGGACGCGGTGGCGATGAAGCCGCTCGGCGACGCTTTCATCAAACTCGTTCGCATGATCATCAGCCCCGTGATCTTCTGCACCGTCGTGACCGGCATCGCCAGCATGCACGACATGCGCAAGGTCGGCCGCGTGGGTGGCAAAGCACTGCTGTATTTCGAAGTGGTGTCGACGCTCGCGCTCGCCATCGGTTTGCTGGCCGCGCACGTGCTGAAACCCGGGGTGGGCTTTAACGTCGATCCCACTACACTCGACGCAGGCGCAATATCCAGTTACGCCGCACAAGCCGCGCACGGTGGGGGGCTGGCGGGTTTCTTCATGCACATCATCCCGGAGACGTTCGTCGGCGCGTTCACGCAGGGCGATATTCTGCCGGTGCTCCTGATTGCCATGTTGTTCGGCACGGCGCTCGCGGTGATGGGCGAACCAGCGAAACCCGTCATCGGTTTGATCGAACTGCTGTCGAAAACTTTCTTCCGTATCGTGCGCATGATTACGAGCCTCGCGCCAATCGGCGCGTTCGGCGCCATCGCGTTCACGATCGGCAAATATGGCATCGTCTCCTTGCTGCCGATGATGAAACTGATCGGTACGTTCTATCTGACCGCATTCCTGTTCGTCTCGTGCGGACTCGGCCTGATTGCACGGGCATGCGGTTTCAGCTTGTGGCGCTTCGTCGTGTACATCAAGGACGAGCTGCTGATCGTGCTCGGCACGTCGACATCCGAAGCAGCGTTGCCGCAGTTGATGGAGAAGCTCGAACGGCTCGGGTGCTCACGCGGGATCGTCGGGCTGGTCGTGCCGACGGGCTACTCGTTCAACCTCGACGGCACCAATATCTACATGACGCTCGCGGTGCTATTTCTCGCCCAGGCCACGAATACCCATTTGACGATTGCTCAGGAGATCACGTTGCTGGCGGTGACGATGCTGACGTCGAAAGGTTCGACCGGCGTTACAGGGGCCGGCTTTATCACGCTGGCCGCGAGTCTTTCGGTCGTGCCGACCGTGCCGGTGACGGCGATGGTGCTGATTCTCGGCATCGACCGTTTCATGTCCGAGTGCCGCGCGCTGACCAATACGATGGGCAACGGTGTGGCATCGATCGTGATTGCGGCGTGGGAGAAGGAGCTAGATCGCGACAAGCTGAAGGTGGCGTTGGCGAGACCTGTTGTCACGTCCGGCACGGTTGCGGCAGAGGAGGGCGAGGCCGTCGTGGGTCGCCTGCCCGAACGTGAAACGCAACGCTCGATGTGACTGCGCCGCCGTGATCGCCTCATGTCCATGCAACAACCCGCGGCGTGAACTCAGGCCAAGCTTCGCGAATGCGCGCTTGGCGTAAGTTTCAACCGTCGATTCCTTGACACCCATCGCCTCTGCGATCGACAGCGTCGTCATCCCCTTGACGAAGGCCGAGCCACACGTAGTGCGGAGTGGGAGCTGATGAGTCCTTTGTCACTAACGCTGAATGTGCGAGAGCACGGATTCCAGATGCACCACTACCCGTAGCAGACCACGGGACCCGCTTAGCATTAGCGGTTTGAGCCGCTTTCTCTTGCTTACTTCTCTTTGCGGCGGTGTATAGACCGGGGACATGGTTGACAGACGTGCGGGGACATCATTGACACTTTATGGTCAGTGATTTTCGCTCCTCAGGTCAAGGGTGAGGA
>NZ_JBNPVS010000060.1:0-61909 GCF_050434225.1 Paraburkholderia sp. GAS32 | reverse complement strand
GTCTGCGCAAACAGAACCGTTCGCTGATCGACGCGCTGGCTTTGGGCTTCGCCGGGTTCGTCGTTTCGCCGCTTCCGGCTGCTGAATAGTTACGCATGCCGCAAAGAAAAGTAGGCAAAAGAAAGCGGCTCAAACCACTCCTGCTAAGTGGGGCCCGCAGCTCGCAGACGGTAGTGGTGCATCTGGAATCTGTGTTCTCGTGCATTCGGCGTTCGTGACAAAGGAGTCATACTTCCCGACTTGCACTTCGTGCTCGTCGGAAGAGTCTGCCTGGCGGGAGTGATGGTTTAGGTGCTCGCGGTGCGCCTTTCTTTCGAAGCAGTTGGTTGCTAATGTGCCGGCACATATCAGGTTCGTGATCGCGCTTAGCGCATACAGCACGATGAATCCGTCGCCGAAAAAGTAGGGCGTCGTCGATAACGTTGCGCCCAACACCATCCCGATGTGGTGCGCCCCGCCGGGACAACCCGCGCTCAATGCGCTGCGCGATTTTTTCCGCAGTTTCATCAGCGCCGGAATCGTCAGGCAGTCGAGAACCAGAAATATCTTTGCTGCGAGTGGTGCAAGTGTTGGACTGTCCACGGCTGCGAGGACCCCAATTAACGCCGCTCGTAGCACGTACAGCACAATCAACATTCGGTTGTTGTCGAGGGATCGGTCAGCAATGAGCGCCAGCGCGCAAACGGCACCCACCGAGAGCAAGATCTGCCATATCGGTTGGGCGCCACTCATGCCGCAAATCGCATACAACTGGAAACGCGCAAGACTGCCGCTCGATATGCCCGCAAGCAATGCGAGCAGCGCGGTTGTGCCGGTTGCGTGGATGACTCTGGCCGATTGGATCGTGCTTCGATCCGTGTGCTGATTCGGATCGAAATCCTCATGAGGCAAGGCTGACGAGCCAACAAGATGCTGCCCGTACAACAGCAACACGCCACCTACCGCCACAAACAACCCAGCTATCATGGTGGAATGCTCCAGTCCACTCACATACGCCGGTACGACGCCCACCGCACTCATCGTGGCAATCAACGTCACCGCCGTCGCAAGCGTGGTGTGTGTCCTGGATACGCGCGACATCAACAGCGGCACGATCGTCATCGTTGCTAACGCCAACGCGCTCATCCACAACGCGTTGGCTCGTTGGCCGAGGCCGGCTTGCGTCACCAGCGTCGCGGCACCGCTCACGAGCAGCACACACGCCGCACCACTCATGCTCGCCGTCAGCCGGCGTGCCGCGCCACCGACGCTCGTCACCAACACACGCGCTGCCCAACTCACGCTCGCCGTCAGCCCGCGCGCTGCGCCGCCCATGCTCGCCATCAACATACGTGCTACCCAACCCACGCCCGCAATTAACCCGCGTACCGTGCCCCTCGCGCACGCAATCCGCCCGTGCACCGCAGCGCCCGCACCCGCGCCTGCGCCAGCAATCAGCATGCGTGCCACGCCGCCTTCTCTTGAAGTCAGCCGGCGTACTACGCTGCACGCAGTCGCGGGACGCACGCATGCCGCGTCGGCCACGCGTGCAGCAGCGAGCCGCGCGCGGCGCGCCATCGAATCAGCGCTTGCAGCAGCCATGATCCGCGGACTTGCCGTCTTCGACGCTGTTCTGATCCCGCTCGGACGGTAAGTCCATCGTCGGGTTGGCGGAGAAGAAGTTGTTCGGCTTGAGCATGAAGCCGGCGTATTCTACGGGCATCACGGGGAAGTCCTCGGGTTTGCACACGTGCGTGTGGCCGAAGCTGTGCCACAACACAATGTCCTCGTTCTCGATGTTGCGGTTCGCCTCGATGTAGCGCGGCAACCCGTCACCGCCCGCGTGCTGGTTCGGATAGTCGCCGCTCGCGTAGCGCTCGGCCGGATCGAATGGTGTGACCCACACGTGACGTGTCGCAAAGCCGCCGCGTTGGCGGACTTTGGAGCGCTCGTCGGCGAGCATCAGCGGGGAGTCGTTCACGATCAGCTTGTAGCCAGGATTCGCGCCGACGGCGTTCTTCACGTTCGGGTTGGTCACCTTCCAATAACGTCCCGTGCGGCCGTTCGCGAGGCGTGCGGCTTCGCTCTCGGTCTTGAACACGTGTTTGGTGGTGTCGAAGACGTTGCCGTACGGATTCGCTTCGCCCATCGGACGCGGCACGAATTCGTGTTCGGTCACGGTGTTGCGTTCGCCGTCCACCATCATGTGCATCCGTGCATTGAAGAAATGCTGATGGGTCGGGCCGCCGAGGTTCTCGGTGATCATGCCGCCCCACGGGTACGTGTCGCCGTCAGCCACCGCCGAGGTTTGCACGATGCCGGTCAGCTTGCATTCGAGTTGAATCGTGCCGTCCTGGTACAGGTACCAGTAGAAGCCGTAGTCGTAGTTGCCGACCGTCGCGAAGAATGAGATCACGAGGCGTCGCGAGCGGCGCATTTCGAAGACGCCGGTGCGAAACTCGTAGTGCTTCCACAGGGTGCCGTAGTCCTCTTCGTGCATGCACACTGCGTTCTTCATCAGGAACGCATTGCCGAAATCGTCGGCGGACGGAATGTCGAAATAACGGATCGTGCCGAGGCAATCGCAACCGAGTTCAAGCTGGTTCGCCAGTTTGCCGAGGCCGTATTCGCCGGCATCGAATGCGCTCTTCCAGTAGTGATTCGTGCTCGGGTCGGAGTAGGGCACGCACATCTCCGTCACGCTCGCACGGTAGATGATCGGCCGCGTGTTCTTGCCGTCGTCCCACGACAATTGATGCAGCACCAGCCCTTCGCGCGGCGTGAAGCCGACCCGGAAGTTCCAGTTCTGCCAGCTCACATGCCAGCCGTCGATCTTGAAGCTCGGGCCCTCGGGTTGGCTGATCGACAGCGGTTTGAGCGTGCTGCGCGGCTCGCCGAGGCTCGGCGTGTCGTAGTTGTGCTTCGCGCGCGGAATCGGAATGATGCGGCCGTCGTCTACCAGCTCGATCACCTTCTTCTCGAGCAGATCGACCACCGCCACCACGCCCTCGATCGGATGCGCATAGCCGTTGTCGGTCACGGTCTCGCGGTAGTAGCTCACGCAACGCACAAGGCGCCGGCCATTCTCGTTCTCGCGGTCGAAGCAGCCGGCGGAAAACGGATCGACCTGGACGCGCTCCAGATCCTTCTCGGTGAGGCCGCGCTTCATCACCGCAACGCGCCATGCGTCGTCGCTCTTGACGATCTGCTCGGCGTTCATGAAGTCTTCGATCATGATCGGCGGCTGGCCATATGGCGCCTGATCGAACGGCAGCACGTTGCGCGAGGCGACTCTTTTCTCTCTCAGGTCCACATGGAATTCGGTGGTCGTTCCATTCGTACGATCAATTGCCAGGACGAACGCCGTGCGCGAAAAATATTCGCCGGCCTTGAATGCGATCACTTCGGCCTTCGGCGGCTCGCGCAATTCGACCATCGGAAAGCGCACGTGCCCGTCGAGGTTTTCGGCGGCCTTCACGAGATCGCAGGCAAGCTGCATTTCGTCCGGACTCAGCGGATCGAGTGGATGAACGGGGGCGTGTGCGGTTTTCGTGGCATTCGTGTTCATAAGATTCCCGGAAGGAGTTTGCTGGACCGGACTGCGCGCGAGGCTGCGTGAAACGCGTCGAACGCTGAGTCGATGGCAAATCGTAGGAACCCAATAATATTTTCGCGCTTGCTTATCGCGCCAAATGAACGATAAAGTGCGCCACGAGGAAGAACACTGCAGCACATCAGCGAAGACTTGAGAGGAGACGCTCAGCATGAAAAAAGTCACGCTCAACGGTAGCTTCCCGATGATCCGCGCCGCGGTTATGGGGCCGGTTGTGCGCGCACTCGATGCATCAGGCGCCAATTGCGACGCGTTGCTCGAAGCGTTCGGCATGAGCCGCAAGCTCCTGTCGAATCCCTACGAAATCCTGCCGCTGACGCGCTACGTGGCGGCATTCGAGCGCGCGGCCGAGGTACTCGGCGAACCGTTGCTCGGCTTGCGTCTGGGCAGCGAATTGCAAGTGACGGAGCTCGGGCCGGCGGGTCTCGTGTTTCTGTCGTCGCCGACCTTGAACGCGGCAGTGCGCAAGTTCGCGCTCGCGCTCGCGTCGTGGCAGAACACCACGACCTGCGAGTTGCTGCGCGATGGCGAATGGCCGGTATGGACCTATCAGATCGCCAATCCGCAGATCTGGCCGCGCCGGCAGGACGCGGAATACAGCCTCTCGACGATGTGCCATATGATCCGGGCCGTGCGCGGCGCGGCGTGGAATCCGGCCGAAGTGCATTTCGAGCATGCCGCGCCCGCTGACCTCAAACCGTATGCACGCATTTTCCGCGTGCCAGTGCGCTTTCAGCAGCCTTTCAATGGCGTGATCCTGCGTCCGTCGGATCTCGATGCGCCGCTCAAAAGCGCCGACACGCAAATGGCGCGCATGATGGAGCGCCATGCCACCGATCTGATTGCGCGCGATGCGGTGCCCCACAGCATCGCCGACCAGGTGCGCGATCTGGTGACGCGGCGGCTCGCGCACGAAAAGCTGATCGTTGCCGACATTGCGAAAGATCTCGGTCTCTCGCATCGCTCGTTGCAGCGGCACCTGGCCGAGGCGGGGACTTCCGTGCGGCAGATCGTGCGCGAAGAGCGGCAGCGTAGTGTGGAAGGACTGCTTGAACGTGAAGGGCTCACCAACGCGGCGATCGCTCGCGCCGTGGGTTATGCCGACGCAACCGTGCTGTGGCGCGCCACGCGCAACTGGAAAAAACAATAAAGGTGGCGGCGCCGCAGTTGCTTTCATTCTGAAAGCACGTGAAGGCGCAATCTTCACACGAAAAACTTCCGTTTCCTAACTATTCGCTGCGACCCGCAGTGTCTGAGACGCTCGCGAGCATTGGCGCAATTTATCGAAAATTTGGCGCAGTTCGCGAAGTCGCTTTATTTTTTAGCTACCTACCATGCGCTCACACCGAAACGTCGAACGTCGGTCAAGCGAGCGTCTGGACCAGTATTTCCAGGGTTTAGGCGAGTTCCAGACTAGCCAACAAAATAGAGGCAGCGATGAATGAACCCTACTCTCCGACCCGTCTGGTCGACGCGGAGAATCCCGTGGAACTGAAGGGCAATACGTTGGGCCTGTGGCAGATCGTGTTTCTCGTGATTTCCGCGGCCGCGCCGCTGACCGGCATGCTCGGTGCGGTGCCGCCCGCGATCAGCCTGGGCAATGGCGCCGGCATTCCGGGCGCGTTCGTGATTGCCGGCGTCGTGCTGCTGATCTTTAGCGTGGGCTTCGCGTCGATGAGCCGCCACGTGGTGCGCGCCGGTGCGTTTTACGCGTACATCACCGCCGGACTTGGGCGGCCGTTGGGCATGGCCGGCGCACTCGTCGCGTTGATGTCGTACACCTTCATCCAGATCGCGCTGTATGGGCTGTTTGGATTTTTCTGTACGGTGATTCTTTCTCCACTCCTGCACACGGCGATGCCCTGGTACGGCTATTCGCTGATCTGCGTGGCCGTGGTGCAATTCACGGGCATCCGCGGTATCGATCTGAATAGCCGGTTGCTCGGCGTGCTGATGTGTCTCGAACTGGGCATCCTGTTGCTGCTTGCGACTGCGATCGTCGTGCATGGTGGTGGCCCGAACGGCCTCACGCTTGCACCGTTCACGCCGGAGCATGTGTTCAGCGGCCACCTCGGCATTGCGGTGATGTTCGCCTTCGCGTCGTTTATCGGTTTCGAAGCGACGGCGATTTACGGCAAGGAATGCCGGGACCCGAAGGTGACCGTGCCACGCGCGACGTATGTGTCGGTGATGCTGATTCTCGTGTTCTTCGCTTTCGTCACGTGGACGATTGTTTGCGCGTACGGACTGAACGACGTGGTCACGGTCGCGACGAAGCAGCCGGGTGACTTCTGGTTCATTCAATCCGGCAAGTACCTGGGCGGTGCGGTGACGACGGTGATGAGCTTCCTGTTGCTCAGCAGTATCTTCGCGAGCCTGTTGTCGTTTCATAACACGCTGGTGCGCTATATCCACGCGCTCAGCCTGGAGGGCATCCTGCCGCAAGCGCTCAATCGGGTGCACGAAAAATACCGTTCGCCGTATGTGGCGAGCTATCTGCAAACGCTCTCCGTGTGCGTTCTGCTCGGGCTCTTCATCGCGGCGGGCAGCGATGCGTTCAACATCGTATTCAGCTGGAGTTCGGCGCTCGGCACGATCGGGATCGTGATGCTTCAGGCCGTGACGAGTTTTTCCGTCATCGCGTTCTTCCGCAAGACGCGCAAGGATACGCGCGTGTGGCACTCGTTCGTCGCGCCCCTCATCGGTGGCATCGGCCTGCTGTATATCGGCGTGATTCTGGTGCGCAATCTCGATGCGCTCAGCGGCTCCGATAGCCCGATCGTCAAGTCTTTCCCCTGGATCGTATTCGCGGTGGCGCTCTTTGGCGTCGTGATCGGTCTCATCTTGCGTAAGAAGCGACCGGATATCTACGCGCGCTTCGGGCAGTAATCGAACAGCGCGCAAGACACCCAGCGCGCGCCAGCTCGCCACGTTCTAACAATCGACTGTTGCCGTTCATTCCTGAGCGGCGGCGGAATGGTGTCGTTCGTTCGGGGCGTCCTCGGGGTGTCCTGTTTGTTGTTGCTGATTTCACCACTCAACTTCCGGCTAAAAAATATGGCAGACACATTCGTCAAGCGCTCAGCGCTTGCGCTGGCCGCGTGCGGCCTCGCGATGGGCGCACATGCGCAATCTTCGGTGACGCTCTATGGCACGGTCGACGCCGGCGTCGTGTACACCACCAACCAGCAGACGACGCTCGCCGACGGCAGCACCAACGGCCACGCGAATTATCAACTGGCGGGCGGCAATCTGGTGCCGTCGCGTTGGGGCCTGACGGGCGCTGAAGATATCGGTGGCGGCACCACAGTGAACTTCACGTTGGAGAACAGCTTTCTGATCGGCAACGGCGCGATGTTGCAATCGAATACGCTGTTCAACCGCAACGCATGGGTCGGTTTGAACAACGGCACGTACGGCGCGCTGACGTTCGGCCGTCAATACGATCCGTTCTCCGACTACATGGGTGCGTACGCATCGAGCAATAACTGGGCGACGCTGTACGGCTCGCATTTCGGCGACGTCGACAACCTCAACGAAGCGTTCAACTTCAACAACTCGATCAAATACATCAGCCCGAGCTTCGGTGGCTTGACGGTGGGCGGGTTGTTCAGCCTGGGTGGCGTGGCGGGGAATTTTTCGCAGAACAAGGGCTGGGCATTGGCGGCGAATTACGCGCAGGGTCCGTTGTCGCTGAGCGCGGGGTATCTCGAGTTGAACCAGCCGTTGCAGGCGGCCTTGGGCGGCACTGCCGGATATATCGGCGATTTCAGTTGCGCGAATGCCGATGCGTCGTATTGTCTGCTGCAGCAGGCAAGCAAGGTGAGGATTTTCGGAGCAGGGGGCTCGTATGCGTTCGGCAAGGCGGGCGTGGCGCTCACCTATACGCATACGCGCCTATCGCAGAGCCAGTATTTCGCAAGTACGGCGAGGCCCGCGGGGGAAGATATCTCTTTCGACATTGCCGAGTTGAATACGACCTATATGGTCGCGCCGGATTTGCAGCTTGGTCTGGCGTATATCTTCAACGATGCCAAACCGAGCAGCAGCGCTTCGACACGCGTGCATCAGATCAATCTCGGCGCGGTGTATAGCCTGTCGAAGCGGACGGCGGTCTATGCGGTGGCGATCGGGCAGAAGTCTTCCGGCGCCGGGCTGGGGATCAACCCGGCGACGGGGCAGACGGAGAATCTGGCGCAGATTCCGAATATCGTCAATTCGGACACGGATAAACAACTCTCCGTGATCGTAGGTTTGCGGCACAATTTTTAATCTGCCTGCGCGGCGCTGGCAAACAGATCAGCGGAGCCAACGCCGCGTCCCGACTCACTCAAAGTGCCGCGTGGGGAAAAAATTAATCTGCCAGGCGCTTATCCGAAAGCGCGTTCTGGCAATCCGCCAGCACCTGTTTCACCAGCCTCGCCTGAGGGTCGAGCTCGTCTGTATCGAGAATTTCCTCGACCGCATCCCGCGCCCAATCGGCCTCGACAAATTTCGCGTGCCGCTGGGCAATCTCCAGTGCGGTTGCCGACAATCTGGCGATGCTCAACCAGTCTGCTTCCCGGGACCGATAGTCGAGCCACTTATGAGCGGCCTGCACGTGAAACGCCGCGTCAGGCCAGTCCTCATTCAGGTAATAGGCGCCCAGGCAGCCGCATGTGAGCCAGCACAACAGCTCCAAACGGTCCCGCGGACTCAGATGATGGCGTACATCACTCATGGCGACGCTCGCTGCTGTAATTTGCGTTCCGGTGAGGACGGCAAGCCGCCCCCCGCATACGTTACACAATATCACGCAGAATTCACGAGCGGCAATGCCTGACTGACCCTGGCGACTCCGGCACCACAAACGCCGCGCGGCAACCCCGGCTAGCGGCTCGACTCCGCTAGCGCGTAGCGACGATAAACAGCCGCGGGAAGGGCAGCAGCACGGTGCCGTCAGCCTGGGCCGGATAGGCTCGCGCGATCGCATCCCGGTAGCGCGAGAGGAAGACGCCTTCCTCGCTGTCGTCGAGCTCGGCGAGGAACGGCCTCAGCGCGCTGCCCTTGAACCATTCGACCACCGCGTCCGCGCCGCCCGCGAGGGGGTGATGGTAGACGGTGCGCCACACGTCGACCCGTGCGCACAGTGGCTTGAGCAGCGCGTAGTACCAGTCGGCGCCGTAGCGCATGGTGCGTTCCACACCCCTCAGCTTGTTCGCCCAGGGGCCGTCCGCCGCGATTTCGCGCAGCAGACGGTGCGCGGGTTCGTCGAGGTTGTCCGGCATCTGCACGGCCAGGTTGCCGCCCGGCGCAAGTTTTTTCACCAGCGACGGAAACAGTTGCTCGTGATTCGGTACCCACTGCAGCACGGCATTGGCGAGGATCAGGTCGTAGGGGCCGGGAGCATCCCATGTTTCAATGTCGCTCACCTCGAACTGGAATTGCGGCAGGCGCCTCGCAGCCGCCGCGATCATGTCGGCGGAACTGTCCATACCGCTGACCGCCGCGCCGGGCAGGCGGGCCGCCAGCGCTTCGGTGGAATTGCCGGGGCCGCAGCCGATGTCTACCGCCACTCGCACATCCGTTGCGGGGACCGCTGCCAGCAGATCCCTGACCGGACGCGTGCGCTCGTTTTCGAACAACACGTACTGTTTTGCCTGCCAATTCGTCGATGAAGTCATCTCGCGCTCCTTTGTCCCGATTGCACGCGTTTGCCGGACCGTTTTCGCTGACATCCACGCGCAGTGTGTGGTGTCAAATCGATCCAATCCGCTCATTCTGTGCGGCGGCGAACACGGAGTAAAATGAATTTATCATTCCAATTCCTTCATTTTTCTAATGAAAATCGACACGCTCGGCGTACAGGCGTTCGTCGCGATCGCGGATCGCGGCAGCTTTCAAGGCGCCGCCGATTCACTGCACGTCACGCAAACGGCCATTACGCAGCGTCTGCGCAAGCTCGAAACGTATCTCGGCGTCACGCTGATCGAGCGGACCACGCGTTCCATGGCGCTGACGGAAATCGGGCGCAGTTTTCTGCCGCAGGCGCGCCGTTTGTTGGGCGAGCTTGCCGATGCGCTGGTGGAGATTCGCGAGACGGGGGTTGCCCGTCGCGGCGATGTGTCGATCGCCTGCGTGCCGACCGTGGGCGTGCAGTATCTCCCGCGCATTCTGCAGGCCTATGCTGCGCGTTATCCGCATAACCGGATCAAGATTCTCGATCACGCGTCGTCCGCGGTGGAGGAGGCGGTGCTGCGCCGGGAGGTGGAGTTCGGCATCAATATCGCCGGCGAGCATCATCCGGATCTTGCCAGCGTGCCGTTGACGGAAGACCGCTACGTGCTGATTTGCCATGAAGATCATCCGTTGGCGAAACGGCGGCGCATTGCCTGGCGGCAATTGCAATCGTATCCGCTGATTTTTGCCGGCGAGGTCAGCGGCAATCGCGCATTGCTCGATGTCGCGCTGGAAAAGAGCGAACTGGCGCTGCGCTCGTTTTATGAAGTGCAGCGCAGTTCGACTGCCGTGGGGCTGGTCGCTCAGGGTGTGGGCGCGGCGGTCGTGCCGGCACTCGCGATTCAGAAGGGCGCGTATCCGACGGTTCGCACGGTTGAGCTCACGCATCCGGTGGTTTCGCGCACACTCGTCCTTGTGGCGCGTAAGACCGCTCAGTTGTCGCCAGCGGCGCAGGCGCTTTACGACATGATTCTTGAGCAGGCGACGTTGAAAGCGTGACGAGGGCGGCCGGGCGCAGGGTATCGGGCTCGAAACCTGAAGCCTGAAACGTGACGCGAATCCCGAGTACGAACGCCCAGGGCAAGTCCAGCTTCTACAAACACTGCGCGCGCAAACAGCTCGCCGCATGACTCAGATCGTGCTCAATCGCGCGTCGCACACCAGCCGCATCACGCGCCTTCGCGGCGTTCAGCAAATCGTCGTGGGCGTCGTTGAGCGTAGCGGCGAACTGCGCGTCGCCGAACAACAGATTCGAAATCGGCCCAACCTGCAGCCACACCGTTCATGATTCTTGAGCAGGCGACGTTGAAAGCGTGACGAGGGCGGCCGGGCGCAGGGTATCGGGCTCGAAACCTGAAGCCTGAAACGTGACGCGAATCCCGAGTACGAACGCCCAGGGCAAGTCCAGCTTCTACAAACACTGCGCGCGCAAACAGCTCGCCGCATGACTCAGATCGTGCTCAATCGCGCGTCGCACACCAGCCGCATCACGCGCCTTCGCGGCGTTCAGCAAATCGTCGTGGGCGTCGTTGAGCGTAGCGGCGAACTGCGCGTCGCCGAACAACAGATTCGAAATCGGCCCAACCTGCAGCCACACCGTTTCGATCAATTCGAGCAAAAGCGGCGAGCCGGCCGCGCGATACAGAATCAGGTGAAACGCCTCGTTGGCGTCGAGATAGCCCTTGGCGTCGGCGGTCCGCAAGGCCTGCACCATCTGCGCATTCAATTTTTCCAGCGTTTCCAGATCATGCTCGCTGAGATGCGGCACACCCAGTTCGGCGGCCTGGCCCTCGAGAATCAGACGCACGCGCAGCACGTCGTCGAATTGCTCTTTCGACAGGCGCGGCACCGTCACGCCGCAATTGGGCACGTTCACCAGCGCCGATTCGGCCGCAAGGCGCTGCAAGGCGGAGCGCACCGGCATTTCGCCCACGCCGAGCTCGGCGGCGACGTGACGGATCTTGATGCGCTCGCCCGGCACGAAGCGCCCGATCGTCAGCCACTGCCGCAGCGTTTCGTAGGTCTGATCCTGCAGCGTGTGATGGCGCGAAGTTTTCATAAAGCTCGGTTCGGGAGCCGAAAAAAGACTGCAAAAAGGCCGGAAAAACGGGCCGAGAGTTTAGCGTCGGCCACGCTCGATCAACCTCGATCTGAAAACGCTCAGCTCAGCTCAGGTCAGTTCCGCTAGGCAGGCGTCGAATGTAGAAACCAGTCTGTCGACGTCGGCCGCCGACGTGTCGGGGCATACCAGGATCATGTTGTGAAACGGCGTGATCAGCACGCCGCGATTGAGCAGGTACAGGTGCACGATGTGCTCCAGTTCCGGGTCGAGCTGGCGGCCGGCTTCGTCACCGTTGCGCGGCGGCGTCGGCGTGAACTGGAATTCGGTGCGGGCGCCGACGCGCGTCACGCACCACGCGAGGCCGTGACGCGCGATCGCACTTTTCAGGCCGGTCTCGATCCGCTCGGCAAGCGCGAACATGTGGTCGTAGGCGGCGTCGGTCATTACCTCGGCGAGCGTCGCGCGGATCGCGCTCATCGCCAGCATGTTCGCCGTGAGGGTCGTGCCGATGCCGGAGTGACCGGGCGGTGCGCTGCGCTTGGCGTGCTGCGCGCGGGCCGCGAGCTCCGCGCTGAAACCGTACACCGCGCACGGAAAGCCGCCGCCCACCGGTTTGCCGAGAATGAACAGATCGGGTTCGAGGCCGTACGCTCTCGTATAACCGCCCGGCCCGCAACTGATGGTGTGGGTTTCGTCGATCGCGAGCAGCGTGCCGTAGCGCCGCATGAGCGCTTGCGCTTGCCGCCAGTAGTCCGGTTCGGGCAGCACCATGCCGATGTTGGTCATCGCGGGTTCAGCCAGCACGCAGGCCACGTCGCCATCTTTCAGCGCGTTTTCCAGTGCGGCCAGATCGTTGAATTCGATCACGCGCGTGGTGCCGAGCAGGTCGTGCACCTGGCCGATCAGGCTGTCGCGCTGTTGCGGCTTGCCGTCGACGAGATCGACGAACACGTCGTCCACGGTGCCGTGATAGCAGCCGTTGAAGATCACGATCTGTTTGCGACCGGTCGCCGCGCGTGCCCAGCGCAACGCAAAGCGGTTGGCGTCGCTCGCGGTCATTGCGAACTGCCAGTAGGGCAGGCCGAAACGGCGCGCGAGTTCTTCGCCGACCCACGCGGCATCCTCGCCCGGCAACATGGTCGTCAGACCACGCTCAGCCTGTACCGCCAGCGCGCGAGCCACGGGAGCGGGTGAGTGGCCGAACATCGCGCCCGTGTCGCCGAGGCAGAAGTCCGCGTAATGATGACCGTCCACGTCGGTAAACGCGGCGCCGCGTGCTTCTTCGACATAGAGTGAGAAAGGCGTCGACCAGTCGTTCATCCAGTGCAGCGGCACGCCGAACAACAGGTGGCGCGCAGCGCGTTCGGACAGCGCGCGAGATTTCGGCATGGCTTCGGCAAACGCGCGGCGTTCGCGTTCGACGAGCGCTTGCGCGCGCTCCCAGTTGATGCCTTGGCGAGTATTCAAATCCAGCTTCTCCGATGACGTTTCCATAAGCCGCCCGCGTTCAGACGAGCAGTTGCAGATGCTCGCGTTCCCACGCGGTAATGCCTTGCGAGAATGTCTCGAACTCCTTTTCCTTCACCGCGCAATAGGCCTGCACGAAGTTGTCGCCGAGCACGTCCGCGAGTTCGGTGCACTTAAGGAGCGCCTTGAGCGCATCTTCGAGACCACGTGGTAATTCGTATTCGAGGTCGTAGGCGCTTTCGATCATCGGCGCCGACGCTTCCTGCTGCTCCACCATGCCGAGATAGCCGCAGGCGAGAGTGGCCGCCATCGCCAGATAGGGGTTGACGTCGACGCCCGGCACGCGGTTTTCGAGCCGCCGTCCATCCGGTCCGGAATTCGGCACGCGGATGCCGCAAGTGCGGTTGTCGTAACCCCAGCGCACGTTGATCGGCGCGGCGGTGAAGCGCGACAGACGCCGGTAGGAGTTCACGTAGGGCGCGAACATCGGCATGGCTTGCGGCATGTACTTCTGCAAGCCGCCGATATAGTTGAAAAACAGCGGGCTCGCCGTTCCATCGGGAAGTGAAAAGATGTTCTCGCCGGTTTGACTATCGACGATGCTCTGATGAATATGCATCGCGCTGCCGGGCTCATGCTCCATCGGCTTGGCCATGAACGTCGCGAAAATGCCATGACGGTAGGCGGTTTCGCGCACCGCGCGCTTGAACAGAAACACGCGGTCGGCGAGATCGAGCGCGTCGCCGTGCGAAAAATTGATTTCCATCTGCCCCGCGCCGACTTCATGCACAAGCGTTTCGACGCCGAGATGCGTCATCTCGCAGAAACGTGAGAGGTCCTGGAAGAACGGATCGAATTCGTTGACGGCGTCGATCGAGAACGACTGGCGGCCGGCTTCGCTGCGCCCCGCGCGGCCGAGCGGCGGGCGCAGCGGTTCATGCGGATTCTTGTTCTGCGCGATCAGGTAGAACTCCATCTCCGGCGCGACCACAGGGCGCCAGCCTTTTTCCTCATAGAGCTTCAGCACACGCCGCAACACCGCGCGCGGCGAAATGCCGATCGGCTTGCCGTCGAGCCCGACACAATCGTGGATCACTACCGCGACCTGTTCGATCGCCCATGGGACGAGCCGTACCGTGTTCGGATCGGGAATGCAGACCATGTCGGGATCGCTCGGCCCGACAAAGCGCTCGAAATCCGCGAACTCGCCGTTGACGGTAATCATCAGGAGCGCGTTCGACATGTGCATCTTGCCTTCCGAGAGAAACAGGTTCTTCGGCACGATCTTGCCGCGCGCGACGCCCGTCATGTCCGGTATCACGCATTCCACTTCATGGATGCGGTGATGTTCCAGGAATTCACGCAGGTCGTCGCGTAGGTCGCTTTGCAAGGTTGACTCCAGTCGGTTGATGAAGACGGCGCGAAGCGCGGCTGCAAACTTTGCGCGGACGAGCCTGTCCGGAAAAGCTGGGCGTTTTGCATCATGGGATTTGATCAAATCATCGCATGGATTTTTCCTTTTGGGAAATTTGATCAAATATCATCGGTTGATCGAGGGAACCTGAGAATCACCCATGACCGATGCACCGTGGTCGCCGCACCCGTCGCCGGCCCAATGCGTTGCGACCTTGCATACGATTGCCGCCGCCGTCTCCTTGCTGGAGCGGCAGGGGATTCGCGCTGAGGTGTTGCTGGCGGGAAGCGGCGTCAGCGAGGGCGATTTGCGTCAGCCGTCCGGGCTCGTCACGCACGCGCAGGAATTGATCGTGTTCTCCAACGCGTTGCAGGCTTGCGGCGATACGCGCATCGGCCTCGACATCGGCCGCGCGATGCATATCTCGAGCTACGGCATCCTCGGTTACGCGATGCTGGTGAGCCCCACGCTTGGCGACGCGCTGCAATGTGCCCAGGACTTTCCCTTACTGCTCGGAAGCTACTTCAAGGTTTCGCTGCGCCGCAACGCAGACGTCGCGGCGATCGTCGCGGCCGATTATCGCTACCGGCCGGATCTCGCCGCGATCAATACGGACATGTGTCTCGCGTCGATGTGGGCGGTGGTCTGCGACGTGCTGTCGGCGCGGCGCGCGCCATCCGCGCTTGAGGTGGCGTTCGGCGCACCCGCCCATGCGGATGCCTACGAAGAGCGGATCGGCCGTCACGCTACCTTCGACGCTGTCGAAAACGCGCTGATTTTTCCGGCCAGTTGGCTCGACGAACCGTTGCCTCTCGCCGAGCCGGTGAGCTATCTGATGTCGCGCCAGCAATGCGCGCAACTCGAACGCGAATGGGCCACCGCGGCGGGCAACGACGTCACGGCGCGCAGCCTGCGCCTGCTGTATTCCGACCCACGCCGCTACGGCTCGCTGCGCTCGCTCGCCGATGCGCTGTGCGTGTCGGAGCGCACGCTCAGGCGGCGTCTCGCGGGCAGCGGCTCCGCCTTCCAGGCGCTGCTCGACCGCGTGCGCCACGATCTCGCGCTCGACTACCTGGTGCGTACGCGCCTGTCGATGTCGGATATCGCCGAACGGCTCGGCTATAGCGAAACGGCCGGCTTCCGGCACGCGTTTCGCCGCTGGACCGGTCGTTGTCCGAGCGACTACCGCTGCGCATAGCCTGCGGTTCTTTCCGGAGTTCTTTTGTGCGCACTGTGTCGGCGGCGCGGCTACGTGCTGTCGTCGAGTCCAGCTCCAACGTCATGCCACCCCGGCCAGATTGGCCACATTTATCCCCTCGATGACCGTTTCCCCGTTATCGCCCAGCCGCGTTCCTCGGGCAGAATTTTCCCAGACGAACACGGAGGAGACATAAGATGCGCGAAGTCAGCGTGGCGGCAATCCAGTTGGCCGTACCCGGATGGGATCGCGAGGCGAATCTCGCGCAAGCCGAGCGCCTCGCGCGCGAAGCGGCGGCGCAGGGCGCGCAGGTGATCCTGATGCCCGAGCTTTTCGAGCTGCCGTACTTCTGCACCGAACAGGATTCAAAACACTTCCGCCATGCGCTGCCGTTCGATGGACATCCCGCCATCACGCGCTTTAGCCGCATCGCGGCCGAGTTGAACGTGGTCCTGCCGATCAGCTTCTTCGAGCGGGCCGGCAACGTCTTCTACAACACGGTGGCGATGATCGATGCAGATGGCAGCGTGCTCGGCCGCTACCGCAAAACCCATATCCCCGACGGCCCAGGCTACAGCGAGAAGTACTACTTCACGCCCGGCGACACGGGCTTTCGCGTCTGGCCGACGCGTTACGGCATGCTCGGCGTCGGCATTTGCTGGGATCAGTGGTTTCCGGAAACGGCTCGCGCGATGGCGCTCCTCGGCGCCGAACTGCTGTTCTATCCGACCGCGATCGGCAGCGAACCGCAAGACGCCTCGCTCGACAGCAGCGCGCACTGGCAACGCGTGATGCAGGGCCACGCAGGCGCGAACCTCGTGCCGCTGATCGCCGCGAACCGCACCGGCCGCGAGCAGGGCCGCGATTTTCCGCAGCGTTATTACGGCTCGTCGTTCATCGCCGATCAGTACGGCGAGCAGGTGCAGAAAGCCGGGCGCGACGAGCCCGCGATCCTGCTGCATCGTTTCGATCTGGATGCGGTTGCCGCGACCCGTCATGCGTGGGGCGTGTTTCGCGACCGGCGTCCAGCCTGCTACGGCATCCTCGCGACGAGCGATGGCGAACACCGTACTCAGGAGCAGGTATCTTGAGTGTCGTATTCACGAGCGTGATCAACCTCGACGCGTTAAACCACGGATTCGAGCAGCAAGCATCAAGAGGAGACATTGCATGTTGACGGTATATAGCGATCGGCACCGGCTGCACCATGGCCATGCTGAATTGATCGACGGCGAAATGAAGCCTTGCTTCGAGATGCCGAGCCGTGCTGATTTCATACTGGAACGGGTGCGCGAAACGAGGCTCGGCGACGTGATTGCGCCCGCATCGTTCGGGCTCGATCCCGTGCACCGTATTCACGACAAGGGCTTCATTGCGTTTCTTGGCAGCGCATGGGACGAATGGAGCGCGCTCGGCCGTAAGCACGACGCGCTGCCGCTCATCTGGCCGGTGCGCGGTATGCGCCAGGACCGCGTGCCGGAAGATATCGACGGCAAGCTCGGCTACTACTCGATGGATGCGGGTGTGCCGATCACCGCGGGCACGTGGGCTGCCGTGAGCGACGCGGTGGATGTCGCGCTGACCGGCGCGCGCCACGTGAGGGAGGGCGCACGCGGCGCGTTCTCGTTGTGCCGGCCACCCGGACATCACGCCGCGGCGGACTATATGGGTGGCTACTGCTACATCAACAACGCGGCGGTCGCGGCGCAGTCATTCCTCGACGCGGGCGCGAAACGCGTGGCGATTCTCGACGTCGACTATCACCACGGCAACGGCACGCAGAGCATCTTCTATCACCGTTCGGACGTCTTGTTCGCGTCGCTGCATGGCGATCCGCGCACCGAGTATCCGTTCTTTCTCGGGCATGCCGACGAAACTGGCGCGGGTGCGGGTCTCGGCTACAACGCGAACTTCCCGCTGCAACCGGGTACGGCGTGGGCGGACTATATGGTGGCGCTCCACGCGGCTTGCGCGCGTGTCGCTGATTACGCGCCGGATGCGCTGGTGGTGTCGCTCGGTGTCGATACTTTCGAGGAAGACCCGATTTCGCAGTTCAAGCTGCGCAGCGCCGACTATCTGCGCATCGGCGAGGCGATCGGACGATTGGGGAAACCGACGCTGTTCGCGATGGAAGGCGGTTACGCGGTCGCGGCGATCGGGGTCAACGCGGTGAATGTGCTGACGGGTTTTGAGTCGGTTTAACCGACCGTCCGTCGTGACGACGGCTGGCCCAGCGCGCAACGTGCAAAGTGTCCATGTCCGCTTTATCGCGCTATCGATACGCTACGATTCGAGCCGGATTCCCGATGAATTTATCCATAGCGACTGAACGAGCGGCCCCGATCCTATGCTTCAGATACTAGGCAAAGCCTCATCCATCAACGTGCGCAAAGTACTGTGGACGTGTGCCGAACTCGCCCTGCCGTTCGAACGGGAGGACTGGGGTTCCGGATTCAGGGCGACCGACCTGCCCGAATTTGTTGCTCTGAATCCCAACGCCATGGTTCCAGTGATCCGGGACGGTGAGTTTGTGCTGTGGGAATCCAACTCGATCATCCGTTACCTGGCCGGCCGTTACGACGGCGAATTTGTCTACCCGAGCGATCCTTGCGAGCGCGCTAAGTGCGATCAATGGATCGACTGGCAGGCGAGCGAGCTGAACCGGGCGTGGAGCTACGCGTTTCTTGCGCTGGTCCGGCACTCACCGGCTCACCAGGACGGTCAGCAGATCGATCTGTCGTGCGCGAACTGGGCGAGGCATATTGCGATCGTCGACAGGCAACTGGAGACAACCGGTGCCTTCATCGCCGGGACATCGTTCTCGCTTGCGGACATTCCAATCGCGCTTTCTATTAACCGCTGGCTTGAAACGCCACTGCAGCACGCCGATTTTCCTGCGCTGACGGCTTACATGGAGCGCCTTGCCTTGCGTCCTGGCTATCTGGAGTACTGCCGCAACGGTACGCCGTGAGCAGTTGATTCGTGCTGCATCTGCCTTGACGCTATCAGGTAATGTCGGCGGCTTTTGCATCACGGGTTCAATTCGCACGGGACGCTTACAAAAATGCCTGCGTAGTGCTTACAAAAGCCTAAGTGTCGAGTGGTTCTGCGCGCCACGATCCGAGTCGCCTACAATGGCCGTTTTTGCGACACAGATTGAAGGTTTAAAGATGCGGGTATCGAAATTTGCACTGGCTTTGCTGACGGCCTGTTTTACTCTCAACGCAAGCGCCGAGATGACGGCCGCGCAATACAAGCTCTGGGCTCATACCGACAACAACTCGGTGTACGCGGCTTATATCACCGGCACGATCAATGCGCTGGGGTGGGCGAACGGGGACCTGGTGTCGAAGAAGCGTCCGCCGCTGTTCTGCCCGCCGCAGAACCTTGCTATCGGCAATCAGAACGTCTATCCGTTGCTCGATCAGTTTTTCACCAACCATCCGAGCATCTCGGACGACTTCCCGATTGGGCTTGCCATTCTGCGCACGCTGCAGGCGGCGTTTCCCTGCTGATACGCAGGATGAGTTGGGCTACGACGCCATTCGGAACGCGTCCATTGCCCATGCCAAAAACGCACGGCTTGCGGGGTCGTAAAGACCCCGCAAGCAAACATCACATCTGCACGAGCCCGGGAATCTGCACGTCCGGATTGACGTCGGCTTCATAGTCCACGCCGGCGATCTCGAATCCGAAGAGACGCAGGAAGTCGGTCTTGTAGCCGCTGAAGTCGGTGAGCTCGTAAATATTGTCGTTGGTCACCTGAGTCCAGAGTTCCTGAACGCGCGCTTGCACTTCGGGATCGAGTTCCTTGTAGTCCGCGCGCAGACGGCCTTCTTCGTCGATGTGCGGCGTCGTGCCGTACATGCTGTCTTTGTAGAGTCCGTAGACCTGCTCGATGCAGCCTTCGTGCGTGCCTTTTGTCTTCATCACCTTGAAGAGCAGCGACAGGTACAGGGGCATCATTGGGATCGCGGAGCTCGCCTGCGTCACGACCGCCTTGAGAACCGAAACGCGGGCATCGCCGCCCTTGGCCGCGAGTTTCTCGCGGATGCCGAGCACCTTCTCGTCGAGATCTTTCTTGGCCGCGCCGATTGAGCCGTTCCAGTAGATGTCGTGCGTGATCTTTTCGCCGAGGTAGGTGAACGCGGTCGTCTTCGCACCATCGGCGAGCACGTTGGCCTCGAGGAGGGCGTCGATCCACATCTGCCAGTCTTCGCCGCCCATCACCGCGACAGTGTTGTCGATTTCGGCTTGCGTGGCGGGTTCGAGGACGGTTTCCTTGATGACTTCCTTGTCGGTGTCGATGCCGCGCAGGTTGACGGCCTTGCCGACCGGCTTCAGGGTCGAGGTGAACACTTCACCGGTTTTCGGATGCGTGCGTTTGGGCGCGGCGAGACTGTAGACGACGAGGTCGACCTGACCGAGATCGCGCTTGATGACTTCGATGGTGCGTTGCTTGACTTCATCGGAGAACGCGTCGCCGTTGATGCTGGTCGCGTACAGGCCTTTTTCAGTGGCGAATTTCTCGAAGGCGGCGGTGTTGTACCAGCCAGCGGTGCCGGCTTTGGTTTCGCTGCCGGCTCGCTCGAAGAACACGCCGAGCGTGGCCGCGTCCGAGCCGAAGGCGGCGCTGATGCGGGCGGCCAGGCCGTAGCCCGTGGAGGCGCCGATCACGAGCACTTTTTTCGGGCCATTGGCGATGGGGCCGCGTGCCTTGACGTATTCGATCTGCTCTTTGACGTTGGCTTCGCAGCCAACCGGATGGGTCGATACACAGATGAAGCCACGCACGCGCGGTTTGATGATCATGAAGCACCTCTTGTCAGAATTGCCGACATTATAGTGGGCTTGGGTTTCTGCCTGTGCGCGGCGCCTGGGTTTGTCCATTTACGGCGCAAAAATCGGCCTTCGCTCAGCATCTTGGTAGGATTCAGCCTTTCCCAGCAGACGGTAGCAAGTGTGAAGCGCCTGATCACCTCATTCCTACAGACCCTTGAAAAAGGGCTAACCCTGGCCAACCGGCCCATCGTGCGGGGCCTCTGGTATCTGCGCCATCCCACGCTGCGCGGCGTGGCATGGGCCTGTGCCGCGAGCCCGGTGCTGCTGGTTCTGTATGTGCTGATCCTGATTCCGTTCACGCCCAGCATCGGCGACATCCGCAAGGCGAAAGTCGAGCAGCCGGCGCAGATTCGCTCGGCGGACGGCAAACTGCTGGCCGAATTCAAGCCCTCGAACCGGGAGTGGGTGAAACTCAAGGACATCTCGCCGAATGTGGTGAATGCGCTGATCGCCACGGAAGATCACCGCTTCTACCAGCATTTCGGGCTGGATTGGCGCCGCACGGCGTCCGCCGCGCTGCATACGTTTTCCGGCGACCGGCAGGGTGGCTCGACCATCACCCAGCAACTCGCCCGCAACCTTTATCCCGACGAGATCGGTCGCGCCCCCACGCTGACCCGCAAGATCAAGGAGGCGATTACGGCCTTCAAGATCGAGGCGCTCTACACCAAGGACGAGATTCTCGAGACCTACCTCAACACGGTGCCGTTTCTCTACAACGCCTACGGCATCGAGATGGCGGCGCGAACCTATTTCGACAAATCGGCCGGCGACCTGAATGTGCTGGAAAGCGCGACGCTCACCGGCATGCTCAAGGGCAATAGCTACTACAACCCGGTACTCAACCCGGAACGCGCCTTGCAACGGCGCAACACGGTGCTGGCGCAAATGGTCAAGTACGGCAAGCTCACGCCCGCGGCCTATGCGACGCTTGAGCGCCGTCCCTTGCGCATCGATTTCGAGCGGCAAACCGAGCCGCCCGGACCCGCGCCGCACTTCGCGCAGCAACTGCGCAAATGGCTCGCGGCATGGGCTGATCGCAACGACTACAACATCTATTCCGATGGACTGGTGGTGCGCACTACCATCGATTCACGCTTGCAGACCATGGCCACTCAGGCCGTGACCTTGCAGGGCAACCAGTTGCAGGGCATCGCGAATTCGGCGTGGGGCACGCGCGCGGGTTGTGCGAATGGCCGCGACCTGCTGCAGACTTTCCTGCGCGAAACGCCCGACTATCGCGCCGCAAAAGACGCTGGCCTGACGGATGACGACGCGATGAAGCGGGTCTCGTCCGACCGCGACCTGGTGAAGAGCGTGTGCGAATCCAAGACCCGGGTGCAGGCGGATTTCCTCGCCATGGACCCGCGCAATGGCCAGATCAAGGCATGGGTCGGCAGCCGCGACTTCAGCCAGGACCCGTTCGACCACGTCCAGCAGGCGCGGCGTCAACCGGGTTCGACCTTTAAGCCGTTCGTCTACGCCGCGGCCTTCGAAGATGGCGCCAAACCCAGCGATACGTTTATCGACAAGCCCGTCGAAATTCCGCTGGCCGGCGGCGAAGTCTGGCGTCCGAGCGACGAGGATGAGCCGAGCGAGCGGGCTATCAGTCTGCGCGACGGCCTAGCTTATTCGCGCAACCGGATTACCGCCCAGTTGATGGAAACGGTCGGTCCCAACAAGGTCGCGAGACTGGCACGCGCCATGGGCGTGCGCGACAGCGAACTCGATCCGGTGCCGTCGCTCGCGCTCGGCACGAGCCCAGTGACGCTGAAAGAGATGGTCTCGGCCTACGGCACGATCGCCAACCTTGGCGGTTACGTCGAGCCGGTGATGGTCACCCGCATCGAAGACCGCAACGGCGAAGTGCTGGCCGAGTTCGAGCCGGCATCGCCCAAACAGGAGTTGCCGGCCGAGGCCGCCCGTACCCTCGTCGATGTGATGCGCGACGTGGTGAGCAGGGGCACCGGTTTGAGCATTCGCAGCCGCTTCGGCGTGCGTGGCGATGTCGCGGGCAAGACGGGTACGACGCAGGGCAACGCGGACGGCTGGTTCATCCTGATCCAGCCGCAACTCGTGGCCGGGGCGTGGGTCGGCTTCAACGACAACCGGGTCACCTTGCGCAGCGACTATTGGGGCCAGGGGGCGCACAGCGCGTTGCCGATCGTCGGCGACTTTTTCCAGCGCGCGCAACGCTCGAAGCTGGTGGACAGTCGCGTCAGGTTCGCGACCGATCAGGAGCCGGGCTGGTTTGCGGAACGCTCGGGCAGGCTGCGCGAGTGGTTCCAGCATCTGTTTGCAGCGTCGCCCGGGAAGACGGAGGCGCCGGTTGGCACGCGCAATACGACGCGCCATGCGCCTGCTGTTGCCACAGCTACGGCTGTCGCTGCACCGGCATCCGCTGCATCGGCGACCGCGGTGTCTGCAACCGCCGCCGATGTCGAACCGCGCGCGCTGCCGCCGCAGCCGCCGCTCCTTCAAGCACCGGCATCAACGGCTGCGCCTGCAAACAGGGCCGTCGACGGTGAGGTGCATGGCGGCGGCGAGCCGGCCTTGGCGCCGACGCCCACGCCGGACGACGTGTTGCCGCCGGATGCAGGCGGCGGCGCGGCAAACTCACTCCCGAGCGTGCCGGCGAGCGCGAGCACATCGCCCTGAGGTTCGACCATGCCGCGCCGCCTAGGGCGGCGATTTGCCTTAGAACCGATGCGTCATACCCACCGTTGCAAGAATCTGCTTGGTTCCGGGTGATGTCACGGTCACGCCCGGCCAGCTCGTCGTGGCGGTGCCGTTGTTCTTCATATAGCCCGCCCGCATGTACAGACTCGTACGTTGGGATAGCGAATGATCGACGCCTAGCTCGATGCTCGACGTACTGTCATGCGCACCACGCACGCTGCGCTGAACGCCCGCAATCATGATCGTATCGGCCGGGGTTGCCTGAATCGTCGCGCCCAACTCCGCAATGCTTAGCGAATGGGCGGTGCCCAGGTGCGCAGCCAGCGACCCATGCGCCGGGTCCTGCGGGCGGTTGTAAGAATAGTTGAACTGGAAGTTCACGATACCGATCCGATAAGCGAGCGCGCCGATGAAGTGCTCAGTGCCCAGCAGGCTCAGCGACGTGGGCAGGCCGGCGATGGTCACCTGTCCCGGATGCTGGTTCACGTAGGCAAGACCCGCGTAGAAACCGTAGCCCGAGTAAGTGGCCGCGACGTTCAGCATGTTGCCGGTCGTGGCCGGCACCGGCTGGCTCACCGTGGCGGAGAACGCATACATGCCGTACAACTTCAGGCCCTTCATATCCGGCGATTGATACATGATCGAATTGCTGGCGCGGCCGGAATCGTATTGCGTCGACAGCGTGTTCCGATCCACTGCGAGGACGTTGGCCGAAAACGGCGACAACACTTCGTTCGCGCGAAACGGATCGGACGGATAGATGACCCGGAAACTCGGCTCGTACTGGCGTCCCATGGTCAACGAACCGTATTGGTCGTGGCTCAGGCCGACCCATGCCTGACGATAGAAGAGCGCCGAGGTGTCGGCGAACAAGCCGCCGTTGTTCACGTTAAAGCCCGTTTCGACGGTGAACTGCGCCTTCAGGCCACCGCCCAGGTCTTCAGTGCCCTTCAGGCCGAACAGGGAGCCCGTCGAGCCTCCGCTCTTTTCGGCATACGAATGAACGCCGCCGTTGTCCAGATACTGGATGTTCGCATCGACGACGCCGTACAAGGTCACGCTCGACTCGGCGGCCGCGGCGCCACCGGCGGCCAGAATCAGCGTGGCTCCGCAAACGCCATGGTTGATAAAACGCATGCATGTCTCCTCTTTTTATATCCGCCGGTTGCGGACTCGATTGCACAGTCTTTGCTGCGGAGTTAACGCGGGTGGGGTTCTCCGACCCGACTCCTGCGCGCCGCAAAATGGAATGACCGTTCTAATTTCGGTCAACTAGAGGAATAAAGCCAGTGCATTGTTCGTATGAGGAGAGTGCAGAAATTGCATGGAACAGAAGGGGCGCGGAAACAGGGCTCAGGCCCGCGGGGACGCGGTGTTCGTCTGTTGTGCCGTGGACTTGCGGAGCCCCTTCCTGGCGTGGACTGCCAGCGATTGTTCAGGCGTGTGCAACAGTGTTTTCAGGTGACGAAGCTGATCTCGCGCGCCTGATTGCGCATAATTTCGAGATTGGTAAACGGTTAAAAAATGTAGACGAATATGTTCAACCCTGTGTCAGATTCCGTGCTCGATCAGGAGCGGGCATCCGTAGTGCCGCAGCGCAGAAGCGCGTTGTCCAGGCGGGGGCGGGTGCTCATCGCGGCAGTGGCCGCGTGCGCCAGCCTGGTGGGATGCGCATCGACGACCGATGTTGTCGCAACCGACAAACCCGGCACATACACGGTAGCGGCGAGCGCCACCGGCGGGAAGATGGCCTGGGCGCGCGCGCATGAACACGCAATAAGCGAGGCGCGCGACTACTGCGAGCGTCGCGGCATGCAGAGCAGTGTCACGACTGAAACGGTGAGCGGCGTGCAGATGATGACCGAGCATGCGTCGTCAGTGAATTTCGAGTGTCATCCGAAGTTCTAGGGGAGACCGGCGAGTGCTACCGTCGCCGTCAGCGTACGAATTTTCATGCGATTACTCCTGGCTGAGTGCCATGACATCGTTGTCCTGTTCCAATGCTGAAGCCGACTCCGGCTTCGCCGGGTTGGCCCAGTGCGCCGCCACCGCGGCGAGTTCGGTGCGCGCGCGTTCGAGTGCCTCGATCCGCGAGGCCTGATCCGAAAACTGCAACGGTTGCGCGTCGACAAAGGTCGGGTCCACCACGCCGAGAAATCCGAAAGCGGCCTTAAGCGCCGGCGTCAGCGCATCCATCGACGAGTAGGGCGAGCCGGCGCGTAAGTCAGCACCACGACTCGTGATGAAAAGCACCTTTTGCCGCGCAAGCCGGCCTTCTATGCGCCCGTCGTCTGTGAATACGTAGGTCAGCCCGGTGCGCGTGATGCTGTCGACAAACGCCTTGAACACGGAGGGCATCGACCAGTTGTACATGGGCATGGCAAAGACCAACGCGTCGGCGTCGAGCAGGCGCTTGCACAGCGCATCCGATGCCGCCAGCGTCGCTTTCATGGCGGGCGTGCGCTCATCCAACGGCGTGTAGGTCGCGATGGCGAATGCTTCGCTCACATGCGGCGGCGTATCGACCGTGACGTCGAGGTAGTCGACCTCGATATCCAGACCTTCTTCACGCAGGCGCTCCAGAAAATGCTGGCTCAACGCGCGCGAGTTGGATCGCTCGCGTTTGGCGCTCGCGTCGACGTGCATGATTTTCATGACTTCGTTCCTTCAGGGTTATGCAGAAAGGGTTCGCAGGGGCGTGGCGACGGCGCGCTCAAGCCGGCATCTTGCGAAACGCGATCGCAAAGCGGTTCCATGCGTTGATGGCGGAGATCAGCAGCGTCAGGTCGACCAGTTCTTCGTCGCTGAAATGCGGGCGTACGGCTTGCCACACGGCGTCGGGTACGTGTTCTTGCGACACCAGCGTGAGTGCTTCGGTCCATTCGAGCGCCGCGCGTTCACGGTCGGTGAAGAAGGGCGTTTCACGCCACACCACGACGGTGGCCAGACGCCGCTCGGATTCGCCGCCTTTGCGGGCGTCGGTGACGTGCATGTCGACGCAGAACGCGCAGCCGTTGATCTGCGAGGCGCGCAGACGGACCAGTTCGGTCAGCGATTTTTCGAGGGCCGATTTGCCGATGCGTTCTTCGACGCCGAGCATCGCCTTGATGGCAGCGGGGTTGGCTTTGTAGAAGTCGAGACGTTGTTCCATGATTCACTCCTTGGGGGTTGGACCCACGCCGTGGCGTCGGTGAGTGAAGATTAGGCGTTCGACTGGTGTTATTAAATGACCGATTTTGTCTATTTTTGGGTAGCCACTTTATCCATGTATCGTGGGTGATGATTCCCGCGGAATCGTTCGCTTGCGTGGTGGCCTTCGCGATGAGCCCGCCGGGCGACGTCGGCCTGAACGAAATCCTGTTCAGGCCGACTAGTCAGGAGCCTTGAGCCGGGCGGTTCTGAGGGATCCGACTCAGATGTCTTCCGCGTAGTCGATACCGGTCAGCACACCCAGATGAGCAACGGTGGTGAAATGCGCTTCTTGCTTCAGATCGATGTCCAACTCGCGCACGTTGCCGCCCAGATCGGTCACAAATGCGCGGCGCCCCCGTGAGTCGAGAGACACGCCAATCCCTTCCTTCAGATCGCGAGCGAGCACCTGGCGATCAACCAGTCCGGACGCCGTGATTCTTGCGCGATTCAGTGTGTTTCCGTCATGCGTATCGTCGCCGCGATCCGTCCAGTAAAGCATGGTGTCGCGGTGATCGATATCGAGATCGATCGGCTCGGGCAGATCGGCCAGCAAACATTCGATATCCGGGCGCCGATCGGGTGTCGCACCAGGCGGCAGCTCGATGCCCGCCCTGAAGATGCGCCCCTCGCCGGCATCCGGCGCTCCCTTTTGCGTCCAGTAGACATGCCCGTTTGCCTTATCCAGGACGATGCCTACGCAATGGCGCTTCGCGTCGGCCGTATCCTCCGGGAAATTCCCGGTGCGAACGAGTTCCGTCACCTCCGTGCCGTCCAGCCGCGCACGCATGACTCGCATGCCTTCGCGATCGCACCAGTACAGGTGACCACCTTCCTTATCCAGCACGATTTCCTTGGGCGTTCCGGCCATACCGGAAGGCACCAGCACCCGATGCTCGCTGCCGTCGAGCTTCGCGCTTTCGATCGTGCCGTCGTTCGGGGGAACTGCACCGGAAGCCGGATCGCCGTCGACCAGATGGATGCCGGTTCCCATGTTGGTCCAGTAGACCATCTGGTTTTCAGCATCGACCTTGATGCCGTCGGGCGTGCGCGTGAGGTTCCCGAGAACGACCTCGTGTGAACCGTCCGGCGACAGAGCGATGATCGCCGGTGGACGTGCCTGCAGGACATACAGCGTACCGCCATTGTTCGTAGCCACAGTAAGTACCCTCCATCAGGTGTCGATAACCGTTGTCGTACTGGCGGAGTCGATCCGCAGACCCGCCGCTGCTGAACCAATCCCGACAGACTACCGTAGGTTGTGCGAGAACTTCGTGACCGTTTGTTGCTTCGAGCGAAAGGGACAATCACATGGTTGTCGCCCGGAAGCTGGCCGCTTTTCGGGTCAGGCAACAACCATCCGCCGCGGTTTGGGCTTGAAGGTCATTCAAAAGGCCGGGCGCGCCGTCGCGAACCGCGCAAACAGCATGCGAGGCAAAACCAGTCCCACGGTCATGGCCAGGATGATCAGGAACGCCGTGGCGCCGTTCGCGACGAGGGCCGGGACAAGGTCGGCTGACGCGCGCGGTCCGACGGCGACCAACTCAAGCAGCGTGCTTGCGGCGCGGAACAGGTAGAAGCCCGGCATCATCGAGACGACCGCAGAGAAGCCGACGGCGGCGAAGGGCAGGCGTAGGCGATCGACGAGCGGCGCAACGATGAGGCCCACCAGAAGACAGGCGAAGAACGCCGCTATCGCGGCGTTGGCGCTCAGGATCGAGACGAGCGCCCAGCGCGCGGCGTGCGCCAGCATACCGACGACGATTGGCAGGGGCAGCAGGCGCCACGGCATCGAAAAGAAAGTCCCGAAGCTCGCGACGGCGCATCCTGCGGCGAGGACATCGGCTGCGAAGGGCGCGGGCGCGGCCGCGTCCGCGGACATACCGGCCTGAAGCGCGCCGCCGCTAGCGGCCGTCCCGATCAGCAGGCCCGTACAGATCATCAGCACGATGAGACCGGCATAGGTCAGTCGTGCGACGCCCAGTGTGATCCGGGTGCGCGCAAGATCGATCGCACCGTTGAGGATATGCGGGCCGGGAACCAGCACCATGCAGGGGCAAAACGCGACGAGCGATTGCGCGTCTGACAGGTGGAGGCGACCTGCGACGGCACCGATTACGCCGGCGAGCGTGGCCGCGGTCAGCGGTTCGAGGAAAGGGTCGCTGCCAAGCTTCGCCTGCCAGCGACGGATAAGGGCGCCCGCGCCGGCGCTCAGGGCGATCAGCGCCAGGCTCGCCACATCGTACACGCCGTAGATCACACCGAGAGACGCCGCGCCGATGGCCGCGAACAGAGCGAAGCGGAGTATCGTGACGGGTGGCATGCGCTCTGCCGCTACGAGCGCCGGGCGCGCGTCTGCGGTCGATATGGCGCCGTCGCAGACTTGATGCACGATTGTCTGGACGGCGAGTACCTTGCCCATGTCTACGCCTAGCGGCGCGGCCGGGACAATTTCCGAGAAGGCGGTGTGGTCAAGCTCGACCACGAGTTCGTCCCAGTGCGGCAACACCCTGACCGGTACGCCAAGGGTGCGCCCGAGCTGCTGCGCCGCGACGACCGTCCTTTCCGTGGTCTGCCCGTGCGTGAACAGGAGCGAGGCTGCCAATGAGACGGTGTCCACTTCGTCTATGGGGCCTTGGCGAGGGATGGCGTCTTTGTTCATGCCGGCTCAAAGGATTGTGTCGGTCCGGATGTTCGGGGTCACGGCGCTGGATGCGCGTCGCGGCGTCACCATTAGCGTCAGCGTTGTTCAATATCCTTTGATAATAGTGAGTGCGGCGCAGGGTGGCTATTACATAAAGCTGGAACGCTGGTGTCGTAAAGCGAGGGCGAAGCACGTCTGCGCGCACCAGGGGCTTCTCCAGACTATTACGAAGCTGGACCAGGCGCCGCTTGCGCTCGATGCGAGCGCCGCCGAAGTGTGCGCTGCTGCGGAGAAGCATGCACAGCAATGCCGTCGGAAACGCGAAGCAATGCAGCCCGTGCTTTCCGTCAACCTGACAACGCCCATTGTCTACGCGGCGCTGCGCGTTTCGCTGCGCCTCGTCAGTCCCTCATCCTTCATCACGTGCAGCCTGAGCAGATTCTTCGCCCGTGTATCCCTGATCCGCAAATGCAACCTTGACGGTTTGTCCCGTTACCTGCTGGACCTGACGCGCAAGCTCTGCCACCTGAGCGCTCCTGTTCATCGGCCGGGGTTACGTGCACGGCCAGCAATTGCCCCAAGGTGTCCACCGCAATGTGGACCTTGCTGCCGCGTTTGCGCTTATAACCGTCATAGCCCGCACATGCGCCGCTCTCGCCGGTTGACTGCATCGTGTGCGCCTATCCAGAATGACGGCGCTGGGTTGCCCCCCGCCGTCCCTGTGCGACGCGTATTACCGAGCGCAGACCGCAGACCATGTTCTCAAAACAGCCCAGCGTTGAGTCCGCTGATACACCAACTCCCAAGGCGGGAAGTCATTGGGTAGCATCCGCTAGGGCGCACCGGCCAGCGCGATCCAGCGTAACGCATTAAACATTTCGCGCAGCTCATATTTGCGCTGCGGCGCGGTGACGTTCATCAGCGTCAGATAGCGCGCCGCGAAGCTCCATTCTTTGTCGGACACATATACCCGCGACCGTAAGCCGGCCGCGTTCTCACGACAAGTGCAGACTTTCCGGATTGTGACTGGGACGCGCCCGCCGCGCGAACTGAAGCGCATCAGGGTGGGGTGCGTCAGGGTCGTGCCCCAATATAAAAAAATGAATGTGAATTCACTTTCATTTTAGATGTCGGGCTGCTATAGTTGTCTGCATGGAAGTCGGATAGGTGGGTAGCGCAGACATGGCAATCGAACAGGCGGGGCGTTTTCGCGAAAACACGAAGCGTAGTAAGACGGAAGCGGCAATCAAGGCTGCGGCCCGCCGCGTGTTGGCGCGAGACGGCTATCACAACGCGAAGATTAGTGATATCGCGGAAGAGGCGGGTAAAGCAATCGGCTCCTTTTACCAGTACTTCCGAAACAAAGAGGAACTGCTTCTGGCACTTGCTGAGGAATTCCGGATCGCAGTGCAAGACAATATTGGCGCCCCCAGCGGGATCGAACTGGACCCCTTTGACAATTTGCGCGCGGTGGTGCGTGCGTTCTGGCGGGCTTACCGCGAACACGGGGCGGTTGCCGTAGCGGTCTTTCAGGCCGCGATGGTGAACGAGTCGTTCGCGGACATGTGGCGGCAGATTCGTGCACAGGGTATCCGCATCGCCAGCCTTCGCATTCGCCTCGCGCAGCGTCGCGGTTATTGCCAGGGCGTTGATCCGGAAGTTGCAAGCTCGGTGCTTTGCTCGATGGTTGAATTCAGTTGCTACAACTGGGTTGTCGCAAATGGTGACCTGGAGTTGTTGAATCGAAACATTGATGACTCTGAGCTGGTTGAAACGCTAACGAAAATGGTAGTTGGGGCAATTCGATGGCGAGAAGATACGGGGCACTGAACGCGGTCGACATTGAATAGCAGCTGGAACTGATCGTTGGCGAGTACTTTGCGCAGTGACTCGGATGACGGTCGGATCCGTCTGAACTGACAATGTGAGGAAGCATTCTTGATGTAGTCCCTGTATGTTGATCGCGTGGGATCTCGCACGGGGAACAATGATTGGTTCGGTGATGATGTAATGATATGGAGTCCTTATGTTTTATTCGTGGCGCGATGGAAGTGTGATGTGGCCTGAAGAACTTGCCGCTCCCATTTCTGGATGATGCCCGGTAATCAAGGCGAGTATGGCGAATCCGAGGGGCTATCTGTCCGTGCTTCCTCAGCAATTTCTGGAGATTTACGATGTCGTCCGAAGATAACTTTCGTCCCTTCATAGTTGGCCTCGGTGGTACGTCTACGCCGGGTTCATCCACTGAAAAATCGCTCAGGATCGCGATGTCCGCGGCCGAGAGTGCGGGGGCTGATGTACAGATGTTTGGGGGCGAAGTACTTGCATCGTTGCCTCACTATCTTGTGTCGAATGCCGCCGACAACCCATGCGCGGTCCTGCTTTTGAGAGCAATCAGGGCTGCCGACGGAGTGGTCATTGCCAGCCCTGGGTACCATGGAACGATTTCCGGACTCCTGAAAAATGCCATTGACTATCTTGAGGAGACGGCCAAGGATAGTCGCCCGTATCTGGAGGGTGTTCCAGTTGGTCTGATAGCAACGGCTTATGGCTGGCAGGCGACAGGCAGTACCTTGGTTACATTGCGGACAATTACCCATGCACTGCGTGGCTGGCCTACGCCGTTTGGAGCCGCGATCAATAGCTCGGGTGGAATCTTTGTGAACGATGAATGTATCGATTCCAAAGTAGCCGATTCTCTGGAAACGGTCGGCAGGCAAGTCGTGGAGTTTGCTCGGATGAAGAAGTTGGCCACACTGAAGAGTTCGGACAGATGGAACACAGATCCCGTCGAATATCGCGTTGGTTAGCGAAAGAGACGCGTTGATTTGCAATTAATAAACGCTGGTGAATATTTTTAGTATAAATATATGATGATTTTAAAATCGGCTGTGTTCTCGTAGACGGATATCGCAGGCGCTCCGATAGTATCGCGGCGAGGCCGATGATTCTCATCGACGCCGTCCAGCATGGCACTTCAGGCAGCGCACCACGTGCGAAGCGAGCGGCAGTACGCGCGCCCGATGACTCGCGAGTGGATCCGGTCGTCAGTGACGAGAAGGCAAAGCGGGGTGAGTGATTCAGTAAATGAAATTAGGAGGCCAAAATGCACGCGGATGGAAATTCGTTGCGGTGGCTCATTGAGAAATGGTTTGGTTTCCCGTCTGACGGCACCTATCGACTTACGCGATCATCGCCTGTGCATTCGCATGTAGGTCGCTGCGTGTGCTTCGAATCGACTGGCGCCGGTGTTGCAATCAAAATATTCTTTTTCCGTCACGACGATGGGTCATGGAGTGTTTTTCCTCCTGCCTCGAAGAAGCCAACGTTCGCTCTAAATTAATTGCGTCGCGACGCAGATGTACCTGTTGTGTGGGGCAAAACTGGCACCCTGGAACCACATCGTATGGGTCGATTGCTTGCCGGGATTAGCGGGGAACCCATGTGTAGGAGGAGACGACTGATGGACATTATCGAACTGGCCATCGCTTCAGGGATGCACATCACGTTGGATGGTCGCATCGGCACGCAGGAATACAGCAGCGTGCATGGCTCGGTGCAGGCATTGCGACGCTTTGCTGAGGCAGTGGTGATCACAGTCCCATTGGTTGCCAGGCATCAGGTGCTGACCGAAGCGGATGCCCGAGCCGACTCGGCAAACACTCAAGGCCGCGAGGCCGGCAATGATTGCTAGAACCTGACGCAATTGTGGCCCGTGCCGCAGGCTGGGGCAATGTGCGGCGCGAGCGGGTGTTTTTATCGGACGCAGGCGGGCAGGACTTTGTCGGCGACTTTCCCGCCCGCAGATCTCGTAGTTTCACGAACGGTGCTTCAGCCTGATCGCGGGCGCTGTGCCATATTGATCTGGGAATGAAGGAGACAGAACGTGAAGACAGATTCGATCGAAACCGCAATTGGCGCGATTGCGGCCGGGCGGATGGTCGTCGTAGTGGACGACGAAAACCGCGAGAACGAAGGCGATCTGATTATGGCTGCGCACGCCGCAACTGAGGCCGACATTGCCTTTATGGTGCGCTACACGAGCGGAGTGCTTTGCGTATCGCTGCCGGGGGAGCGCTTGGACATGCTATCGCTTCCGCTGATGGTGGCGAACAATAGCGATTCGATGGGTACTGCATTCACGGTGAGTGCGGACTATCGCATCGGTACGACGACGGGAATTTCGGCGGCCGATCGTGCCATCACTGTCAGGGCACTCGTCGACGAGAATGCCGACGCTGCGGAGTTTAACCGGCCGGGACACGTCTTCCCGTTGCGTGCGGTGCGCGGCGGCGTATTGCGTCGTCCCGGACACACCGAAGCAGGGGTTGACCTCGCGCGACTCGCAGGGATGGCGCCTGGTGGCTTGCTGGCCGAGATCGTCAACGATGATGGAACGATGGCGAGGTTGCCGCAATTGATGGCGTTCGCGCGAACACATTCGCTGCCCATTATCACGATCAAGGATTTGATTGCGTATCGCCGCAAGCATGAATGCATCGTAGAACGCATGTCGGTCGCGCGTCTGCCCACCCGATATGGTGTGTTTACGGTGTATGGGTATAAGGAAACGATTACTGGGCAGGAACACGCCGCGCTGGTAATGGGCGAATTGCCGGGAAACGACTCGCCTCTCGTGCGTGTTCATTCGGAATGCCTCACTGGAGAAGTGTTCGGGTCGATCAGATGCGATTGCCGCGCACAACTTGATCTGGCGATGAGCCAGATTGCAGCAGAAGGCCGCGGCGTTATTGTTTATCTCAAGGGGCACGAAGGGCGAGGCATCGGACTGACCGAGAAACTGCGGGCCTATGCGTTGCAGGATGAGGGCCTCGATACCGTTGAGGCAAATCTGCAGTTGGGTCTCCAGGTGGATGCGCGAGATTACGCGGTTGGCGCCCAGATTCTCCATGACCAGGGCGTAACAAAGATGAGGCTGATGACAAACAACCCGCGCAAGTATCAAGGCATCTCCGGGTTCGGATTGAGCATCGAGGAACGCGTGCCCCTCGTAACGGCACCAAACAGCGAAAACGCTTTCTATCTGAAAACAAAACAAGCCGTGCTCGGACACATGCTGGACTGACGTTTGCAAAACAGACGCTCAACACGGAGGAGCGCGCGGTCACCATGATCGAACATCGTTAGAGAGGCGCCACATAGGCCATCGCACGACTGTTTGGGCGAAGCGCCTCGACAGTCTTGCGTGAACTGGCGCGCCACTGCGCGTCGTCTATTAGCTGGCTGAGATGCGCCCGAGTTCGTCGTGGTCAGTGAGTTGCCAAACGCTGGACTTGCTAAACGTTGCACTTGACTCTTGAGGTGATCCCCATGGATCTGCGCAGGATTCGATATTTCGTGGCTGTTGCCGAAGAGCTGCACTTCGGTCGTGCGGCCGAAAAGGTAAATGTCGTTCAGTCGGCGGTTAGCCGGCAAATCAAGCTCCTGGAGGAGGAGCTTGATTTCACGTTGTTCACACGCATTGGCCAGAAGGTAGGTCTCACCATTCCAGGCGAAATTTTTCTGCCAGAAGCCTATGCAATCCTTCAACGGGCGGACGAAGGGCTGGAACGGGTGCGCGCTTGCGCTCGCGGCACGGTCGGCCGCTTGACGATCGGCTTCGTTGACGTCGCGCTCTGGGCGACTTTGCCGGCAATCTTGAGTGAGTTTCGCAGTCAAGCTCCGTCGATTGATCTGCAATTGCGCCAGCTTGACCGCATCGCGCAGATCGAAGCGCTGAATACCTCGGCGATCGATATCGCCATCATTCCGTCACCTGCGCCACAGGATGCGGATATCTGTACTGAACCTTTCGCTGCTGCTCCCTTCGTAGCTGTACTGCCTAAGCAACACCGCCTCGCCGGTCGCCGTGATATCTCGTTGCGAGAACTAGCGACTGAGCCTTTCGTCCTGTTCCCCACGCGTAAGCGGACCCGGATGCTGGAGATGATTGTCGCGGCCTGTTCGGGGGCGGGATACATGCCCAGGGTGACTCAGGAGGCTGAGCAGCTTCATACCCTGATGTCGTTGGTCAACGCCGGGATCGGTGTGACACTCGCACCGAAATGGGCTGCTGAAAACTTTTCTACCGGCGCATCTTATGCCTACCTGACCGATCCGTTACCCAATTATGAGCTGCGGATCGCGTGGCGAAAGGCGGCGACCAGCACCAATGTCGCGATCAATCAATTTAGACGAGTCGTTCAGAGCATGTCACCGGATCTTGAAGCCAGACCGTTCCAGCAGATTTCTGCTCTGGAAGTTAGTGAAGTCGATTGAGATACTTCATCAAAATCACTGGAAAGGGAGACGATGGCTGATGGTCTGCGTGTTTTGGATGCGGTCGTCCATCCCTACAATGAATTGTATTGTTTAGGGGGCAAACGACCGTCTGGGTGGCACGGACCATTGAATGACACCCAGAGCAGTCTGATTCTATTGACCGGGCTGACGGATCGTCAGTGCGTTGTTGACCGAGCTTACTCCACTTACACCTCGGGCGACTTCGCCGGCACGCTCGATTTGAGACTGGTCGCTGACCGAGCCTGCGAGCGTGACCGATCCATTCTTCGCACGCACGAAGATGGTCGGTGTGTCGACAATCTTCGCCTTGATCAGGGCCGCTCGCACTTGTTTCGAAAGCGCGCGATCAGCGGCTCTAATCGACTTGGCTGATTGAGGCGTTGGGGCAGAAGCCTCACTTGTCTGGGCATAAGCACCCATTGACGCTGACGTGAGAAGGCAAAACACCAAAAACGCAAACTTACATTTCATCGAGAAATCTCCTAATAGATATCAGAAGCCCAAACTTCACCGCTTCGCAACTTCCTCATAACGTTATCGCGTGTTAGCGCCATTCCTAAGCACATCAGAACATGTGCATGATGCCGATGTAACCACCTTGCTGATTATGTCCTTGCTCAGGTGGCGAATCTTGCGTCTCTACAGGAAACGCTGCATTTGCGCCGTTGAACATTGAGGCAACCACCACGTAGATAAATGTGCGCTTCGAGAGGTTGTACGTCGCGCCCAGGGCAGCGAGGTTGGCAGTTCCGCCGCCGTGGTTGACATTGGTGTGGTACCACGCAGCCTGTAGCTGAAGTGCCGGATTGAACTGATAAGACACGCCAACCCACTCCTGACTCGCTCGTGTTGCACCAACGGTGTTGGTCGAATCGACGACAGTATCCGATCCCGAGGAAACCAGTTGCTGGTAGCCCGTGTAGAACTTCCACGCCTGCAACTGGTACGTGGCACCAGCCATATACTCTCTCGAGTTGCTGTACAGGCCCGAGAAGTTTCCGTTCGCGTCCCGACGCTCGTCGTAGAGTCCGTAGCCAGTGAATCCGCCCAAAGAATATTGCACGCTCGCACTGAATGTTCGCGATGCCTTGAAGTTACCAGCGGTATTCCCGAAGCCGTTTTGCACGCGAAACGAAAGACCGTGCATCTCCGGCGAATTGTAGGTCAAAGCGTTCACCGCCTGTCCAGTTCCGCGGTACCTGGAAAAGTTGAGGACGCTGGTCTGCTGTGCGACAAACGGATCGAGGTACCACTCAGTCGCGTCCGACAACACCATTGCACGGCCAGCCCACAAACTGCCGTAGGTGTCGTTTGACAGGCCGACGTACGCATAACGATTCCAGTAAGCATCCCCGATTGTCTGGCCGGTTCCCGCAAGGAACATATTTTCAAGGTTGAAGACTACTTTCGTCCCCCCGCCAAGATCCTCTTTGCCGAGAAGACCAAGAAAGCTTGCCCCGTACTGATTGCTGCCAAACCGAAAGAGGTTTTTGCTGCCGTTCGGAGTCGCAACGTGGTTCACGAAATCAATATCAGCAGCCACACGTCCGTAAAGCGTCAGAGAGCTTTGGGCGTGCGCGGCACAAACACCGAGCGAGGTTAACATCACGCAAACAAGATTTTTTTTCATATTTCGTCTCCTAATGTCGTCATTTAATATGTCTAATTCAATTCTGCACGTCAGTCCTTCAGATAAAGCAAAAACACATCATCGGCGCGTAAGAAAATCGCTTTTATAATAAGAAATGTCAGGGTGTATTCATCTATAATCTATATCGGAGTCCAAATTGATGTGCCGGATCAAACCGCAAATGTTGCGCGTGAGCCTCCGAACGGGCGGAGGCGGACTGACCAATGCAACGACCCCTAATGTGATGTGGTGCGAGATAAATTACGTTGCTGTTTGAGCATGGGCGTCAAACTTGGTGGAAACGTCCAATTTGAGAATCCGATCCGCGTTGCCATGCGCGATCTTGATCCGATCCGCGGGGGACAGCGGTAGAGCATCAAGGAATTTTCGCGCCGGCGCGTTGGCACTGTACGGATAATCCACGCTAAACATGATCCTGTCCGCGCCGAATGCAGTCAGTGCGTTCAGGAAAGGTGGCAGGTGAAATACACCCGATGTTGTTATGTACACGTTATCCACAATCGTCTGGCTGATCGGGTTCGCGCCACGGCTCAAAAGCACGTCATCGGCGCGTCCGAGCATGAAAGGCAGCATTTCTCCCATATGCCCGACAATCACCGTCAAGCCGGGAAATTTCTCGAATGTTCCGGCTAGTGCCAACCTGAGGACATGAATCGCGGTCTCCGAATGCCAGCCGAATATTCCGGACGCAAGCAACGGCCCGGCTCGACCTGGCAGCCCGTCGTAGTAACAGTCATATACCGCCTTCGGTGGCAGATTGGGATGAATATAGATCGGCACATCGAGCGCGACAGCCCGAGCCAGCACCGGTGTGAAACGTTCGTCATCGAGGAAGCGGCCATCGGTGAGTCCGTTCACCATTGCACCGCGAAAACCGAGATCGGAGACGGCGCGTTCCAGCTCGTCTGCCGCTGCGTCAGGTTCTCGCATCGGCAGATGAGCAAATCCGCCGAACCGGTTCGGATGCCGGCGCACGGCAACGCCCAGGCGATTGTTCGTCTCCTGGGCGAAGCGGATTCCGGCACCACCGTCTAGAAGATCGGCCCCGGGCATACTCGCGGAAATCACTTGCTGAGTGATACCGTGCTCGTCCATGGCAGCAAGGCGGCCAGCATCGAGATCCCCTAGTACGATGTCGCTCTCTGGGGAATAGCCGGGATTGCTGCTGGCATCAAAATGGGCGTGGACCAGCGGGGGAACAAGGAAATGCTCCTCAAGAGCTACGATCCTCATCTTCTCTCCTGTTGAGATAACCCGCTCGTCGCGACAGTCCAATTTTTCACCGCGGAGGCCGGATTATTGCGCTTTCAGATGTCAGGAAACCTTGAGCGCGCCGCTGTCCATGTAGACGATCTCGCCAACGAGCAGACCGTCCCGGCACTCGAGTACGATCATGCACGGTGATTTGACCGACTTTCCGGAAACGTTGAGACTTTGCAGGTCGTCCCCGGCGGCTTCCACGTCGAACTCTCCCTCGACGTAGATGTAAGTGTCCACGACGGTCACGCGCGTAAAAGACTTGAGCGCTGGACCAGGCCACTTTTCGAAACGGTCGAGATAGAACTCGCGGATGCCGTTAAAGCTGTCTACGTCAACGCCGAGTGCCGGAATTCTTTGGTAGGAGCCAACCGGATGAACTGTCGCCATCGTTTCTTCGATGTCGCTCGACCATTCCGCGACGAGATGGCGTTCAAACACTTCCTTGTTTGCCCGGCTCAGGTCAGTGTCCGCCACAAAGACGGGGCCGTTTGTGTAGCTTTCGATTGAAAAGGGTTTGCCTTGCCACATCAGAGCTTTGGTACGGGTCTGCGGGGTTGCCATATTCTGTCTTCTCCTTGTAGATAGAGCTCAACTGACTGGCTCGTCACGGCCTTCGCGTCTATGCGTGCCAGCCCATACCCCATAAGCTAATGCCGCCTTCATAGCGTGTCCAACGGCAAATCCTGATGACATGATCGAATCTTGTGAACGTCCTTCGGGCCTTCAGACTGGTTCACTGCGACTGCCGAATGAGATCTCAAAGTGAGATTGCCCAATCAGCATTTGCTGTTGGACATGCTGTGGCGGCCGGATAATCTATGCGACATAAGGAAGACGCGCCGACCGTGTCGAGCGTCACATACGTTTACATAAGCAGAGACCTGCAGGAGGGACATTGATGCCTGGCTCGACCAATCCGATCTTCAACGCCAACCGGATGAAGATCGGCATCTTTGCCATAAATGGCAGAGGTGGGATCATGACGACGGTACCGGAAGCCTATGAGCCAACCTGGGACCTGTCGGTGAAGACTTCGCAGATGGCAGACGCAGCCGGTTTCGAGGCGATTGTCTCCTACGCCCGCTGGAAAGGCTGGGTAACAGGTGACAATGACGATTCCACCGGCCTCACGATGGATCCTTTCACGTGGGCAGCGGGCATTGCGCAGGCGACGCGCTATTCCGCCGTCTTTGCAACCTCGCATGCCCCCACGATCCATCCTATCCTCGCGGCCAAGCAGAGCTCGACGATCGATATCATTTCCGGCGGCCGCTTCGGGCTGAATGTCGTAGGTGGCTGGAACAAGCCCGAACTCGAGATGTTCGGTGCGCCCTTCAAGGAACATGATCGACGCTACGACCATCTGTCGGAATGGCTCGCCGTTATCCGCCAGCTCTGGAAATCTCATGAGGAATTCGACTTTCACGGGGACTTCTTCGATGTCGTGCGTGGATCGTCGATGCCCAAGCCAGTGCAGAAGTCGAATCCGCCGATCATGAATGCAGGTGGATCGGACCGGGGCCGGCAATTTGCGTGCGAGAACGCCGATATGTGCTTCCTCATCATCCAGTCTGAGTCGCCTGCGGCAATCCGGCGCCAGGTGGACGAGTATAAGCGCCTGGCGAGAGAGGAGTTCGGCCGCGAGATCCAGGTATGGACCAATTCGATGGTGATGCAGCGTGATACGCAGGCGGAGGCGGATGCCTATTACCACCGCTGCATTGTCGAGTATGAAGACAAGGCGTGCGTCGATGCGTGGATGCAGATGCAGCAGGAGCACGCAAAGCTCATGTCACCCGAGGCATTGAAGGCTTTCCGTCAGCGCATGGCCGGCAGCGGTGGCGGTTTTCCGCTGATAGGCTCCGCGGCGCGCATTGCGGAGCGCCTGGAGATGCTGGCGGACTGCGGGCTCGACGGCATTCTGCTGACCTGGGTTGATCCGCTGGACGGGATCGGGCGCTTCACCCGAGACGTGCTTCCGCTTATGGAGCAGACTGGCCTGCGTGCGCCTTTCACCGCACGGAGTCAGAGCGAGATGAGTCGGACCTGATCGCTTGTCGGCATGTGAGGAGCTAAATATGAACGAGATCGTAACGATAAGCCAGGGGCAGTTGAGGGGAGAGCCGTCCGTGGACGGCGAGGTGACTGCGTTTCGCGGCATTCCGTTCGCGTCGCCGCCTGTTGGCGATCTGCGCTGGCGTGCTCCGCAGCCTCCGGCTGCCTGGAGCGGGGTGAGAGACGCCACGCGCGCGAAGTCAATTGCGATTCAGCAATCGATGTTAGGTAATTCGCTTCTCCCCTTTGGCGCTGAAAGCCAGTCAGAGGATTGTCTGTATCTCAACGTATGGACGGCGGCCAAGGATGCCGCAGAGAAGCGTCCGGTGATACTGTGGATCCATCCCGGTGGCTTCCAGTTTGGATCAGGATCGGCTCCCTTCTTTGATGGTGATGCATGGGCGCGTGACGGGGTGGTGTTCGTTACCATTAACTACCGTTTGGCGAAACTTGGTTTTCTCGCCCACCCTCAGCTTTCTCTGGAAAATGACGAGGGCATTTCCGGCAATTACGGGCTGCTTGACCAGATCGCGGCGCTCCAGTGGGTGCGGAACAACATTGCTGAGTTCGGCGGCGACCCCGGATGCGTGACTATCTTCGGCATTTCTGCGGGCGCCTCCAGCGTCAGCCTGCTCATGGCATCGCCCCGCGCACGCGGCCTGTTCCATCGAGCGATCGCCGAGAGCGGTGGAAGTTTCGGTACCGTGGCTGAAGATAGCGGTGTTGCTGATCGCTGGCAATCTCTCGCGGCAGCAACACGGTCGGGTAAAGCTTGGACCGACGGTATCACAGGCGGTGCCAACCTGGACATCCGGACACTCGATGTCGATACGATCCGGGCAGCGAGCGGTGTCGACGGCACCAATATGCAGGGGATTTTTGACGCGGCTCAGCCAATTGTGGATGGGGCGGTACTGCCGGCGGGAAGCTATCAGATCTTTGAGAGCCGGCAGCAAGCTGCTGTCCCGCTACTCGTTGGGTCGGTGGCGAATGAGGATCTCGTGATCGGTTTCTCCCCCAGTCTCGCAGCGTATCGCGACTACGTTCAAATAGAATATGGCGATAGCGCCGAGCGCTTCCTTGCGCTTTACCCAGCCACGACAGACGCGCAAGCGCTTGCCGCTAGCCTGAAGGCCAATAGTCACCGTGTATTCACCTGGCAGAATTGGACATGGGCCCATCTTCATGCAGCAGGTGGCCACGACGTCTACTACTACCAGTTTCAGAAAGCTCCCCCGGTGCCGGCTGATAGTTACGACGAACAGGCCTTCCCAAGGCCGCTGGGCGCTTTTCACTGCAGCTCTATCTTCTTTAGTTTCGATCGCTTTAGTCTGCGAGATTGGCCATGGCAACCCGGGGACTATGCTTTGGGCAAGACAATCCGCGCTGCCTGGGTGGAATTCGCCCGTACCGGCCGTCCGACGGCGAAGGGTCTTCCAGATTGGCCCGTTTTCGATCCAGCCGCGCCGCGTGTCATGGCGTTCAACGATGACATCGGCTTGACCCATGTGCCCTGGCTTGAGCATCTCCGCTATTGGGATGCGCACTATGGTGCACGACGTGCTGCGAGCTATGTCACCGGTTAGGTGGAGACGCACTTGGTTGGTCCAGGCAGTGAGAGTCTTTTAGGAGCGGCGAGTTTCTCTTGCTCGATAAAAGCGCTTCGGGAGTTCGCCGCAGGTTGAGGCGATCATTTAACAATCTGTTTATAAACATGATGATAAGGAATGCAAATGATATAAGGAGGATAGATTCTCGATTTTGCGTCTGCCGCTGTGCCTGGCGGTATGAATTCGACGCGTTGAACCAGGTAGGTTGACGAAATTGCTGATCAAAACAATGTGCTCGGAGACCTACGGCGGAGGGCACCGCTGATACTTATCGTTGGAGGAGACAAAATGTCTGTTAGCTACGCCATGGTCGCGATTGCCATCGCCGCCAATCTCATTGCCGTCTATTTCATGAAGCTCTGCGCCGGCATGACACTGCCATGGCCCACCCTTGGAATGATTCTCGCCAATATGTTGACGCTTTGGTTCCTGGGGCGAGCGATGGTGGCCGGAGCGCCGGTTAGTGCCGCAGTGACAGCGTTGACCGTTGGCGTAATGATCGGCTCGTTCCTTATAGGTCTCTCGTTCGGCGAACGGATTTCGGTTTTTCAGGGAATTGGCGGGGTGATCGCCATCGCCGGCGTTGTCATTGGAAACCTGGCTTAGGAGATTGAGTCGTGCTTTTTTATCCGCTCGGTGGCAAGTGAGATGGACGCTTGTGCCAGGCACTGAATTCTGCTGGAGGGGACACATGACATCGTTGAAAGGCAAGGTGGCCATCGTCACTGGCGCGGGACGAGGCATTGGCCGCGCTATTGCGGTCAAGCTTGCGCAATGCGGTGCAGAAGTTGTTTTGGTCGATCTGGAAGTGCCGGCCGAATCGGCGAAATTAGCCGGAGATTCGGCAATGGCTTTCGCCGGGGATGTGTCAATCGAGGCGACATGGGCAAAACTCGGACATGCCATAGACGAAAGGTTCAACCGTCTGGATATCGTCGTGAACAATGCCGCTGCCTTTCCGCGTGGCCTGATTGATGAACTGGACTTCGACACATGGCGTAGAGGGTTCGCAGTCAATCTCGACGCACAATTCTATAGCGCGAAGCATTTCGTGCCACGCATGCGCAAGAATGGCTATGGTCGATTCATTGCTATATCGTCCAATTCGATCGGCATCGCGGAGCAGGCGCTCAGTGCCTACATAGCGACGAAAATGGGCGCGATCGGGTTTATGCGAGGTCTCGCCAATGACGTCGCCGCCGACGGGATCACCTGTAACGCGATACTCCCGTCCCTGACCGATACGCCTGCCACGGCTGGCATGCCCGAGGACGCGAAACGCGCCGTCTGGCAGCAACAGGCAATCAAGCGAATAGCGGAGCCGCGGGACCTTGTCGGTCCGGTCGCCTTCCTTGCGAGTGAGGAGGCCGGGTTTATCACAGGGCAGGCGTTGGTCGTTGACGGTGGGCTCTATAAGGTCAGCTAGTGTTAGCCGACCAACCTCATCAACAATATGAGAGGACAACCATGACAGGCAGGCTTCAGGATAAGGTTTGCGTTATCACAGGTACGGGTGGGAGCATGGGGCGCGCCGCAGCGCTGCTATTCGCACGAGAAGGCGCGCGTATCGTAGGGTGCGATTTAAACGAAGCAGCTGCCGCGGCTACGGTAGAGGCGGTGTTCGCTGCAGGCGGCGAAATGGTCTCCCGGCATCCCTGCAATCTCGCTCATTCGGATGAGTGCCGCGCCTTGGTCGATCTCGCGATTGAGCGCTTTGGCCGGATCGACGTGCTCTACAACAATGCAGCGATGGCCTATTTCAACTGGATTGAAGATATTTCAGATGAAGAATGGACGCGCAGCCTGAACGAGGAGGTCAGTCTCGTTTTCTTCCTCACTCGCACGGCCTGGCCCTACCTTAAGAAAAGCGGCGGCACGATTGTCAATACAGCCTCCGCGAACGCGTACACGACAGTACGCACGCTCGGATCTTTGGCGCATTGCACATCGAAGGCCGGTGTCATCGCGATGACGCGCCAGATGGCGATGGAGGGGCGTGAATTTGGCATCCGTGCCAATTCCATTTCCCCGGGAGTGACTGAGACCAACCAGACCCGCGAGCAGCTTAATAATAAGGAATGGGCCGATCACGTGCTCGGTCGGATTATGCTCGGCCGCGCCGCAAAACCAGAAGAGGTGGCGCAGGCGGCACTCTTCCTGGCTTCGGACGAGAGCTCTTATATCACCGGCACAGATTTGATCGTGGATGGTGGAATGCTTGCCTGGTGATCCACTATCACCACTTTCGATCATGCCATCTGAATTCGCCGTTGGACACGATGTCACGACGCCACTAGCTTATGCGATATGGACAGCACGCATATACGCGAAGGCTCGTGACGAGCCAGTCAGTTGACGTCTATCTATAACTACGGGATGGAATAGGGCAATGGAGCCAACTCGTACGAAGATTTATGTCACCCCCATCATCAAGCTGGAAATCCCTCGTGGAGAATTGAAATGAACACTTCGGGTTACTCGAACAACGACGTGGGCCTTTTGGCAGGGCGTCTTCTCATGGCGATAATTTTTGTTATCAGTGGCGTGGAAAAGCTCATTTCGCCGGGCCCTACTATCGGCTACATCGCATCCTTAGGGTTGCCTGCACCGCTGCTGGGGTATATCGGTTCAATGGTACTTGAACTGGTATGCGCGACGTCGCTGATTCTTGGGTACCGCACTCGCGTCGTAGCGTGGGTACTGGCGATTTACTGCGTTGTGACTGCGATCATCTTCCATCATGCATTTGGCGACCAGAGTCAAATGTTCAACTTCCTCAAGAACGTCGCCATGGCGGGCGGCCTTCTGGCCTTCTCAGCCCATGGTGCGGGTGCATTCAGTATCGACCGTCGAATCAATCGTCGTGCTTCGATTGTGGCTCCGTCTGCGCTTTAGTCGTATTGCTCGATCCAGTCTATGCCCACCAGCACTCGCTTTGCCGTCGCTGTCCACACACTCGCTGCGCTTGCCGTCAACGGCGGCAAGCCGCTGCGTTCGGAGGATCTGGCCAATTCGGTGAACACCGGTGCGGTGGTCATTCGTGGCTTGCTTTCGCGGCTGAGCGACGCAGGTCTAACGAAGTCGCAATTGGGCGCCGGCGGGGGCGCATTGCTAGCAAAGCCGGTTAAAAGGATCCGTCTGCTGGACGTTTATAACGCGGTCGAGGATGCGGAGCTCTTCAGCCTGCCTCGGACACCGCCATGCATCGCCTGTCCGGTCGGCGCTAATATCCAGGAAGCCATGCACCCGGCGCTGCAACGGGCCAGAAACGCACTCGAAGCCGAACTTTCCAGGTACACGATCGCCGATATTGTTGCCGAGGTGGCGCGGCTCGGGAAGTCTCGAATTCTGCATTCCTGAGTTTTCTTTCGTCTATGTGTCGGTGTGTCGTCGACATATATACCTGGTCGAACGCATGTGCATGGCGTGCGGGGCCGGTGCGTATTTCGCAGGTATTTTTTGCCCCGGTCTTTGGGCCGTGGTGGCCACGGCGGCCTGAGCCGAATTAACTGTTGGAGGATTAAGGCATGAGCATTGGCATTATCGGCGCAGGCGCGTTGGGATCGAACCTGGCCCGGGCGTTCGCCAAGGTGGGCATTTCGGCCATCATTTCGAACAGCCGGGGCCCTGAATCCCTCGCGGGATTGGTCCAGGAACTCGGTCCGGCGATCAAGGCCGGTACCACGGAGGAAGCAGGCAAGGCGGACATCGTCTTCGTCGCCATTCGCTGGGTGGATCTGAAACGAGTGCTTGGGGGGCTGCCCGCATGGAACGGGCGCATTGTCGTCGACGGCACCAATCCTGTCGAATGGATCGACCCGGACTCACCGGACGCCAATGACCCGGGCAACCCGCTGGCTGCCTACGGTATCAAGCCAGTCGATCTTGGCGGCCGGCACTCGAGCAGCGTGGTTAGCGATCTCGCTCCTGGCGCGCGTCTCGTCAAGGCATTCAACCACCTCGATGTGAACGTTCTGCACGAGCCGGAAGTGTCTGGTGGAAATCGCGTGCTGTTTTACTCCGGTGACGACCTGGATGCCAAAGCGACCGTCCGCTCGCTTATCGCGAAGGCCGGCTTTTTCGCAGTCGATCTTGGAGCGCTCGATGTCGGCGGGCCGCTAGCGTCGTTGCCGTTCGGCCCGCTGGCTGGAGTCAGCTTCGTCAAAGTGTGAGGCGAGGGGAGGTTCCGGTGTTCTGGACAAGCGTTGCCCGCGGCTCACCGAGTGAGCGGCGGGCAACGTTGTCCTTGCCGGTGGGTGCCTCAGATGCCGGCTCATGCTCGCAGAAATGGCGAGGTCCTTATGGGCGGTTCACCGCGGGGCGGAAACGCGCTCCATAGTGATCTGCTCGCAGCCTGGGTCCGGTTTCCGGAAATAGCTGTTCGCGCATGGTGCCTTCCTTATAGCCAGTCTTGAAGGCCCCCCTTTCCTGAAGACGTGGGATGACCAGATCGATGAAATTCTGGAGATTATCAGGTTCGACGGTACGCACGAGATTAAATCCATCCACATCGGCTTCGTCGCGCCATTTCAACAGCGTATCGCAGACCTGATCGGGCGAGCCCACAATGAACGCCTCTCTTCCACCGACATTGGCGAAGCGCGCTAGGTCGCGCAACGTCACCTTGCCCATGTCGCCGGTAGCGCGCATGGAATCGGCGATGGACTGCACAGCATTGCTTTCCACCACGTCAATCGGTCCATCAGGATCGTAACGCGACAGATCCACGCCGAGCCAGGTGGAAAAGATCGCGAGATTGCCTTCCTCACTTATATAGCGCTGATATTCCCGGACCCGATCGCGAGCCTCGTCTTCAGTAGCACCGACGATGACGGTAGTTGCATTGAACACTTTTATGGAATCTGGCGTACGTCCGGCGGCTACCGCGGCCTGGCGATATCGCTGAGTTGTTTTGCTGGCAAAGTCGATGCTGTTGGTGGACATGAAGCTGCACTCCGCATGTCGACCCGCGAAGGCGATCCCTCGGGATGAGGCACCAGCTGAAAAGAGCAATGGTGTCCGCTGGGGCGACGGTTCACACAAATGAATGCCGTCGCAAGAGAAATGCTCGGAACGATGATGAATCGTATGCACCTTGGAGGGATCGGTAAAGATGCCGCGCGCACGGTCGCGAATCGCAGCGCCGTCCTCCCAACTGGCCTCCCAAAGCTTGTAAACAAGATCCATGTACTCGTCTGCAACATCGTAGCGGGCGTCATGTGAAACCATCTCGCTCTGCCCCATCGCTTTCGCGGTTGATGGCATCACGCCGGTAACGATGTTCCATGCCAGCCGGCCTTCCGTGAGTTGATCAAGCGTCGACAGACGGCGGGCAAGGAGATAGGGCGGTTCGTAAGTGGTGTTGCCGGTCACACCGAAGGTGATATGTCGGGTAACGGAGGCCATGGCTGAAATTAGCAACATTGGATCGTTGGCGGGAAAGTGCGCGCCGCTTCGGATTGCGGCATCGGGCGCGCCGCCATATGTGTCCGGCACGCCAAGTGCATCGGCAAGGAACACGCAGTCGATCAATCCCGATTCCGCCTGTTTGGCGAGGTCGATCCAGAATTTGAGCTTGTTGTAGTCAGCTCCGGTTGACTGCGGGTGCGGCCACATTCCTGCCCATGATTGCGTAGGCGAAGGCATATAGAAAGCGTTGATAGCGATGTGGCGCTGGGATGTCATGAGACTCTCCAATTTAAAGTTATGCTAATTAAGTTATTGAAAAGAGTTGGCGAATGGCACACGCAGGTCAGCCTGCACCATAAGCGGAAGCACGTCCCGGGTGATGCGCCAGATCCCGTCTGCCGCTCCCGGTCACCATGGCAAAGATGCCGATCTTCATACGGTTGGCGTGTCTTCCTTATCTTGCATAGATTATCTGGCTGTCACGGCATGTCCAGCAGCAAAACCTGATAGGGCAATCTCACTTCGAGAACAGGGCACAGAGCGACGATGTTTTTAATTGACTTTGTCAGTCGCCGATTGAGTAGTCCTCTAATCAAAGCATGTCACCTGATCTTGAAACCAGATCACGCTGTGAGTTTTCTGTTCTGGACGTTAGTGAAGTCGATGGAGATACTCTCTAAAAATCACTGAGGAGGCGAACGATGATTGATGGTCTGCCCGTTTTAGATGCTGTCGTGCACGCCTACAACATGGATGCGACGAACTACGCCAATCGCTTTGCCGCCCCGTTATGCGATCTCGTTTATGGATCGGTCGTGGCGACAGCGCGGCATGGCTACGCACCGACGCTGGCGCAATTCTATCGGGACTGGTCTATCCAGGAGGCGGCTGAGCAGGTGTTCCTCGAAAGCGATACCGATCTCGCCGTTTATCACGTTCTGCCCATATTCTCGTTCAAGGACGGGTTGTGCAGCCTGGAAAAGGCAATTGAGGCTCAGGCGCGATGGCCGAATCGGTTTATCACTTACTGCGGCGTTGACCCGATGACCGGTAAGGCCGCGCTGGATGAACTGGAACGACAGGTGGAACTGTTGCGTCCGGTCGGACTCAAGCTCTATCCGAACAGCTGGGTTGGCAGCGAGATACGTGGATGGAAGATGGACGATCCGGAGATCGCGTTTCCATTGTTCGAACGGGCCGAAAAGCTGGGGATCAAGGTCGTTGCCGTACATAAGGCACTTCCGCTTGGGCCTGTGCCCATGGAGCATTACAGGGTCGACGATATCGACCGGGCATGCATGGCTTTCCCCGGGCTGAATTTCGAGGTTGTCCACGGAGGCATGGCGTTCCTCGAGGAGACGGCGTGGCAGCTCGCGCGGTTCGACAATGTATATGTCAATCTGGAGATCACCAGCGCTCTGGCGGCAAGCCGCCCGGCGGCATTTCTTCATGCGATGGCTGCGCTGATCGGCCCAGGAGGGCAGCATGCTATGGAGCGGATCCTGTGGGGCACGGGAGCGATGGCCTTTCATCCACAACCGCTGCTGGAGACGTTCGTACGCGAATTCGCTTTTCCGGAGGCGCTGATCGAGGGCGCTGGTCTTTCGCAACTCGATCTTGCCGCCAAGCGCGCGATCCTGTTTGACAATTATGGCCGCATGACGGGACTCGATCTCGACGCCCGCCTCTCAGCTACGCGCGACGACGAATTCGCACGCCGGCGGCCAGACGGGCCGCTCGCACCGTTCTCAACTGTGCAGGAGGTTTCCAATGCGTGACACCACCGGAATTCAAACCATGCTCGATCAGGTGGTCGATCCCTGCTCGATTGCGACAGGCCTTCCAATTAGCCTGATCGACATGGGAATGGTGACGAAGGTAACGCTGAACGAAGACGGTGTGGCGCACATTGGGTTGCGCCTGACCAGTCCGGTTTGCTGGCAAGCGGCCAATATCATTGCTCAGGTGGAGCAGGTGGTGGCGCGCGTGCCTGGCGTCAGCAAGGTTATCTGCACAGTCGATCCTGCGTCGGAATGGACTCCGGACATGATGGCGGCGGGCCCCCGCGCCGAACTGCGCCGCCTGCGGCCAATGGGAGCATTGTCGTGAACACCGTAGTCACAAGCGAGCAGGCATGGCGCGTGCCGCCGGTTGAGGCGGTGCATCGAAGCCGATATGTCGAGGTGGATGGGATGCGCACCCATTACCTCGAGGCTGGCGAAGGGCCTGCAGTCGTGCTGTTTCACAGCGGCGAGTTTGGCGGTGGTGCCGAGACGAGCTGGGAATATCTTATACCCGCGCTCGCCCGCCATTTCCGGGTGATTGCCCCAGACTGGCTTGGATTCGGCAGGACTGCAAAGATTCATGATTTCGACAGCAAGCGGGAGCGCATGCTGTCGCACATGGTGCGTTTCATTCAACTGATGGCGCTGGACAAAGCGCATTTCGTCGGGAATTCGATGGGGGCAACCTTTCTGCTCCAGATGGCTGCCGAAAGGCCGTGCCGATTGCCGATAGATCGCCTGGTCGCGATTAGCGGCGGCGGTTTCATTCCCGACAACGAAGAACGCCGCCGCCTGCTTGACTATGACGGCAGCGAGGAAGCTATGGCTGGTCTACTCGCTGCGATATTCGAAGATCCCGTCTGGTATCAGGATCGCGAGTACGTCCGCCGCCGCCATGCACTTAGCGTCGCACCTGGGGCGTGGGAGGCGATCGCAGCGGCACGCTTTCGCTCGCCGCAGGCACGCGTTCGTACTGAGTTCGGCGGCGCCGATCGCACGCCGTACGGGAACATAACAGCCAGAACGCTGATCGTTGCAGGGGATCGGGACAGGCTGCGGCTTCCGGGGTTCGCTGACGAACTCGCTGCGCGCGTTCCTGACGCCCGTGCGGCGGTTCTCGCGAACGCTGGCCACTGCCCGAACATCGAAAGGGCAGATGAGGTAGGAAAGCTAATCATCGAGTTTCTGACGGAAGGCGCATGAACTTTCTGTTTGACGCGCCGTAAGGCGCCGATCTGACCAGGCAAATTGATATCACACGCATCTTCGTTTCCGCTTCGTTTCCGTTTCGCTCCGGCCTTACAAGAGGTCCCATGTCCAATACCGCAGCTATCGAGTCCGATCAGGCTCGTGCCATCGTTTATCGTTCCCGTGGCCAGAGCCACGGCTACATCACGCGCCTGATGAGCCCTGGTGATCTGGGGCGGGTCCTGAAGCCGTTCGTCTTCCTCGATCTCTTTGACAATCGTGGGGACGTCTTTCCGACCTTCGGCCTGCATCCCCATTCGGGGCTCGCGACGCTGACCTACGTGGCCGAAGGTAGTGTCAGCTACGAAGACACGAACAACGCGACCGGCATTCTGCGTGCGGGAGGAGTGGAATGGATGCGCGCCGGCAAGGGGGTGTGGCATGCGGGGGGAGCAGGCGAGCCGGGGTTGACACGTGGTTTCCAGCTCTGGGTCGCGTTGCCGCCGGATTTGGAGCTCGGTCCGTCGGAAAGCGTCTATCAGCCCGCAGCCGATATTCCGCAAATAGGGCCCGCCCGGGTGCTGCTTGGGGAGCATGAGGGTGCCAAAAGCTCGACTGCAATAGCCATGTCGATCAACTATCTCGCAGTTACTCTCAAAGCGGGCGAGCGCTGGCGTTATCAGCCGCCCCAGGGGCACTCTGTCCTCTGGCTGGCCATGGGTAAAGGACGAGTCTCCATCCCGGAGGTATTGGAGCATGGCGAGATCATTGTCTTCGAACCAGGGGAGACACCTGTGGATTTCCTCGCCTTGGATGATGCGGAGTACGTGATTGGCTCAGCCGTCCCGCATCCCCATGACCTGGTGCTTGGCTATTACTCTGTCCACACTTCAGCGCAGGCTCTGCAGATTGGCGAGGCGCAGATCCAGCACATCCGTCGTGGCCTCGTTGAGCAAGGGCGCCTTTGAACGCGCATTGCCCGCAGCACCGAAAGGAGACGCAATGACTAACGATAATCCGGACGCATCGCGCACCGCTTACTACGAGCAGATTGCCCGCCAGCGTATGACGCCGCTTTGGGAATCGCTGCATAGCCTCGTTCCGAAAGCGCCTCGGCCGAAAACGCTGCCTGCGATCTGGAAATATGCGCAGGTGCGGGATCTCGTGATGCGGGCCGGTTCCCTGATCAGCGCCGAAGAAGCCGTGCGTCGCGTGTTGGTGCTCGAAAACCCGGGTCTCCCAGGCAAGTCGAGTATGACGCCGAACCTGTACGCCGGACTGCAGCTGATCCTGCCCGGCGAGATTGCCCCCAGCCACCGGCATACGCAGTCGGCGCTGCGCTTCATTGTAGAAGGCAAGGGCGCCTGGACGGCCGTCAACGGCGAACGCACAACGATGCACCCGGGTGATTTCATCATTACGCCGTCATGGACATGGCATGACCACGGTAATCCTTCCCTGAAAGAGGGGGGCGAACCCGTTGTGTGGCTCGATGGCCTGGATATCCCGCTTGTCGCGCACATGGACGCTGGTTTTGCCGAAAACTACTCCGAGGCTACGCAGCCGATCTCGCGGCCCGAGGGCGACAGTTTTGCGCGCTTTGGCCACAACATGGGACCTGTGAGGCACCGGGTATCCGATCCCACTTCGCCGATATTCAGCTACCCCTACGCGCGCAGCCGCGAAGCGCTCGACGCGTTGTACCGCAATGGTGAACTCGACGAGTGGGACGGCGTGAAGCTGCGCTACGTGAATCCGGCCACGGGCGGCTGGCCCATGCCGGGCATCGCGACGTTCATGCAGTACCTGCCCGCAGGCTTCAAGGGGCACGCCTATCGCAGCACAGACGCAACGATTTACTGCGTCGTAGAAGGCAAGGGCACAGTCAGGATCGGCGACGATGAGTTCCTGTTCGAACCACATGACGTGTTCATCGCACCGTCGTGGGCACCCGTGCGGCTCTCGGCATCAGTGGAAAGCGTGTTGTTCAGCTACTCGGATCGTCCTGTGCTTGCCGCACTGAATTTGCTGCGCGAAGAACGCAGCTAGACGCAGCCGTTTTGCTTCTGCACGCCCTGCTCGCGGCACGCTGCTGCTTTCTTAACCCTGTCGAGTTAAAACATTATGGCTTTTGTTTTCCCGCCCGAAGCGCCCATCGCTGTTCCCGTCGCCGGCGGCGACGCTCAATTCGCGGTGCGCCGCGTCTATTGTGTAGGCCGGAACTATGCGGCGCATGCGCGCGAAATGGGTTTCGATCCAGATCGCGCACCGCCGTTCTTTTTCTGCAAGCCTGCCGATGCCATCGTGCCCGTCGCTTATGGCGAAACACTCGAACTGGCTTATCCGTCGCAGACGCGGAACTACCACTACGAAGCTGAACTCGTAGCGGTGATCGGCAAGAGCGGCTCGGATATCGATGTCGAACAGGCGCTCGAGCACGTATGGGGTTACGCGGTAGGCCTCGATATGACGCGGCGCGATCTGCAAATGAAGATGCGCGAAATGGGGCGTCCGTGGGAGGTTGGCAAGGCGTTTGACCGCTCGGCGCCGATTGGACCGATTCATCCGACCAGCGAGGTCGGCCACTTCGAAAACGCCGGCCTGTGGCTGACGGTCAACGGCGAGACCAAACAGCAGAGCGACGTGTCGTATCTCATCTGGTCGGTCGCGGAGACAGTGGCGTATCTGTCGAAGTTCTTCCGCCTCGAACCGGGTGATCTGATCTTCACGGGCACGCCTGAAGGCGTCGGTGCTGTGCAGAAGGGCGACACGATGAAGGTCGGCGTCGATCGTCTGGGTGAAATCGCCGTGAGCGTCGTTTGACGTCAGGCGTTGCAATTGATGGAAGAACTCACTGTGCAACTCCATAGCTTCTTCAACAGTTCGACATCGTATCGCGTGCGCATCGCGCTCGCTCTCAAGGGGATTGCCTATGAAACGCTACCCGTCAACATTCGCACAGGCGAGCATCGTGCCGCCGATTACGTTGCGAGCGTGAATCCGTCCGCTTTGGTGCCCACGCTGATGGACCGGGATTTCAGGCTCGGTCAGTCTCTGGCGATCATCGATTACCTCGACCGGCAGTATCCTGAACAGCGCTTGATCCCGCTCGAACCGAACCTGCGCGCCCGCGTGCTCGAATTCTCGTTGCTGATTGCCTGTGAAATCCATCCCGTCAACAATTTGCGCATCCTGCGCTATCTGGAAACGGAACTGAAGGTCACGCCGCAACAGAAGGCCACGTGGTACAGGCACTGGATTGCAGAGGGGATGGGCGGCGTCGAGCGACTGCTCGAACGCAGCGATGCAGGTCCGTGGTGCTTCGGCGCGCAGCCAACGCTCGCCGATGTGTGCCTTGTGCCGCAGATCGCCAACGCACTGCGCATGGAGTGCGATCTGCGGCCATATCCACGCTCTCTTGCCGTCTATGCGCACGCGTCGAAACACGCAGCGTTCGAGGCCGCGCAACCACTGTATCAGCCCGATTACAGCGCCTGATCTCCTGGCCTAAATGAAGAGGATTCCTACTGCATCGGAGACGCTACTGCTCAGTCAGCAACGGCATAGCTCTCGAGCCAATGAGCATAGGGTGCGGGAAGTGTCCATGACGCACGGTCGATCCCGAGCTTGCGCGCTGCGGAATACGGCCAATGAGGATCGGCAAGATGCGCGCGCCCAACCATCACGAGGTCGAGCTGTCTATTTTCAACGCAACGATTTGCGAGTTCTGGCGTATCGATGCCCCACGCCGATGCAACAGGCAGTTGCGCTTCGCGGCGTATGCGTTCGGCAATGGGCACGAGGAATGCAGGTGCCCACGGAATTTGAGCTGTCGGTGTGGAGAAGCCTACGCTAACGCTCAGCATGTCCAGACCCGCACGCTTGAAGTTCTTTGCCAGTTCGATGGATTCGGCGAGGGTCTCCTCGTCGCGCCCGTCGTATTCGATGACGCCGAAACGGGCGGTCAGCGGCAGATGTTCGGGCCATACATCGCGCACCGCCGCCAGAGTCTCCAGCAGGAAACGGCTGCGGTTACCGAGGCTGCCGCCATAGACGTCGTTCCGTTGATTCGAGTGCATCGAGAAAAAACTCTGGCCGAGATAGCCGTGTGCAAAGTGCAGTTCGAGCCATTCGAAGCCGGCGTCCCGCGCACGTTTCGCGGCGGCTACAAAATCCTCGCGTACCCGGGCGATGTCCTGAAGCGTCATTGCCTTGGGTACTCGCGGCAGATGGTCGCCGAATGCGATGGCCGACGGCGCGATGGTCTGCCAGCCGCGAGGATCGTCGGCAGCGATGTGGTTGCCACCTTCCCACGGCCGGTTCGCGCTGGCTTTGCGGCCTGCATGGGCGAGCTGGATGCCGGGCACGGCCCCGGCCGCACGGATTGAAGCGACGATGGGCGCAAAAGCCTGTGCCTGCTGGTCGCTCCAGAGGCCGGTGCAGCCCGGCGTAATTCGACCCTCCGGCGACACCGCAGTCGCCTCGACGATGACGAGGCCTGCGCCGCCGCGTGCGAGTCCGGCAAGATGCACGCGATGCCAATCGTTGATCAGTCCGTCGACGGCGTTGTACTGGCACATCGGCGGAATTGCAATGCGATTGCGCAGAGATACGTCCTTAAGGTTGAAAGGAGTGAACAAGGCGGACATCCGGCGTGCTCCTTGAAAAATCGCGATTTCAGTTGATATCGATGCAGGTGACGCTCGACTTAGTCGACACGTCTTTATGTCGCATAGAATTGTCCCGTTGCAACGTCATGTCCAACAGCAAATGCAGATGAGCCGATCTCACTTTGAGAACATCATGCAGATCGACATTGCTGCTGGACAGGCGAGGGGGATGGTTGAATCGCGGTGCGGATGGATGATGACGCAATCATATACATCCGCAAGATCGATTCGGAGTATGGACTGCGCATGCAATCTCGTGTGGGACGACGAAACCCGCTCTACAGCACGGCCATAGGGAAAGTTCTGCTGGCGTGGATGCCACCTGAGGACGTCCGCGAGGCGCTGGCCAACATCGAGTTCAAAAAATCGACGTCAAGGACGCTCGGCTACCATGGCGACGCATCTGCCAGAAGTGAGCAATGAGGCCGCTCGTCCTCTCATCGCGTACTAAAGCGCGGTTCGTCGATCCATACCGCGAGCCAGGCGCGCCATTGCTCCCACTCGCGGACCAGATCTGACGCGTGCCTCCCGGCTGGGCGGCCGTCGGCGCCGATTCGGGCGTACATCGTGCGCGCGCCGTCCCACCACGCGATCCAGCAATCGCCCAACTCTGCGATCGTCCCAGCTGGGAGCGATTGCAGCATGCGGGTCAATCGCAGGTCGAAATCGGTTCATGCATGCGCGTCCGCCAGCGACGACATCAGAAGCTCCAGAAGAGGAAGTGTCGATGCCGTCGCGCATGGACCGTGCGGGGTGGCCGGGTCTCGGGGCCGAGCGGTGCATCCGGATCAATGACCCTCGCACGCAGCGCCATGTCATAGAACGCGCCCACCATCGGTAAGGCGCTGTGCGCGCCCTCGCCCCAATAGTCGTTGCCGAGCGTCACACGTGCATCGTCGAAACCTACCCATGCGCCTGCAACCAGTTGCGAATGCATCAGGATGAACCAGCTATCCGTGTTGTCCTGCGTCGTGCCCGTCTTGCCGGCCACGTCGGCGCGAATCCCGAAGCGCGTCCGGATGCCTGCGCCGGTGCCCCGGTTAACGACGTCGCGCATCACGTCGACGAGTGTTTGCGCGGCGCCAGCGGGCAGTGCCTGTTCCGGCGATGCGCTCGCGAATTCGGCGAGCACCTTGCCGTCGTGATCCTCGATGCGCGTGACCATGCGCGGTTCGAGATAGGCGCCGCGGTTCGCGATCGTGCTGTACGCCGAGACCATTTCCTTGAGCGTGACGGGGCTCGTGCCGAGCGCGAGCGACGGCACCGCTTCGAGCGGACTCTCGCGCACGCCCATCGCACGCGCGAGCTGTGCGACCTTTTCGGGGCCTTCCTTTTGCATGAGCTGAGCAGTGACACGGTTGCGCGAATACACAAGCGCGTCGCGCAGCGTCATCGGTCGGCCGGTCGGCGGTTCCGCGTCGGTAGGACGCCAGCTCGCATGCCCTGTCAGCGGAATGGCGACGTTCCGGTCGACGATCGTATCGTTCGGCCGCGCGCCGTCCGCAAAAGCCGCGCCGTAGACGAACGGCTTGAACGTCGAACCCGGCTGGCGCCGCGCCTGCTGCACGTGATCGAACGGCTCGTCACTGAAGTCGCGGCTGCCGACCCATGCCTTGATATCTCCGTTGCGCGGATCGATCGCGACAAACCCCGCCTGGATCTGCGTCTTGCTCCGGCAGAGCGCGCGAACGAACGTGGGGTTCGTGCCGAGCTTCCTGAGCGCGGTCGGATCCGATTGACCAGCATCACGTGCGGCGCGGTAGTCGGCCGTCTGCCGAATGAATGTCTGGAACAGGTCGTTGCCCGGCCAGCAGCCCGTGCGTTCGCTCCATGCGTCGTTCGCGATCGATTGCAACTGGTTCGTCTGCCAGTTCATCGCCTGCGTCGCCATCGCCTGCAGGCGGGAATCGATGGTCGTGCGCACGACCAGCCCGTCGGCATAGATGTTATAGCCATTGCGACCGGCCCATGCGATCAGCCACTTGCGCAATTGCGCCGAGAAATGAGGCGCGGCGCCCGGTGACGCGGTCTGCAACTCGAAATTGACGTTAAGCGGTTGTCGCTTCAACCAGCTGTAAGCGTCGACCTTGAGCTTCCCGTACTTGTTCATCTGCCCGAGCACTGTGTTTCGCCGCTGCAACGCGCGCTCGGGATTGAGCACCGGGTTGTAGGCGCTGTTGGCCTTCAGCATGCCGACGAGCGTCGCGCTTTCGAGGATGTCGAGCTGTTCGGCCGATTTGCCAAAGTAGGTGCGTGCGGCCATTTCCACGCCATAGGCGTTGTACAGGAACGGCACCGTGTTCAGGTACGTCTCGAGGATCTGATCCTTGCTGTACACAGCTTCGATCTTGAACGCCGTGATCGCTTCCTTAAGCTTGCGCGTGAGGGTCGGCGCGCGGCCGATTTCGTCGGGATACAGGTTGCGCGCGAGCTGCTGCGTGATCGTCGAGCCTCCCTGCCGATCGCCGGAGAACGTATGCAGTGCGGCCGACGCGGTGCGCTTCCAGTCGATGCCGTGATGCTCGTAGAAGCGGCGGTCTTCGGTCGCTATCAATGCATCCAACATGTACGGCGAGATCTGTTTGAGCGACACCCACTCGCGATTGACTGGCTTGAATTCCTCGAGCAGTTTGCCGTCGGCCGACACGATCAACGCTGGCCGATCGACGCGGGCTTTGCGGATGTCGCCGATGCCCGGCGTAAATGGCACGAGCGCAAGCACGTACAGCAGGAAGAACGCCGGCAACGCGGCGAGTGTCAGCGCGACGCCCCGTCGCGTTGGGTGGCGAAGGCGGCGCAGCGCGCTGCTGAAAACGAGTATGGCTATCGTGCTGCCGGCGGCGGCCAGCGGTTGGATGCGGGCGAGCCACCGTGCGCAATGCTCACGAAACAACGATAAATATCGGCGATTCACGGTGGCGGGGCGCTGGCGGAAAAGCCGGGATCGTACCAAAACGGAACGGCGCTTCCGTCGTCAAAAAAGGCTGCGGCGCGCGGCATTAACAGATGATTACATTTGTTTCGTGTGGACGACGTTCGCTGACTATGGCCCCGGTTTTGCGGTGGCCCTTTGCCCGCGATCAGGACGCGGAAATATGGTCGAACGTGATTGCATCAGGCGCGAAGACGGAGGCACGCCTCATATGCATCACTTGCTGAGAATGCCGGTCCGGGGACCAGGAGGCCGAGCGTCTTCTTCATGACCAGGGTGAGTCTCCGAGGCAAGGCCGGCATTAGGTCGAAGGACTGATATGACTTTCCGTGTCAATCGGGATCGGTTTTCGTCGCTTTCCTTTCATAGGCGCGAGAATTTCCTGAGGGCGGCGTAGCAGTAAGTCTCGACGGTGGATCGCACTTATATCCGCGGATTGGTTACCGCATCACGGGCGGGCACGGGCCGCCGTAAGCGGCACGCCGGAAGTCGTTCGTGCCTTCGAGCGTGCCGCCTGGCAAGCTCCCTGCAGCGGCGCCCTCGGGCAGCCCGGTTGCCGTCGGCGGGATGTTGTAGAGCACCCAGTGTACCCAGGTCATTTTCGGCGCGGCCGGGTCCGGCGCGTCAGGGTCGTCGACGATCAGCGCCAGGCTTTTTGCGTTCGCGGGCACGCCGGACCACGCGAGCGGCGGGGAAACATCGGCGCCCTGGCAGGTATGTTGCGGAGGAATCTCTCCGTTCTGCTGGAAGGCTTGCGATGTGATCGTAAGCGTCATGGCACTCTCCTCAGCGATAGCGGTGTATGGCGGGTTTGAATGCACGAGCACAGCAGTGTTCGTACGGTAGCGCTCGTGCGAGCGAACTCCGACGCGTATACGATATCCGAATGAACGTGGAGGGCGATCATGACCACGGTTGCCAGTTTTCATATCGGCTACACGCAATACCTCGGCCCCGACGGCGAGCCTGCTCAACCGCTGCCTGCGTTTGCACGGGACCCGGCGGCGCTGATTCCGCTCTATCGCGCGATGGTGCTGACACGCGCGTTCGACACGAAGGCAGTTGCACTGCAGCGAACCGGCAAGCTCGGCACCTTCGCGTCGTCGGTTGGACAGGAGGCGATCGGCGTCGGCGCCGCCAGCGCGATGCAGCCCGACGACGTGCTGTTTCCTTCCTATCGCGATCACGCCGCGCAATTGCTGCGCGGCGTCACGATGACGGAAAGTCTGCTGTATTGGGGCGGCGACGAACGCGGCAGCGATTTCAGCGTGCCGCGCGACGACTTCCCGAACTGTGTGCCGATCGGCACGCAGGTGTGCCATGCCGCCGGCGCGGCCTACGCGTTCCTGCTGCGTCACGAACCGCGCGTCGCGGTGGCGATATTCGGCGACGGCGGCACGTCCAAAGGCGACTTCTACGAAGCAATGAACATGGCCGGCGTCTGGCAGGCGCCGCTTGTCCTTGTGGTCAATAACAACCAGTGGGCGATCTCGGTGCCACGCAGCCGCCAAAGCGCTGCACAAACGCTCGCGCAAAAAGCGATCGCTGCGGGAATCGATGGACTGCAGGTCGACGGTAACGACGTGATCGCGGTGCACCATGTGGTCCACGCGGCGCTCGCCAAGGCTCGCCGGGGCGATGGCCCGACGCTGATCGAAGCGCTCAGCTACCGCCTTGGCGATCACACGACAGCCGATGACGCGACGCGCTATCGCGACGCCGAGGTCCTCAGCAAACAATGGGCGTACGAACCGTTGCTGCGCTTGCGCACTTACCTGATGCGCTTAAACGTCTGGGACAAGGCGCAGGACGAGCAACTCGGCCGCGCGTGCCTTGCGCAGGTCGAGCAGGCCGTCGACGCGTATCTGGCGGTACCGCCGCCGGATACCTCCGCGATGTTCGATCATCTGTACGAGAGCTTGCCGTTGGCGATGCGTGAGCAACTGGCGATGGCGCAGCGATTTGCGCCTGCTGTGGGGAATCGCCATGGCTGACCTCAACATGGTCGAAGCGCTCAATCAGGCGCTCGCCTACGAACTGGCGCACGATCCAGCCGTCGTGCTGCTCGGCGAGGATATCGGCGTGAACGGCGGCGTGTTCCGCGCGACGGTCGGGTTACAGGCGCGATTCGGCGTAGAGCGGGTGATCGATACGCCTTTGGCTGAAACCGCGATCGCCGGCACCGCGATCGGCATGGCGGCGATGGGCCTGAAGCCGGTCGTGGAGATCCAGTTCAGCGGGTTCATCTATCCGGCCATCGATCACATTCTGAATCACGCGTCGCGTCTGCGGCATCGAACCCGCGGACGGCTGACGTGCCCGCTAGTGATCCGTGCGCCGTGCGGCGCAGGGATTCACGCGCCGGAGCATCATTCCGAAAGCCCTGAAGCGTTGTTCACCCATATCCCCGGATTGCGCGTCGTGACGCCATCGTCTCCTGCACGCGCATACGGCTTGCTGCTCGCGTCGATGCGCGACCCGGACCCGGTGATCTTCTTCGAACCGACGCGACTATACCGGCTCTTCAGACAGCCGGTGGAGGACAACGGCGAAGCACTGCCGCTCGACAGTTGCTTCACGCTGCGCGATGGGTCGGACGTCACCCTGGTGAGTTGGGGGGGAGCATTGCAGGACGTGCAGGCCGCAGCCGAACTGCTTGCGCAGGAAGGCGTGATGGCCGAGGTGATCGACGTGGCGACGCTCAAACCGCTCGACATGAACACCATTCTCGCGTCGGTAGCGAAAACCGGACGCTGTGTGATCGTGCACGAGGGCTCGCGCACCGGAGGGGTGGGCGCGGAGATTGCCGCCAATATCGCCGAGCGTGGACTGTACTCGCTGCTCACGCCGGTGCAGCGCGTCACCGGATATGACGTGGTGGTGCCGCTGTACAGACTTGAGAATCAATATATGCCAGGCACGGAGCGCATCGTTGCCGCGGTCAGGCAGACTCTGGAGGCGTCGTGAAGCCATGAAAGTCTTCAAACTGCCCGATCTCGGAGAAGGCTTGCAGGAAGCGGAGATCGTCGAGTGGCACGTCAAGAGCGGCGACGAGATTCGCGCGGATCAACCGCTGTTGTCGGTCGAAACGGCGAAAGCGATCGTCGAGATTCCGTCGCCTCAATCCGGCCGTATCGCGAAGCTGTTCGGTCAGCCGGGCGACGTCGTGCATCTGGGCGCGCCGCTTGCCGCATTCGAAGGAGAGGGCGACGAAGCCGATGCCGGCACCGTGGTCGGCCATATGGAGGTCGGCCAGCATGTAGTGCAGGACGCGCCGACGGCGCCTGGCGGCGGCATGGGGGCGGGTGTTGGCGTGATCAAGGCGATCCCGGCGGCGAGGGCGCTCGCGCGCAAGCTGGATGTCGATCTGGCGATGGTGACGCCATCGGGTCCGGAAGGTGTTATCACAGCGGCAGACGTGCAGCGCGCCGCGAAGATACTCGCCGAGCTCGGGCCGCCCGAAGTGCTGCGCGGCGTGCGGCGTGCAATGGCGCAGAACATGGCGCGCGCGCACAGCGAGGTAGCAGCGGCAACCGTTATCGACGATGCCGACATTAATGCGTGGCCACCCGATACCGATGTCACGATTCGCCTGATCCGTGCACTGGTGGCAGGATGCCGGGCCGAACCGGGGCTTAACGCCTGGTTCGACGGACATACGGGGCGGCGCCGCGTGCTGGAGAAAATCGATCTTGGCATCGCCGTCGATCTGCCGGATGGCCTCTTCGTCCCGGTGTTGCGCAACGTCGCGTTACGCGACCCGGCCGATCTGCGCGGCGGGCTCGACCGGATGCGTGCCGACATCCGGGGGCGCAAGATCCCGCCGGAAGAACTGCGCGGTAATACGATCACGCTGTCGAATTTCGGCATGATCGCCGGTAAATATGCGGCTCCCATCGTTGTGCCGCCTACGGTCGCGATTCTCGGCGCCGGGCGCATTCACGAACAGGTCGTGGCGGCCGCCGGCGTGCCCGCCGTGCATCGGATCTTGCCGCTGAGTCTGACATTCGACCATCGGGTCGTCACGGGCGGTGAAGCCGCGCGTTTTCTTGCCGCGACGATGGCGGATCTGCAGATGGCACGGTAGCTGATTTGAACTTGGCTACAAGCGGACATTTACATAAAGCTGCTACAGCCAGATTGTTGTTTCTTGGCACCTCGGGCATCGTGTTGCGAAGGTTTGTTCTTCAACTCTTCCCTTTATTTATAGCGGGGAAGTTATCCACAGGCGCCGCTATTCGC
>NZ_JBNPVS010000059.1:0-63078 GCF_050434225.1 Paraburkholderia sp. GAS32 | reverse complement strand
GCATGCTTTAACCGGTCCATGTTCCCCTCAGACCAGGAATATCCGCACATGCGGCTGTACAAAACCGGCTGGCTGGACGGTGGGCGCGGTCGTCATCAAGTCGTGGAATCGAACGTGCTTCGGCAAACTGCTATTGCGATCGGCGGCTCCTGTGCGATGCCCCTGCAATCGGGTTGTCTTCACGAAAGCCGGGGGATGTTTCCAGCGCTTAGGTCACCCTTCAGGTGTCTTCGAAGGTATTCGGGACCGCCGATTTCAAAAACTCGTGGCCATCCCAGGTTAGCCGCCAGTCGCTACCCATCGAGCGGACGAGATTTGCGTCGGCCAGCAGGTTCAACTGATACCCCACACCCCGGTTCGAAACATCGAACGCATCCTTGAGCGCGCCTTCAATGTCAAATTCGCTGAGGTGCGGGGATTTGTTTTCCTCGAGAGTCTTCAATATTGCGAGTGCCAGATTCATATCGCGTTTCACGATCTCCTCCTGTCGCAGATAGGACACGCATCGAAAGGGCGCCACGGGTACAACGTCCGCGCAATCGATGTGATTCCGGGTTCCCAACAGGCTCATGCCACGGTCCGAACGCGTAGGGTGAATTTCGACACCAGTCGCGAGCGCTGCCTGGGATTCAACGCTTCGGTCCCCTCATACCCTCGGTTTCCATCGCAGCATTCCGCTCTTCGCAGGCTTCAATGGGTTCCATGGTCTCGTCGATGGAAGCTGTCGCGCGTTCTGTGGCCGCCTTCGTTTCGTCGACGGTGGAACCGGGTCCTCCGTCGTCGTCGCTCGGGGGCTGCAGCATGTCTCGAAGCATGGCCTCCAACTCCGGCGTGTCCCACGGCGCGCCATGCTGTTCTTTTTTCTTTATGTAGTGCCTGACTTCTGCGTCCTGCTCCGGCGTCAGGGGAAGACCGCGAAATGTGCTTTGGGGGGTAGCGTCGGTCATGGTATTGCTCCGGAATTTATCCCATTTTAAGTGTAGCCCTGTTGTGGCCAACGAACCTCTGCTATCGGTCTGCGCATGGACTGATCCGTCCATTCGCATCGGCTCGTCCAGCGAGCGGACGTTGCAATCGGCACAGATACGAGCCCAGGCGCTTTGCGCACCAATGCAAATTGCGACGGGTCATGAAGGATGGCAGGACCTATGACAAAACTGTTCGGACAGTTTTCCATCGAGCGCGTGCACAAAAGCTGTACGCTGGTGATTCCCGGCTGCGACAGGATCGGACCCAGATGAGCGGATGGCATTCGGTTTTCACAACCTCAGCCGCAGCTATGACGCACTTGGGCACTGCCTAACGTTCTGGGGTTATGACAACGTCGTGAAGGGGACCACGAATATCGGTATCGGACAGACGGGAGGGCGGAAGATGCAACTGATCGAACCGGATGAACGCCAGGCTTTCCTGGCGACCTTGCAGCGCAAGGGACTGACAGAAGGTGAATTCGACCTGCTGGAAACGGATACGACTGACCCCAAGGGCGACGAGAACGTCGGCCTGCAGGGATATGTCACCGTAACCAGACTATCAACACAAATTGCGAGGGAATACCCCATCGGCTTCGAAACCGGTTGGGTGCAGCATTTCAGACAGGATCTCGAAGCCGGCGTCTTCGATAAGCCGGAATGAGATCCCGCTGTTGCGGCGAACTCTCCGAGCGTAGCAAGCAGGTATGGCGAAGTGGACGCGGGATCAACGGCGGGGGAGGGAGTGATGTGGCCTTGTCGATCCGGAGCGATGCGGGCGGCATCGATCACTAACCCCAAGGCATCCCAGAGCCCAATGCGCCTACGCGGCGGTCTTGACTGGTGTCAGCGTGGCCCTGCCAAGTCGCGCCCTGCAATCTCACAGGTGACCGTCCGCTTACGGGGCGTCGAGTTCGAGCGTCCGAAACTGTGGCCGATAGTTACCGCCTCCACCAAGCCAGATCATGATGTCCTCATACCATTCGCGGCGAACCTTTCCACAAGCTTTTGTGCGATGCCGCAACGCTCGCCGCACCTTCATGTGGTATCAGATATAGACTGAAATTGACCTGTATTCAGGTTGCCGCATCGAGTGTCCCGAACGTGTGCGGAACGCGTGATTCAGAATCAGCGGAGGCTCAAATGGCGACTGCAATTATTACCCCCCGGAATGATGGCCCGTACCACATCAAGGGCGACTTCAAGATTACCACTCAAGGCGGGAAAAACATTGAGGTGGATAAGGACGAGGTCTGGCTGTGTCGATGTGGCCACTCGCAGAACAAGCCATTCTGCGACGGTTCGCACAAGAAGTACGAGTTCAAGAGCAATCTTGACGAACAGCCGCAGGAAGGTGAAACACCCTGATGCATCAGGCGCTGTCGACAAGTTCGGCGCGGGCTTCGCACACGCGTCAAGGCTGTGCATTGTCCCAACGAGACTGTGCGTGGTTTCACGCTGCCCGAGCGCGCGCAGGCATACAGGAAAAGCAGACGATGGGGGACGCGAGTGTCGCGGACATCGCTAACCGGAAGGCGCGTTCTTGCAGTGCTCGTACTCTGCCTAGGTGTTACGTGCCTGGCAATTGGCGCGCCGCTGCTGTTCGAGTTGTCAGTGATCAGCCGTGCCATGAGCGATTTTCGGCTGGATGAGGCAGTCGAAAACGCCCGAATTTCCCGTGGCGAAAAGCCTGCTATAGAGGATCTCCTTAACCCGCCATACCTGAAGCGATACGGCCTGGACCTGAACTTGTACACGGACAAGCACGGTCGTTTTTTGCCAACAGGCTCTGACTGGCAACAATGGGGACTTCGGACAAAGGCGGCGGCGACTGTGATGTGGCTGGGTCATGATCCACCCGGGACATGTTGGACCTTCGGTCAGATAAGGTGCGTCGACCGCTTTTACGAAGCTTATGGCGACAGCGAGCCGATCGTCGATGTCGCTGATGCTTGCCTCGGCGAGCCACATTGAGCAACGTATGTGCAATCGGGGAGGCGCGGCGGAGCAAGAAGATCGGGACTTCGCAAAATGAGCTGGATATCGCGCGCTTCCGGGACAAAACATGTCGCTGAACTCGCGCTGAAGATTGCCGGCTAGCGCCACCAACTCGACCGCGCACGTCTCGCCCGAAACCGATCGAACGTCACCCGCATCCGCAAGGCCCGCGCCCCCCTTTTTCGTGTCCGCGGAATCCGTTCGTCGTTCTCGAAAGCGGACAGACAGCGCATCATGTAAGGTGGCACGCGGCTGCAATCGGCATCCGGCCTGAATGGCCGATGACTTGCCGGCAGACACCAGGGGACGAATGGCTGTTTCACCTTGGAAGCTGCCGTAAAAGTCACTCCGGGTCGAAGGGCAGTTCAGGGTCGAACAGGGACGACCGCCATCCGTCTCAGTGCGACCAGCAGGGCGGCGGCAGGAGGTCCGCTAGATGATTTTCAATGCTCCGTCTGGCTAGTTGGATGGCGCGTCATCATCGCCGATACGCCGCACGACATTCAATATTTTTTAACCGGGACTAGAGTTTGTCGACGGTAATCGCGTCGCTACGGGACGACTATGAATCAGGTACTACTGGACAACATTTCAGAGGAGCTTTGGGGCGGTGGTTTGAACTACTGTGTGTTTCTTAAGACGTACACGGTTGCGGCCGCCAATCTTCATCAATCTGCCGAGTTAATCTCGGCTGCGCTTGGTGAGGGAACAATCGTAGTTGATGTCGCGGAGGTAGGTGTTGAGTCAGTCGTCGAGACCGTAAAATCCAGTCTTCTCTATGCTGGCGACAATTCGGCAGGACCATCAAAAGAAGCTCTCGAATCGGAGGTCCTAGCGGGAATGGTGGGCGAGCTTTTGTCGGAATTGCGTCTTTTGATGGCGAAGGCAACGAGTGTCGAAGCGTTCGCATTTGAGGCAGGACATCCGTTCTATCCAGTCTTTTGGGACTTTGCCTTTATATTCCGAAGTGCTTCGAATGCCACGATTTTCATCGGCGCAAGTTCAGACTGAGCGCGAGTCGTAACTGTTACCGACGAACGTCCGCTATCGGGTTCCCCGGAAGACTGCTTCGGGTCGAACTGAGCCGACCGCGTCAGTCCGTCGGCCAACAACGGCCGTTCGACGTCGTCACCCGGATCGGCGACAATTTGGGCTGCCGAGTCGGTCACCGTTCGCTCAGCCGGCCGATCCGTTACATTCAAAATATGTTTTCGTGAGGTGTGGTGATGCGGCAGGATCTCGTTGATCTGATTCAACGGATGACAGCGCGTGAGAAGGTAGTCAACTCGGACGATTCAATCTCATGGCAGGCGTATCGCGAAGCGGAACTGCTTGACGACAAGAAGTTAGTTGATGAACTCGATGCGTACCTGGATCAGAAGCCTGAAAGGGAACAGCGTTCAGCGGCTTACTTCATAATCGGTAAGATCGGAACGAACTGCCTCAGCGAGGAGTGCGCGTCACGCCTAATTGGATATTCATCCAAGGAGAGAGACAAGCATGCACTGGCAGGAATCCTTGAGCTGCTTGCTGATATTCCGAAGCCAGAAAGCGTCGATGTTAGGCCGCTGTTTCCTCTTCTCAAGGATAAACGATGGCGCGTGAGGTATTCCGCAATACGGTCTCTTAAGCGCTGCCAGAATGCCGAGGCTGAAGATAAGTTGCTGGAGATTCTCGCGACCACCGCAGATCCCTATGACGCAACCTACTGCCACGCCACCCTTAATCAATTGGGTACGCGCAAAGCTCTGCCTGCTCTTGCGCAAAACCTGAAGTCTCGAAAGCGCGATGTGAAGGCTTCAGCTCAAGCGGCTATAGAGGCTATTGAGGCGCGTGAGGCCAACCAGTCGTAGGTGCCGACGATGAGTCTTTATCCACCCAACGCTAGCGTTCTATGCGGCTAGATTCAACGTCCGCTTTAGGACAATGCGACTGACCCTTCCGGGTCGTCTTACGCCACTCGCATAGACGCCGCGCGCGGCGATGCTCCGACATCTGCGTCGGACCCGGTGCGGCCATTTCCGGACCCACGGATTAGACTTGGAGATGTCTGCTGTTCCAGGCACAAGAGACGATCGGTTTTCGGCATCCCCCGGAAAGTGGTGTCGTCGGCCAGCTGCGGTTCGTAGGTGCATTGGGCACGCGTGGCATCGCATCGCGCACCAGGATTATTGATGGATCGGCTGAAGCGTCGATCTGCTTTCGTTAAGCCAGACGATAAGTTCATTAACACGCATGGCCTTCGCAAACAACCAGCCCTGTCCATACTGGACGCCTCTCTGCACCAGATATTCGACCTGGACATCGCGCTCGACGCCTTCCGCCACGATTTCCACCCCCAGTTCGTGTGCCATCTCGATGATATGAGGCGCGACGACGCTGGATGCTGCGTCTTGTGCAATGGTGTCGATAAATGACTTGTCGATTTTCAGGACATCGATCGTAAAGGTTTGCAGATACGACAGACTGGAATACCCGGTTCCAAAATCATCGATATAGACAGGGTGGCCAGCATCCCTGAATGCCGCTATTGTTTGCCGCGTTGCGTCGGCATCCATGAAGCTTCGCTCGGTTGCTTCGATTCTGACCTGAGCAGGTCGAATACCCGTCTCCTGCAACCGGGCCGTAAGAACGTTCAGGAAACGGCGCGTCCGCAAATCCTCGCTGCTCACGTTGATTGAGACGTAGAACGAAGGACGCGAGCGCAAGAGCGTCGATAGCTCGTCAATCGTCTTGTCCAGTACGAGGTCCGTCAACTGCTGAATAAGGCCGTTTTGCTCCGCGACCGCGACAAAGATTTCCGGCGAGATGCTGCGTCCGTTCAGGTTCCACCTGACGAGCGCTTCTACGCCAACGCATTCGCCGCTTGTGAGGCGCACGATTGGCTGGAAAACCACGTCGAGTCTCTTGCGTGCTATGGTCCATTCGAGCGTCGCAGGGAAGGAGAGTTGACGCGAGATTCGCCTGAACGCAATCCAGCCAAGCGCACCTCCGACAACGACACCAATCGAAAGCCACATCACGAGCAAACCAGGCCATTGACCCACCAGGCTGCTACGTGGAGACTTGACTATCACCCCGAGGGGCCGGCTTGTCGAACGGGCGACAGCGTAGTGCCATTGTTCATTGTTCACATGCCCAGCCAGCTTCCATGCGTTGAGCATGTCGTCGGCATTCGCACCAGGTGACAACGCAAGGATTGTGTTTGTCTCGACATTGACCACCGCGATCGGTCGTCGGGTGGGGTCGATAAGATCGACGTAGGACTGCGGGTCGATCGAGACATAGTGTCCGTTGAGGCCGATCTGGATATCCTCACGCTCGTCGCTGAGGGGGTTCTTATGCCTGAACCAGACCAGATAGCCGTCTTTGGTCCGCCAATCGGGCGCAGGCATTGTCAGTTGTTGCGCTCGAACGTCGCCTAAAAGCGGTGAGCACAGATAGCGTCCGCCACCGTATGCCCCCCCGTCCTGCACGTATCGGTAATTAAAAGACACGCGGGCAAACCGTGCGATCTGGGCGGGAGAGCAAAGACTGCCGGGGGCCGCCTCCATATCCGCAATAGCGGCGAATGCCTGGTAGGTGACAAGCTCCGTGCGCATCACGGCTTTCGCGGCGAACTGCTGCAAATCTTCCTGCTCGCGACGTTCTGCATCCTCGTCGGCGATATAGATGCTGGTCAGCACGGGGGCAACTGTAACTATGCAGCCCAGCGCGACAGAAGCAGAAATAAGCGACAGCCGCTTGATCATCTCGCAAGTCCCGTCGTGAATGACCGTAAGGGAGGCTTCGCGCCACATGCGGCATGCTCAGAGTCGAACGTATGAGATTACGATGCCAGCCTGAAGGATAGTATCTGGCGCTATTTTTTCAATGCGTCTGATTTATGCGCCCTCTATCCGCTCCAGGGCGAATGCGAGCGGCCGACCTCCGACGGTAAGCGGGCGTTTATCGCTTCGTCGCCCGAGTCGGCTTCGGGTCGGGGGCTGACCATCGAAGTCGCTAGGGCAAAGGAGCGAATCGACGCGGCGAGGTCGGCGGGCGTCAACGCAATGAAGGCGCGGCGTGCGCTGGCGTGCCTGGACCAGGAGCTCGCGGACGCAAAAAAGCGCATGATCGAAGAATTCCATCGCGTGCCCAGCAACCCGTACGCATAACGATCGACGGCGACAAGAGGTGAGGCACGACGGGCCGCTTTCGAGCGGCTTTTTCTTTGCCCAGCACCTGATTGCAAACTCCAATCAAGGCCAGAGCATTCCGCCGATCGGCGCGGTACTGAACGAATCGACGCGATGAAGTGGTTCACGCAGGCGCCGTCCGACCACGGCAAACTGAAGTACCTTATCCGACCGATCATGGCGCGTAAGACCTCACCTCGTTGCGGGCACCACGAGGCGCGCATTCTGTAAAGAACGAACGTCCTGGAATGCTTGTTGCTTAGCCTAACCTGTCCAGTGCGCAGACGCTGGGGAGGAAATATGTACGGCCATTCTTGCGAACCGTATCGGGGGCACGGCGTTTACGTCGAGGTAACGGAGAATCAATCCGTGTCGTTCAACGGTACCGAGCGGCGTTACGCAGTCGCGTGGTACGTGTATAAGCGGGAGCCCTTCATCCAGGCAAACGTGATTGCACGTTTTGCCGAGTCGGTTGAATTTTTGTCCACTGACGAGGCAGTGCGTTACGCAGAGGGGCGCGCGCATACGTTCGTCGATTGCTCACGCGTCATCTCGAGGGAGTGACGTCACCACGCACAAGTGATGTGTGGCTGCTCCAGGTGCATGTTACGGTGTATCCATATGATCTCGCCGCAGACGCGGAAAAGCCGGTTGCATGGGCGGCGGGAAATTTTTTCGCAACAACGTGATCTACCGCGCAGTGTGACGCACAGGTACTCCCTGATTATTGATAGCGCTGACTCACCAGTGGCTGTATGAAGAAGTGGTCGGGACAGTGGCGTTTTGTGCCCCCGGCGTAAAAGTCCGATTTGAAGCCGGCGGAATGTCACCTGACGATAAGAGGAGTTCATCATGCTGCGGTGGATAGCCAGCTGGGCTGTACGCAACGCTCTTACTCCGGAGAAGCAGGCCGAAAAAGCGTTGCGGGAATTGCGTCTGGAACTCTTCCAGGCTGAACAACGGATCCTTGACGCGCAGATGCACGCAGATTACTACCGAGCTCGCCTGGCCTTTTGTGAAGCGGTGTTGAAAAGCGGCATCGAGCAGGTAAGCGATCAGCGGAAGGAGCCGCAGACAGGCTGGCAGGCATTGAGGACAGGCCCCAAACTCACAGCGGCCCAATAGCGCAAACCCTGCGCGGGCGGAGCGACGACTCCTTCCAGATTTCGCCATTCAGACTGAACAGCTCGGTGACGCCATCGACGAGCTGCGGCCGGTATTCCGACAGTCGCCGCCGACGACGAGTCGGCTCCAGCTCTTCAACAGTTGGCCGGATCGCCCCACCGCCCGGTCTTGCGTCCCCCTGGGCGACTGGCTTCGACCGGCGCTCTGCGCCCAGCGTCGATACGCCTGCCCAGTGCATTGCAGTGCGCTCGTGCTGCCACGAACAAGTCAGACCAACAGCATCGACACGGGTCCGCCGGCCGGCATGACTCGTCTCTCTTCCCGGTCGATTCGCCAGGACATTTACCCCCGCGCCAGAAAAAAAGCCGACACGACCTGTCGGCTTTTTTTCGTCAGCGTGTGGGCGAGCGCTTGTGCGAATCTACGGACCCGGGAAGTGTCTTTCATTTGGAGAGTTTGTTGAGAGCGAGCACGGCGACTGTGGGTTGCGAGTCGGTACATCGACCGGTTCGCCGAGCGAGTGCATTGCGCGCATTGCGACGGGCGCATCTTCGGGTACGCTCCCTAACCGAAGCTTCGGTCACATGCGTTCGGACGCAAGGCACACGACACTCTGGTCTTCTTCCGTTGCGTCTAGCCTCGTGCCGGACCTTCAATCAGAAAATCCCGGTTGTCCGCCATGCGTTACGCCAGAGACGCCGGGGCGATATGGAGTAGGGTCTACGGCTTGCTCCAGACCTGTTTCCAACACATGAGAAAGGTACCGCGGGCGTCCCTTGCGACTGCTCCTTCGACCGGACACGCGGTGCCCACTAGTGCGGGGCCGAAGTGGGCGACCTCTCTATCCGCGTCAGCGAGTACATCGGCGGGCACCCGGCCCCAAATCGACAAGCTGGCAAGTACGCCTGTACAGCCAACCAGGATTACGAGAGTACGTTTTAATCGGGTCGGGCGGCTGGCGATAAAATCAAATGGCATTGGGAAGCCTCGTCTGGCGGGGGACTTATGAGCGGTCTTATCGGCACCGGCCTCCGAAACCATAGATCTCCGTTCAATCTTTTTTTTCGGGACAGATTGCGAGGAGAAGGGCGAATGATGGGTCGAAGCTAAAGCGGCAATCGTCCCGGCGTTTGGGTCGACTTATTCGTAGTCCACGAGTGCATGTCCCGCCTCGACTGGCAGCTCGCTGCCAGTCCCACCAGTATCGATGAAAGCGGGACGGACTATCTATATCGGGTCGGTTACGGAAACTATCCGCGCAGGCGCGATCCGAGCTCACGATGTTTTAGGCGCTTAGCACCTGTTTGAACCGTTGCAAGTCAACTCGCCGATCGACTGTAGCCTCCATTCGACGCTCGAGCGACTCCTTGCGCTTTTCTTCAGCGTTCGCGATGAAGTCGGACAGTTCGCGCTCCAAGGCTGAGTCTTTGGCACCCGGCTTCCACCTCGCGGCTCCGTGCCGCCGGCGCGTGGCCCGCGCAAGTGCTAGCGCTGCCATCGCAGCCTTCGCACATTCGTATTCAACCTGACCACAAAGGTCGATTGGCTCGCCGAATTCGCGAAACGCTTCCACATATTCCCGAGCGGCGTGCACTGTCGCCGGATACTCACGGAGCTCGGAGATAACTTCGCGGCTCAACACATGCCAGTGAAGCCTGTCCAGGTAGGCAAAGGCGGGAATGGAAACGCCTTTACTGGCTTCGCGGTTCAAATGGCCGACCGGCTCCGCTGCTGCCCAGGTGGCCTTATGCATCATTGTCCGACAGGTTCGGGCGTAGCTTTCCAGCGATAACGCTAGTTCCAGTGCGGTATCGCGTCGCTGACGCTTGCGCTCCCTAGCATCCCTCGCTGAAATCCAGGCGAGCGTTATGACAGAACCGACGACAGAACCGACTGCCGCTGATGTCAGCGCCAAAGTTACCGGAGTGTTCCAGTCGACTCGCTGGAGAAATTCAAGCCATTCCTGCCGCATACGATGCGCCTCGGAGAAAGAGGTGCAGAGAGTATAAGCAATCGTTTGCGCAGTAATCAGAGCAAAATTGGCGTTGTGTGTTTTCGCCACAATCGCTTTAGTGCGGCGGTGAGCATCTTGACAAAATATGCTGATCCAGGGGACCAACCGGACCAGAACCAGGGGAGGGGCGTCAAGATATTCAGGACCGGTCCGCTTCCTAAGTAGACGGGGTCTGCTGGTCGTGGCCACCACCGTTTGCTCGCTCTATCGGCAAGCTTCGGCCAGAAGCTAGATGCACCGTCCTAGATCGTTGGTGATCGATTTGGAATCAGTGACGGATAAGGCATAGGTCGGGGAGAAGAGGGTAATGCCAGATTCAAGGTGCGAGCGCCGCGCATTGAACGCCTAAACTGTTTCAACGCATGGACAGGGGGAAACTCGTGACGCGATTCGCTGAAGGCGATGTCGAAACGGGCCGGACGTCGAGTATGGAACGCTGAGCCGAACGTCGGGATTCGCCATAGCAGACGCGAGGGAGGCGCGGTCGCTGGTGTCCATCGGGTCGCGCGGCTTCGGAACCACCAGGAGGAGCGGCTGTGAAGAAAGAGCAACAGGTTGCACTTGTGACGAATGCGTCGGACTATGCCGGCCCGCCTGCCGTAGCAGCACTGCTGGATGCGGGATTCCGCGTGCTTGCCCACGATGATTCCTTCGTGGACGACATCGCGTGGGAGCACTTTTCGAACGCGAATGGCAGTGTCGAGCGTGTGAGCGGCAAAAGTGTTGAGGTGCTGGTCGAAGCCGCATGGGCCGTCACTGGGCGGGTTGATGCCATTGTCAGTAACGACCACTTTCCCGCTATCCATCGGCCCACTGTAGATGCATCACTGGATGACCTGCGGCAGACACTAGAAAAGCTGGTGGTCGGTCCTTTCGCTTTGGTAAAGGCGGCCATCCCGCGTATGAGACAGCAGGGCGGCGGGAATCTCGTATTAGTGACATCGTGCAGGACGAAACTGCCGATGCATGGAGGCGCCATTCCTGATGCTGCGAGGGATGCCGCGAATGCATTGGCTCGATCGTTTTCCGTCGAACTTGCGCCACTTAACATTGCCGTCAACGCGGTGGCACCGAACTTCCTGTATAGCGAGGCTTATTATCCACGCGCTGTCTTCGTAGACGAGCCGGAAGGCCGTGACTACGTCAGGACTACGGTACCAGTGGGTCGGCTAGGCCGGCCGGAAGAGATCGGCGAACTGATCTGCTTTCTCGCATCGACACAGTCCCGGTTTCTGACTGGCGCTGTAATTGACTTTTCCGGCGGGTGGCCTGCTGCTGCGACGAGGCCCGGAACGACCGACGATTGAGTGCGGTTCGCGCAACGTGGCGCCGATCAATGACAGGCAGCGACCGGCCATGAAGCGTCATTCGCCTGACTCGTCGCTCGGACATTCGGGCGTCCGTTCCTCACTGATTACGGTCGTTTGATTGGTGACGATAGAAGCGGCATGCCTGGACATGCTCCTTTTCGTGACGTCCGCCAAAGTGGACAATGCAGACCGAAAGCAGGGGGAAGAGGCAGTTCAAAAAGACCATTGCCTCGGACTTCACATAATCGAGCGCGAAGAAATCATCACGCTGATGATGCCAGAGAATGCTTCGCTTCGCGCCAGCTTCCTCCACCGCGATTTCGGTGTCGAACCGCAGGTCGCACACCTCCATGCGACGAACGGCTCATTCGCGCCGAAGTGGCATCAGGTCGAGAGATTCGGACGAAGCAACGATGCGAACTTATCTGCGAGGGCCGGCTTCGAACGGTGCGGCCAGATGGCACTCAGCTCGAAGAACGGGAGCGCGGCGCCATCGCGGACCTCGCACAGTCTGACGCCAGCGAACTGAATGGCCTGCACGGACTGCGGCAACAAGGACGCGCCGCAGCCGGCGGCGACGCAGGCTAGCACCGTGAGCGAGCGGTTTGCGTGCTGGACGACGTTCGCCTCGCATCCTGCCTTCCTGAAGGCGCTCAGGATCCCCGCTCGAATCAAGGGAAGCTGATCGTGCGGAAACCAGACGAGCCCCAGGTCGGCGAGCTCGCGCAGACTCACCTTGCCGTCTTCCGAAACCGGATGTGCAAGCGGCATCACCGCGAGCATCCGCTCCCGGACGATCAGCTTCTCGCGCATCTTGCCTCCCACAGCCACCGGCGTATGGAGCAGGCCCAGATCGATGCTCCCCTCCTCGAGTGCGGCGGCCTGCTCGGCGTTGCTCATTTCTTTCAACACCAGCTCGACGCCGGGCACCTGGGCCCGCAGCTCTGCTATCGACCTCGGCAACACGTCGAACAACGCCGTGGAAGCGAACCCGACCGTCAGCCTGCCGCCGAGCTTGGCACCAATGTCCCGGGCCCGCTTTTCTGCGGCGTCGATACGCGAAACGCCGAGGCGAATGTCGTCCACGATCGCCGCGCCAGCGGTGGTCAGCGCGGCGCCACGCCGCGTGCGCTCGAATAGTTTGACACCGAGTTCGCGCTCGATGCGGGTAATAGCCTGGCTCAGGGCCGGCTGCGCAATGCCCAGCGCCTGAGCGGCGCCCGTCACGCTTCCCGCGTCCGCGACCGCCAGGAAGTACTTGAGGTTTCGCGCAGATTCCATATTGTCGCGTTATGAATAAAGATCGTTTCCATAGTACCCGCGATTATCCACGCATCCTAGACTCCCGGAAACGATCGACACATCAAGGCGAAAAACGCCCGACAAGGAGACAGACTATGCGCTGGTACGCGCAAATCTCTCGAGCCGAGAAGAGAGCGCTGTGGAGCTGCTTCGCGGGCTGGGGGCTGGACGGCGTGGATACCCAGCTCTTTAGCCTTGTCATTCCCACGCTGCTGGCCACCTGGGGCATCGGCAAGGGCGAGGCCGGCCTGATCGGTGGCGCCACGCTGGTGGCTGGCGCGCTTGGTGGACTGCTCGCAGGTACGCTTTCCGACCGATTCGGCCGGGTCCGCACGTTGCAGATAACGGTCGTCTGGTTCTCGCTTTTCACGTTTCTGAGCGCTTTTGCGCAGAACTTCGACCAGCTACTCGTACTGAAGGTACTCCAAGGCTTGGGTTTCGGCGGCGAATGGACGGCTGGAGCGGTGCTTCTGAGCGAGACCATCAATGCCAGGCATCGAGGCAAAGCCATGGGCATCGTGCAAAGCGCGTGGGGATTCGGTTGGGCGGGAGCGGTCATCCTTTATACAGTCGTCTTCTCGCTGGCGTCCCCCGAATGGGCTTGGCGCGTCCTGTTTGCCGCCGGGGCGTTGCCCGCACTGCTGGTCATCTATCTGCGACGCAACGTTGTGGAACCGGGACGAGACACGTGTCGGACCGAACACACCCATGACAAACAGGGCGTCTTCAACACCGCCGCGGGCATCTTTCACCGATCCGTCATTCGCACGACCGTTGTCGGCGCCCTGATCGGACTGGGCGCCCATGGCGGGTACCATGCGATCACGACCTGGCTGCCGACCTACCTGAAGACGGAGCGGCATCTATCCGTACTCGGTACCGGCGGCTACCTGGCGGTGGTCATCGTCGCGTTCATTCTTGGCTGTTTCCTGAGCGCCTGGCTTCAGGACCGGATAGGTCGTCGCCGCAACGTCATTCTGTTTGCGCTTTGTTGCGCCGCGACCGTGAATCTGTACGTATTCCTCCCGATCGGCGACACGGCCATGCTCATTCTGAGCTTTCCGCTCGGCCTCTTCGCGGCCGGCATCCCCGCCACACTTGGCGCGCTCTTCAACGAACTGTATCCGCAGGGGATCAGGGGCACCGGCGTCGGATTCTGCTACAACTTCGGCCGCGTCGTGTCTGCAAGTTTCCCTGTGCTGATCGGGCACATGAGCAACTCCATGCCGCTCGGCGCGGCGCTCGGTATCGACGCGGGAATCGCGTATGGCATGGTCGTGCTCGCCGCCTTGCTGCTTCCCGAGACAAACAGGCAACGCGCTGCCGGCCCTGCGTCGCTCGTCGTCTCCGAAACGCCGGTGCCGTCGCCCAAGTGACGTGTATTCAACAATCGGAAAGCCAAGACCCATGAGCGCTCTTGACCTCAGTACGAGCGATGCGGCAATACATGCTGCCGACGCAGGGGCCGGCGTGGCCGAGTGGCTTCGTGACCCGACACCTCGTGTCACCGCTGTCGATTCACATGCGCACGTGTTCGTGCGAGGGTTGCCACTCGCTCCGCAGCGGCGCCACGCACCGGACTACGATGCAACGCTGGATTCGTATGTTCGGTATCTCACCGGGAATGGCGTGTCACACGCCGTTCTTGTGCAACCCAGTTTCCTCGGAACCGACAACTCGTTCTTTGCGGCGATATGTCGAAAGTATCCGCAGCGGTTTCGCGGTGTCGCAGTAGTCGCCCCAGCAGTGTCGAACAAAGAATTGGAGTCACTTGCCGACGCGGGCGTAGTCGGCATGCGGCTGAACCTCGTGGGCTTGCCGCTGCCGGACCTTCGAAACGGCGCGTGGCCGCGTCTTCTCGCATGCGCCAACAGCCTGCGGTGGCACGTCGAGGTGCATCGTGAGGCGAGAGATCTGCCCGTGATCGTCGGCGAGCTGCTCGCGCAGCGATGCACGGTGGTCGTCGATCATTTCGGCAGGCCGGATGCGGAAGCCGGGGCATCGGATCCTGGGTTCAGATATCTGCTCTCGACTGCCGATACCGGCAAGGTGTGGGTAAAGCTGTCGGCCGCTTATCGAAGTTCGCGGGGCGACGGTGGGCTTGGCCTTGGAAAAGCGCTTACTCGCCCGCTGCTGGAGGCTTTCAGTGCCGAGCGCCTCGTCTGGGGCAGCGACTGGCCGCATACCCAGCATCAGGACGTGATTGACTATTCAGCGTCCATTCGCGCGCTCGCGGCCTGGGTTCCGGAGGAATCGACCCGAGCGGTGATTCTCGGCCTGTCAGCTAGAGAGCTGTTTCGTTTCGATTGACGCGGCACGCGCCGTCAACCGATTCACTACCGATTGAGGAAAGCCTATGAACTCCACTGCCGCTTCTCGCAGATTGGCGTTTCGCCAACAGGTTGCCGCGTGCAAGGGATTGCTGGTGCCCGGAGTGCTCGACGAGGATCCGGCGATCGTCGCGCCCTTCGGCGAGCGCCAGCGACTCGCCAATAAGCCGATCTACGACGAGCTCGACGCACGATACAAGGACGCCGATTGACCGCGACGAATACCCCCTTCCAAAAAACGAGAGACGCAGGAGACACCGACATGGCAGGCCATCCAGATTGCGCTTTGCAACAGAACCTGGCGACCGCCGGTTCAGGAGCGGAGGAGGAACGCAGAGCATCCGTTCGCCTCCGCTCGCTGGCCGGCGGGCTCGTGGGCAACTTGATCGAGTGGTACGATTTTCTCGCTTACAGCATCTTCTCGATCTATTTCGCCAAGTCGTTCTTTCCGAGCGAAAACCCCACAGTGCAACTGATGAACACAGCCGTGATCGCTGCTGTGGGGTACGTCGCACGACCGCTTGGAAGTGTGCTGATTGGGCTCTATGCGGACCGTAAGGGCCGCAAGTTGGCTCTGACGTGGTCGGTCGCCGCCATGTGCTTCGGATCGCTTATTATCGCAGTAACCCCGGGATATCAAACGATCGGTGTATTCGCCCCTGCGCTCCTCATTGCCGCCCGGCTTCTGCAGGGGCTCAGCGCGGGAGGTGAATACGGCACCAGCGCCACGTATCTGAGCGAGGTGGCACCGGCTAACCGCCGCGGTTTCTACATGGGCTTCCTGCAGGTCAGTGTCGTCGCCGGACAGTTGCTCGCCCTCGGCCTCATGCTGCTCATGCAACGATTCCTTTTTACGGCGGACCAGATCGAGCGCTGGGGCTGGCGTCTTCCATTCGTCATAGGTGGTCTTCTCGCGCTCTTCGCCATGTACATGAGACGATATGTCGGAGAGACGCAGGATTTCGAGGAGAGCCGCCGGAAATCGTCACCGCCCGTCGTTCGTCAGTTGATCCAGCATTGGCGCAACATTCTGCTCGCGATCGGCATCACGGTAGGTGGAACGGTCGCCTTCTACACGTACACCGTCTACATGCAGAAGTTCCTGGTCAACTCCGCCGGGTTGAGCAAGCAGACCTCGACGCTCATCACCACCGGCGCGCTGCTTTTGTACCTGCCCCTGCAACCGTTGTTCGGTCTGGCGTCGGACCTGATCGGGCGCCGCCCCGTTCTGATCTTTTTCGGTTTGAGCTGCACGCTGTTCCCGGTTCCGCTTTTCGAGGCCCTCAGCCGCACGAAAAGCACGGTGACGATGTTCATGCTCTGTTTCGCCGGGCTGCTCATGCTGAGCGGATTCACTTCCATCCACATGCTGGTGAAGACGGAACTTTTTCCGGCGCGGATCAGGGCACTTGCGGTCGGGCTCCCCTACGCGCTGACAACCGCGGTCCTCGGCGGCACGACGGAATTTGTCGCGTTGCGGTTCAAGGCGTCCGGCCACGAGCCGTACTTCTTCTGGTACGTCACAATCTGGGCCGCCATTTCGTTGCTCGTCTATCTACGGATGCCTGAAACCAATGTCAGGCGGCGGCAGTGAGCCCGGCGCGCCTTGCTTCGTAGAACCAGCGCGACTGCCGACGCCGTCGCGCGAAAATTCGCCAGCGTGGATAGGTTGACCGTTTCAACCGGGACGCGCCACATTCAAACGGTTGCGAAAGCGTCCAGGTGCACGCCGCCGGACGTGTTCGTTGCGCGGCGACGGGATGAGGCGCAGGGCAGCAACAGCATTCACGCCGAGACGCCGGACTTGCCCTTGCTCTTCGGACCGACGCCTTTGCCCGAAGCGGAACGCTCCTTGGGTGTTGCGCCTCGATGCGCTGCGCCGGTTTGTCCACCACGCGTGGCTTCCATCACGTCCTCAAGGTAGTGCTCTACCACGCGCTGGAACTCCAGCATCGCCGCGTGATGGTCAACCACGCTCGCATCGTAACTCAGCGTGACGGCCGCCTTCATAAGATGCTGGACGACCACGGACCGGAACAATGCTTCTTCCACGGACAATCGTGGCGCGAGGGCAGCCAGCACGGATGCGATTCCTTTGCGCAATCTTTCGCGTACCCCAGTGGCGCCGGGCAATGCGACATCACGCGCGTCGACCAGCACCACGAAAGCGGGGTACGTCGTGCGAAACGCCACGAAAAACGTCGTCAGTCGGCCCGCAACGACCGATACATCAAGCAACGGCACCTCCTCGCTCAGCCGGTCGAACGCTGCTTCAAGCTCGGTCACGTATTGCTCGATCAGCGTACCTGCGACCTGCTCTTTCGTCGGAAAGAACTGGTAAAGCGAACCGATCGACGCCCCCGCGCGCGCGGCGATCGCTGTCATCGTCGTTGCTTCGTACCCCCTTTCGGCGAATTCCGCGCTTGCGGCTTCCAGCAACGACGCCACCCGCGCGTGTCCGCGGGCGCGGCGCGGCGCCTTCGCCTCGCCCGTATTCGGCGTTGACTTTTGTGAGGCCATTCTCATATACTGTTTGTGAGCACCCCCTCACAATACACCAGCGGCTCGCCGCTTTCAATGGAAGGCCATCATGTTGCAAAACCTTGACCCCAAGACTACCGCTCTCGTTCTGATCGATCTTCAGGAGGGCATTCTCGGATTCGGGAAAGCGCCCCGACCCGCCGCAGCCGTGGTGGCTACCGCGGCAACGCTCGCAAAGCGCTTCCGGGAAGTGAACGCGCCGGTCGTCCTGGTCCGGGTGGGCTGGAGCGCCGACTTCGGCGATGCACTGAAGCAGCCCATCGATCAGCCCATCGCGCTTCCCCCCGGCGGACTGCCCTCGAACTGGTGGGACTTTCCCGTTGAACTGGCGGTGGAGGAGCGCGACATCAAGATCACGAAACGCCAATGGAGCGCTTTTTACGGCACCGAGCTCGACCTGCAATTGCGGCGTCGCGGCGTCGAAACCATTGTGCTGGGCGGGATTTCGACGAACATCGGCGTCGAGTCGACGGCTCGCGCCGCGCACGAGCACGGGTACTCGCTGGTGCTCGTCGAGGACGCAATGAGCTGCGGCGCGCCCGAGCATCACCATGCGTCGCTGAATTACATCTTCCCGAGGCTCGGTCTCGTGCGGCGATCCGTCGACGTACTCGAGGCGCTCGCAGCCTGATGACGCCCGATGGACAAGCACAGCGTGGCCGGAGAGAGACGATGAGCAGCGAACGTCACACGGGAGCTTCGTCGCTCTTGCGCCGCGTCGAAACCGTGTTCGACATGCGGGCGTTGGGTCGCGCCATGTTTGCGCTCGTCCCGCTGCTCCTCCTTGCAGTCATATCGGGCAGATCCGAGTGGCTTACCGCTGCAATCGTGCCGGTCGCGATGCTCATCGCGCTCGACCACTCGCAGCTTGCGCCGCTCAGCGTATTCGCGCACGCATTGGCGATCAGCGCGGGCTTCATGATCCTGATGGCGTCGCTCGCGCACCCGCTGCTCTTTGTCGTAGCCACAGTCCTGCTGGGCATGGGATCCGTGCTGGTGACCGCGGGCGGCAGTGCCTTGCGCCCGCTCGGCAATTTCACGTTCATTCCCTCGCTGTATCTTGCCTGCGAAAGTGGGGAAGGCGTCACGCGGCAGGCGCTTATTACCCGGAGCGTTGAGGTCCTGCCGTTCCTGTTGATAGCCGCGTTGCCGATCCTGCTCCTAGCGTCAGTCGAGCACTTCCGCTCGCGTGAAACCGGCCAGCCGACTCTTGCGCATTTCGCAAAGTGGACTCGCCTCTCCCCAAACAGCGAGCGCAACGCATATATCGAGCTGATGATCACCGTCGCGCTCGCGGTCGCTTGCGCTGCCGTACTTGTCGAATGGCGGCACGTCGATCATGGTCAGTGGATGATCTGGTCGGCCGCCAGCGTCGTTACCGGAAATGCAGCAAGCGCCCGGCAGAAGTTTCGCAGCCGGCTCACCGGGGCCGTTGTCGGCGTTTCCTTCGGAGTGGTTGTCGGATTGATGATCCCTCATGCGTTATTTATGCGTGTGCTCGTTGTGTTCGCCGCAATGCTGACGCTCATCTGCATTCGTCCGTACACGCTCGCATTCGGTGTCCGGTGCGCCTGTGCGGCAATAGCCTTTGTATTAGCGGGAAAGCCGTGGATTTTTGGAGGCGAACGCCTGCTGAACGTGGCAGTCGGCAGCGCCATTGGGCTGCTGTGTGCGCTCACGGCATCCGCCATTGCGGCGCACATGAAAGACACGTGCCGCTCGACGTGTGACGCCCCAAGACCCCGGCAAGACTGAGCGGGACTGCGCAGTCGCCTCTGATTAGGGGCGCACGATCGACGTTTAGCTGAAGATCTCATGGTGTTCAGCAAGTATGGTAGTGCCGATTCCGATCGCTGCTGCCGTCGAATAGTTGACGCAGGTGCTTCTGGGTAGAAGCCGGTTATTCCCCAAAGACAGGGGCGAGCACATCGAACCCGAAAGGCATTCGTAATAATCGGCGCTCGCAGCAATGCTCAACCGCGCAAAGCGCTATAGTGGCGACTTGCTTCTGCAACGCATGGCGCGATAAAATCGCGCCTGCTCATTGGGGAGTAGCCGCCTCGAACGCGATGTTCGAGGGCGCACGTCAACATACTTGGCGAGTCGAGAGACCCGCTATGGCGTGCGCAGCTAAATGCCTGGCAAGACCGATGACTCGCATTCCGACCTAACCGGGTCGCCGGAATGCGTGTCATCGCGTTCTTTCTGCGCGGCCCGGGTACAACAACCCCATGCAATCCTTCCTCATTTCGACCAGTGTGGTCGGCCTTGCTGAAATCGGCGACAAGACTCAACTTCTGTCCCTGGTATTGGCAGCGCGATATCGCAAGCCCATTCCCATCATCCTCGGTGTTTTTGCCGCTACCCTCATCAACCATGGTGCATCCGGCGCACTCGGCGCGTGGCTCGCGAGCGTTCTGAGTCCGGGCATTCTGAATTGGGCGGTTGTCGCGTCATTCGCCGTGATGGCCGTGTGGATTCTCGTTCCGGACAAGCTGGACGACGCCGATGCGGTTTTGACGAAAAACTCGATGGGTGTGTTCGGCACAACCGCGCTCACATTCTTTCTCGCCGAGATGGGCGACAAAACCCAAATCGTCACGATTGCCCTGGCGGCACGCTTTCATGAGTTCTTCGGCGTCGTTGCGGGTACGACACTCGGCATGATGCTGGCCAATGTGCCCGTCATCTACCTGGGACACAAATTCGCCGACCGCCTGCCAACAAAGGCGGTCCACATTCTGGCCGCCATTATCTTCGTTGTCCTCGGTGGCCTCGCCCTCAGGACCGCGCTGTACCCGCAAGCGCATCCGCTGTTCTAGTTCGCGGCTGACGCGCGCACCGCACTCCACCAACGCGAGACCTTTAGAAAAAACCCGAGCGTGCCGTTAATATGCGGTGGTCCGACAAAACGTGGACCGGGATCGGAGTCGTCCGTCGTTTACTCGGTTCGAAGTCAACGAAAGAACTGAGCGATGCTTCGGATCACGACTTCCGGATACGCACGCCGTCTACGGGAAGACTGACACTTTCAGTTTCCTTCCGCCCAACCTGCTCGAACAGGGCGCCTCGTCGACGTGCCGTTCCACATCGGAGCAATCGTGACCAGACAGAAAGGCACCCAAAGGCGTCGATATCTGTGGCGACGCAACGCAGCAGAAGACCGAGTTGAGCAGACGTCGTCGAATGTGCCCCCCGCGCGGCGCACCGCCGTATTTGGTCTCGTCCTCGTTCTATTGAGCGTGCCGCTCCTGGCCTTCTGGGGAGCGTATGAAAGCTTGAGTGCCGGTTTCGCCGCGCAAGCTGCCAACGAGGCGGATAAGGCTTTCGAGGAAGCTCGCTATAGCGTTGCGTGGGAGGAATCGGCCGAACGCAAGTACTTTCTGGACCCGCGTCCGGAGGTTCTACGCGAGCACCGCGAGGCCGGTGAAGCACTTGACGCAGCGCTGAAGAAGGCAGTGGCACTTGAGCCTGGCAGCAGCGCAATGCTGCGCGGCCTGCTGGAGAAGCACGCGAAGTATCGAGCGTTCGCCAAACCGATGTTCAAGGCCGTCGATGATCACGACATCGCGAGAGCCAATGAGATCGACGAGGATTCGGCCGATCCACTCTTCGACGATATCGAGCAAAAGGTTCTCGCGGCAGCGGCACAGCACCGCGACGATGCGACGATGCAACTCGACCGGCTCGTTGCCGTGCAACGGATCGTCCTGATATCGACCCCCGTGGTACTCGCGATCGGCGTGGGGCTCTCGCTGCTGTTTCTTCAGATGCTGCGGCGCATTCGCAAGAACGTGGATGCGGCGGCCCAGGACGCGCTGCGCAGCAGCGAACAGAGGCTGCAGGCGCTTGTCGCGAACACGTCGGATGCGATACTCGTTTCCGACGTCAACGGGACTGTGACTTACGAGGCGCCGACGCGAAGACCGGACCCCTTGAAGAACATGGGCCAGCTCGTCGGCACCAGTCTGCTCGATCCGATTCATCCCATTGACCGCCCCACGCTGCAGGGCCTGTTGGAGACCGTGTCGTCGACGGCTCGATCCACGAAATCCATCGAGATCCGTACTCGAGGTGAGGGCGATGCGTGGCGCTATATTCAGCTTACCTTGACGAATCTGCTCGATGAACCGGCTGTCGGCGCAATCGTGGCGACCGCGAGCGACACCACCGAAAGAAAGAACTTCGAGGAGCAGCTCGCGCGAAGGGCGTTCTACGATACGCTCACCTCGTTACCGAACCGAGCACTGCTGCTCGATCGTATTAGCCAGGCCGAAGCTCGTGCGCGTGAGCGTAATGCGATGATCGGCGTTGTCTTCGTCGACCTGGACAACTTCAAGCGGGTGAACGACAGTCTCGGACACCACGTGGGAGACCGGCTGCTGATCGCAGCGGCCAAACGCCTCGAAGGGTGCATTCGCCCGACCGACACCGTCGCGCGGTTGGGCGGAGACGAGTTCGTCATCCTGCTGGAACACCTCGGGAGTGAGGCGACGAGCGAAGGCACCCTGGTTGCGGACAACATCCTGGCGCAATTCAGTCAACCGTTCGATCTCGACAACAAACAGTACATCGTCAGCGCGAGCGTTGGGCTGGCATTCGCGCACGCTGGGCGCGGCCGCGGCGATGCTGATACGTTGTTGCGGGACGCCGACGTCGCGATGTACCGGGCCAAGAACGGTGGAAAGGGCCGCTACGTGGTTTTCGAAGAGAACATGCACGCGGAAGCGGTCAAAAAGCTGGAGATTGAAACGGACCTGCGTTACGCGATCGAGCATCGCGACCTACGGGTGTATTTCCAGCCCATCATGCAGCTTCAGGAGGCAGGGTTCCGGGAAATGGAAGCGCTCGTGCGGTGGCAGCACCCCACGCGAGGTTTGTTGCCGCCCGCCGAATTCATTGCGATTGCAGAAGAAAGCGGCCTGATCATTCCACTCGGACGATACGTACTGGAAGAGGCTTGCCAGCAAGTCGCCCGCTGGCAGCGGGAGTTCCCGACCGAGCCGCCATTGCAGATTAGCGTCAATCTCTCGCCTCGGCAGTTCGATGATCCCAACCTCGTTGCCGACGTGGCTGCGGCGCTGTCCAGTGCTCACATCGGCGCAGGCTCGCTGAAATTGGAGGTCACGGAGGGCCTGATCATGCGGGATACCGAAAGGAGTATCGAGACGCTCCAGAGGCTGAAAGACTTTGGCGTCACAATCGCAATCGACGACTTCGGCACGGGCTATTCATCGCTTAGTTATCTTCGCAGGCTGCCGCTGGATGTGCTGAAAATCGACCGATCCTTTGTTCAGGGTATTGGCACGAGCGCTGAGGACGATGCGATCGTTCGCGCCGTCATCTCCATGGCGCAGTCTCTTGGACTGTCCGTCACGGCTGAGGGAATTGAAACGAGTGAGCAGGCAAGGCTCCTTCGAGAATGGTCCTGCCAAACTGGACAGGGCTATCTTTTTTCACGACCTCTGCCTGCGGAGGAGTTTACGGCGCTATTTCGTGCACATTCTGCTGGTTCCACCCGCAGCCATTCTGCGGGCGACTTCACCATGGAGCCGCTCTGACCCATACGCGAGTGCTGTCGGTTGAACGCGTATCGGTCACCTCTGCTGCATCGCGATCTCACGAAGCGCCATGAGGACGGTGTGTCGTGTCGTTTCACATCATGCCGCCCATGCTTCCAGTGCCGCCCACCCCGGTTCCACCGGTCCCGCTTGTGCCGGTACCTGGCGATATCGCAATCGGATGTGCGGCCCCCATCGTGGCCATCAGTGCGACGGCGGCTGCGTCCGGTTCGCCATTGGCGTCGATTGCGCCAAGAGTGAGGAGCGCTTCGAGATCGTTGTCCTCGCCCGGCTGTCCGACAGTGAATGCGGTGGTCAGAAAATTGGGGGTGGAAAGCGTAACACTGTACTTTTGCTGTAGATTCTGGACGACAGCGGCCTGCGCCGTCAGAACGTTGGTCTGATTCTGCAGCGCCTGCTGAAACTGCGTGTTCGTCGCGAAGCCGGCGATCAGCCCGCTTTCATTTGTACCGAGTTGCGCCGCCAGATACGACAACAACAGGTCAGTCTCCGGCGTGACGTTGTACGTGCCGCTAGCGAACGCGGCGGAGTGCAGCGTCGTCCCGCCCGAAGTCGCAGTGATCATGCACGGCATCACTGCGCCGAATGCCGCGTGGTAGTTTCCGTTCGCATCTGCTGCGACCGACATCGAGCCCCGCTCGCAGTTGATGCTGATCGTCGCGTTTGCGAGTGCCTTGCCGGTTGCCGCGGTACCGGCGATCGAAACCGTCGACATGCTGCTTGCGCTACTACCGCCTCCGCCGCCGCAGCCAGCGAACAACGCAACGGACGCAATTAGCAGCCCCGCGCTGACAGAACGGATGACGTGCTGTTGTCGAGTGCTCATCGAAGTCTGCCGGTGGTTCGTATGTCGTCTAAACGATTTCGCGGGGGCGTCTATTCCATCTTTCGCTCAACCCTTGATGCTGCGAAGGCATTGCAAACTGCCTGACACCGCGCGAGGTGGCGGCTGAGTGCCGGAAGGTTTCCCGGCTCCGCCACAGTAAACCTTCACTTCACTCGATTGGAATATAGCGGCCCCGTCATACGTTTATTGGGGGCGTAGACGCAAGAAATGATGCATTGCGCCATGCGCGACATTCCATCATCACGCGGCACCCGGTTGGAGGAAGTTTGAAACGAGCCATGAACGACCATGGAGACCGAACGAGACGAGGCTTGGGCGACCAGGATTTGCGGCCGCTGTCGGCGTTTGCCGACGATGAATTGTCCGCCACGGAGCACGCGATCATGCTCGTTCGGCTGACGACCAACCCTTGGGCGGCTGAGCGCGTGGCGGACTATCGCGCGCAAAAATTCGCGCTGACAGCACTGTTCGGAGACCCGCTACACGGTGCGCGTTGTATCGTCGTGCGCCACCGCGCGCCGTGGTGGCAGCAGGCCGGCGTGGCGGCATCCTGGATGGCGATGGGCATGGCGCTCGGCTCGGCACCCGGTTGGATGTCGGCGAATTTCACGGCCGATCCACCCGTGTTCGCGGAGCGCGCCGACATCGCTTACGCGGTGTACACGCCTGAGCAACGCCACCCCGTGGAGGTAGCGGCGCCGCAACGCGATCATCTGGTCGACTGGCTGTCACGGCGCCTCGGTCAGCGGTTGTCGGTGCCTTCGCTTCGGGAATATGGCTATTCACTGATTGGCGGTCGCCTCCTGCCCGGCGAGTCCGGCCCTGCCGCGCAGTTCATGTATCAGAACACGGCCGGCGCCCGGCTCACGATGTACGTTGCAGTGGTTCCAAAGGACGCGACGGCATTCCGCCTGTTTCGTGACGGTAATCGCAGCACGTTCTACTGGGAGAGTCAGGGGACGGGATGCGCGCTGACTGGCCTCGTCCCAGAGGTGCAATTGCGATCCATGGCGATCGACGCATGCAGCATGCTCGGGCGGCCGTTCAGAAGCCGGGGAACCAGCGGCGGTTTGAACCCATGATGCTTTGCGGAGTTCGCATTTCCGATCATCCAGCAAGCCGGAGCACGCAGCCTTCCGCAGGTTGGCAGGCAACCGCGCGGACGTTGCTGCGCGCGTTCGCGTTGACGTACCTGTTTGTCTCAACGGGCGCTCACGCCCAATCGACCAACCCGATTACGCCGGCTTCATCCGGCACATCGGTGGGATGCGCCGATGTCGCCACGTCGGATACCGTGAGTGTGGACGTCAACCGGTTCCGGTGTCTCACGGCCCGCGAACAGGCGGCTTCGTTGCGAACGTGGATTGAAAACCGCTCGCTTCTGTCTCTCACCGACGCTCAGATCCTCTCTCTGATGGACGCGATGAAGCCGGACGCCTTCGTCGAGTACGCGAGGTCCGACATGGTTCCCGACGACGCCTGCGAATACAGGATGTTCCGGCAGGAGCGGATATCCGGAAGATGGTCCGACCGGCCCGATCACATGGTTATCCGCTACCAGGACACCCCTCGAAAAGTCTACGCAAAATGGCTTCCTGATGGTGCCCATGCGGGACAGGAGATTCTCTACGACGAAACAAGGGACCCTGATAGCGTTGTCGGTCATCTGGGCGGAGTGCTGCGCATCGTGACAGGCAAGATCGCCATCGACGGCCCGTTCGCACACACCCAGTCCCGCCATAGCGTCCGCGATCTCGGCCTGCAGTACATCGCGCGCACCATCGAGCATGATGCCCGCAGCTTTCGTGAAGAGGGCCTGACTGAAAAGCCGACCCGCATTGAACTCATGAACGTGCACGGCGCGCGCTTGCTGGCATGGACATGGACTGCTCCCTCAGGGCCTCCAGCGCACTATGCGCAGCGTGTGAGACTGCTGTTCGATCTTCAGCACCCCTGGCCTAGTGGCGAAGCCGCGTGGAACGAGCGCGGCGACCTGCTGGAGATGATCCATTTCGAAGACGTTGTGCCTCACCACTGGAGCGAATCGATTTTCGATCGACGTAATCCTGAATACGGTTTCCACTGAGGCCGTATCCGGCGAAACCTCCACACCGGTTCGCAAGGATGGGTTGCCGCGATGCAGGGTCGCAGATCTGCAGCTTGGTCGTGCGATTTCGAAAGCGGTAGCAGGCGAGGCACGGCACTATGTGCAGCGACTTCCTATCGTCCCGATGAAGGAGAAACGAAATGCCCAAAGCGTTTTCGGTCCCTATTACTCCGCAAGGACAGTCCGCACTGGCGACGCTGCCGCCGTGGCACTATTCCAGTGACTGTCTCGCCATCGAATACTGGGCCGACCAGAAAGCGATCGCGGCGCTCCTCCCGCCAGGCCTCACGGTGGACGAGAAATCCGGCGGCCGGTCCTTCTTCTGGTTTCTGGATTGGCAGTTCACGGGTTCCAATGACGAATTGACGGACCCGGCCCGCTATCAATACCGCGAAGCCTTCGTTCTGGTCGAGGCGATCTTCGAAGGTGTTCCGGTCAACTACTGCCCATACATCTTTGTCGATAACGATGCCGCCATTGCCCGCGGATGGGCGCAGGGGTTTCCAAAGAAGCTCGCCAGCGTCTACCAGACTCGCAGTTTCTCCGCGCCCAGTCTCGCAGCCGCGCCGCTTGCCAAAGGCAGTCGCTTCGGTGCGAGTGTGTCCGCGCACGGAGAGCGGCTGGCGACTGCCCGTATCCAGCTTGAGGAACCGGTCGCTGACCCGACGACCGTGTTCAACCGGCCAACAACGATGCGCCGTTACTTTCCTCAACTCGCAGCGGGACTTCAGGAGAAGCCACCGGTTGATGAACTGACCATGTCGCTTACCGACAATCTCGCGATCGTGGACGTCTGGACCGGGTCGGCGGAGCTGAAGATTCCTGAGGTCGCCGGTGAGGACATAAACCTGATTGCGCCCGTACGCGTCGGGCGGGGTTATCGGCTTGGCATGGCGTACTCCGTGACCGACCTGCGCATTCTGAAGAACTACGTCGAATGATCGTTTGGGCGACCCTATGCGTTAGCAAGGGGCCCGGTTACGTGGGCTGCCTGAATATAAGCGGGAATTGATACAGCGTCTTTGGAAACTGTTTCAGACCGCGACGGGAGCGCCCGATGACCAGATTGTTGTCGGTATTCAGGACGTGCCGGCCAGTCAGGCGATGGAGATGGGCCAGGTCATGCCGGATGTCGCGAACGAATAGGGTGAGAGGTGGTGCGCCTCGAAGGCGCCCCTGGTCTTTGGCACCCCCATCGCCTGACGGATCACCACGAAGCGCTGATCCAGTATCCGCAATCCGCCCGCTTTAGCGGCGTCTTTTTCGAGCTGCTGCTTGACACCTGCAGCCACGTCCAGATGCTGATCCAGAAAGCACTGCACAACAGCCGGTGACGTTGGAATCCGGACGATTGTCGCGTGATACAGTTCGCGCGTCAGCAACAGATGTTCAGAACACACCACCGCTACGGCGTTTTGCGATTGAAGGCTTTGTCATCTTGGATTGCCCTTGATTAGCGTGCCAGAGCGATATTAGCCTGGCAATTGTCGAAAGGCGTGCGCGGACAACATATGTCTATGTCGTGATTCGCCACGGCATGTCGCGTCTTTTCGAGGGAGTGTTCTACAGATTTGCCCCGCCTTCTGCGTCCCGGATCTTGTCTGCGCGACTACCATTCACGGTTCTATGCCGCGCACGGCGCGTTCCTATCACCGAGTTTTCGCATGAGTCTACTAATTCGTTTGCTGCTTTTGTTAATCACCAGTGGTCGTCGGAGTCGGCTGCACGTGCTCGACACGTGTGTCACGCCTTTTCGAGTCTGGCTCAACGACCTCGACGTCTTGCTTCATATGAACAACGGCCGTTACTTCACGATCCTCGATTTGGCGCGCGTAGATCTGATGATGCGCAGTGGTCTGTGGCGGCAATTGAAGGCACAAGGCTGGTATCCAGTCGTCACACTGGAAACGATGCGTTTTCATCGGTCGCTCGAGCTTGGCGACCGTTATAACGTCCAGACTCGCGTTATCGGTTGGGATGAGAAGCATATTTTCATCGAGCAAGGTTTCGTGCGTGATGATGTGCAGGTCGCATTGGCCGTCGTGCGAGCACGGTTCCTGAAGCGAAGTGGCGGCGTTGTGACGACCGCCGAGTTGCTGGAACTGTCGGCGATTACGCAGCCGTCGCCGGAGTTGCCCGGATGGGTTGCGAGGTGGAGTGAGGCTGAAGGAGGGATGGCGCTTACGTAGCCTTCTTTTTGTGGGCAGAGGTGGAGGCCGTCACACGACGGCAGCCAACCCACGATCCTGTTCGATCGCCCGCGCGACTCGAGCCATCATCAGCTTGACCACGCGTGCGATTCAGTACGCGTAAAGCGTCAAGGTGCGACCGCAGGTGCGTTGGTAGGCTTTTGACCATTCGCCTTCTGCTCGGCATTCTGCAGATTCTGCGGATAGTTCGTTTGATTCCCCGCCGGACTGTACCCGTTCTTTTCCAGCTTGCTGAGTTCGGCGTTTTTCTTCGCACGGCGCGCCTTGCGGTCGGCCTTCTTTTGCGCCTTCATCTCTTGCTTCGACATCGCACTATCGGAGGCGCCGGCATCGGTTGTCGCTGCATGAGCTTGCAACGTCGGAAGTGAGAGGAGACTCAAAGCCATACCTGCTGAAACAACAAAAACAGACAGTTGCTTGAACTTCATACGTATCTCCGTATGGGTGCGTTAGGCGGCGTGAGACTGCTCACGGACCATTTGGGTTGGTTCCTGAGAAGAACGTGTCTCTTCGCATGGGGAACGCTCGAACCGTAATCGATGAGACGTCGACAGGGATACAGGGGTTAACCGCGAGGAGGTGACGAGGCATAACGCTGAAAGGCTCTTGCACACTTGCTTTAACGCGCATTTTCCCTGATTTCACGAAAGAGATTCCCCTTTCTGCTCTTTGTTCGAGTGGATGGGGAATATACACTCGGGCAAAAATACAAGCGCAGTTCAGGAGACGTGCCCACGGAAATTATTACCCTCCGCATAAGCCTCACTCCAGTGCTTGTTTTTTCTTTCTTCTCATTTCCTTCCCTGCGAGCGTCTCTGAGACTCCACGTCCTTCAGCCGTGTCGCATTTGATCAAAGATAGACGGACGCTGGGAAAGGTGTGAGCACTTTCGATTGCAGGGGAAGTACGTAGTATAACTATATTAATGGAGATAGCGATGAAGAAACTTCTGTTCGGCGTGTTCGCATTGTCTGCGACGGCAACCGCGATGGCTCAGAGCAGCGTCACGTTATACGGCATCGTGGACAACGGTATCGCATACGAGACCAATCTGCCGAAGGGGCATGTATTCGGTGCGCAAAGTGGAGGCTGGGCGCAATCGAGATTTGGTCTCAAAGGCAGTGAGGACCTCGGCGGCGGCACCCATGCAATTTTCACGCTCGAGTCCCGACTGAATACCATGACCGGGGCTTTCGCGAACGGAAGTTTCTTCGAGGGACAGGCGACCGTAGGCCTGCAGAATGACACCTGGGGCCAAATCAAGTTCGGCAACATGGGATCGGCTGAAATAAGTCAATACTCGGGCGACGTCGACCCACAGCAAACAAAGAAGTATGCGATTGGAACGCTGGTACGCGGCCGCATCTTCTCACAGGCAGGGAACGGCGCGGAGTACCTGTCGCCGACGATTGGCGGCTTTACCCTGCAAGGCCAGTATGATTTGACGAATTCGTCGACGTGGAATGCGGGAAATCCTGGAAGCGCACCGGGTCAACTCGGTACTTCCAGCGGACTCGGAAGCTCGCAGGGCCGCTCGGATGGTATCAAACTCTCTTACGCGAACAAGGGCCTTTTCTGGCAGGCGACCTATGACGAGGTTCGCGACGGAAACGGCCAATTCAGCAACGTGTACCTTGCTTCCCGCTCGATTCTCACGGGCTTGACGTACGCATTCGGTCCTGTGACTGGATACATTGGCTACCAGCATCTGAGCGCTCCGAACGCATCGAATGCGGGCTATTTTGGCACGGCGACCCCGTCAGCGTTGCCGGCAGGAACGAGCCTCCCGACAGCCGTTAATCATGAGTGGATTGGTGCGATCTGGCAGACGACGCCCGCACTTGCTATCACCGGCGCCGTCTATCACGCGAATGCAAACAACGGGAACGGGAACGCAACCCTCTACACGTTGGGGGCGAACTATTCGCTGTCCAAGCGAACGCTCCTGTACACGGAACTGGCGTACGTTAGAAACAGTTCGTCCTCTAACATTGGCCTCGACAGTGGTCTGTATGGCGCGAATATCAACAACGACCCGGTCAACGGAAGCACCTCGAGCACCAACCCCAACTATGGCAAAAGCCAGTTTGGCGTTATTGCAGGGTTGGCGACGACGTTCTGATGCTGTCGATAGGTCCGGGTGACGATTTTCTCTCGGATCTATCAGGCGCTGCGTCTGCGCTGATGAGCGGTCGATTCAATCGCGGAAACGACTGGCGATGTGGTCCGGAATGTTTTCTGGTGTCACGACTACGACCGAAGAAGATGATGCGACGGATGATGCTGGCAGGAGCTTGTGAAAGTGCATGACATGATGACATGCGGAGCGCATGTCCTGTCGGAGATCATGATGCAAGATTGCCTGAATCCGTCCAGCGCGTAGAAGCTGCACGTTATCCTTGTCCAGGTCGTGACCGATGAAGCAGACCGGAGCTTGCTGCTGCGCTTCCAGCGCGCGAAGAATCGCGACGTTGCCTCCTCCCATGGAGTACACGGCAGCGATGTCAGTGCCATCGTTGAGAACGCTTCGGACTCGCTCTTCAGTTGGCAAATCAAGGCCATGTCCGCCGCTTGCATCAATCAGTCTGAGTCGGGGGTGGTGCTTGCGCAGTGCTCGACGAAAGCTTATCTCGCGCTCTTCTTCGCCCCGAAAATGCTCGTCGCTCATCGTTATCAACACGTTAGCCGGCTGGGGGCCCAGCAATAGGCCCAGAAGGTACGCCGCCGTGGCTCCAGCGACGCGATTGTCGAGTCCGGCGTAGGCGATGCGGCCCGACAGCGGTATGTCGGTGAAGACTGTGACGACAGGAATGCCGTGATGCTGGAGTTCGCGGACCACCTCGGCAATCTCGGGAACGTCGCGGGCCTTCAGAAAAACACCATGGCTGCCTCTTCGGGCGATAGACCGAAGGGCATCCACGACTTCGGGCGTCGTCATCGTCTCCCGCAACAGGAAGCGCGGACGAACAACCGCCGGGTGCATCAATGCGAGTTCCGCCTCGAGCGCATTTTTTATCTCGTCGCTGAACCGCGCCGGCGCTTCTACTACCACGTCGACCATGAGCTTGCGCCCCGTGTTCGCCAGGTTTAGCTCCTGTTTCTCAAGTTCTTTTATCGCCTGCTCAACCCGATTGCGAGTGTGCTCCCGGACGTTTGCGCGTCCGTTCAGAACCCTATCAACAGTTGCCACTCCAAGCCCTGCCTGAAGGGCAATTTCCTTGATCAAGAAGCGGTGAGCCAATCCGACCCTCCATTGTTGATAGTTTTTTGATGTATTTCTGATAATTCGATCTGTGCTTTGCGAGCTATCCTACATCGAAAATGGGAGGCACGTATGGACGACCGACGCGAAGACTATCTCGCTGAGCGAACTAATTGGTATCGCGAAAGCGACTGCAGCTTGGGTGATTTCGTGACGGCGCTCAACGCGGCGGCGGAGCGTGGGCTACGCTACGCGGCAAAGTCGGTTCAAGCGATTCCTGTATACGAATGCCGCGAGCTGGAAGAAGTGCGCTCGTCTGAAACGGAAAGGCTTCAGCTACTGTCGGAGTGGGCCGGGGTCCTGCGAGATGGAGCGGGCGTCTTTGTGCTCAAGCACGCTTTTGCCGACACAGGGTGCGTGGATGAGGCGACGGCCATCTTCGAATCGATTATTGAAGCCGAGAAGAAATCGGGCTCGAAGGCTGACCATTTCGCGAAAGCAGGCGCAAACGATCGTATCTGGAACGCGCAGGAAAAACTCTGCCTTGCGGCACCGGAGGTCTTCGCCAGATACTTTTCGAACCCTTGGCTGCCGGCGGCCGCCGAGGCATGGCTTGGCCCGTGCTTTCAGGTTACGTCCCAGGTCAATGTTGTCAGACCCGGCGGAGAGGCGCAGCAAGCCCATCGTGACTACCATCTGGGCTTCCAGACGGCCGAGGTGGCTGCGTCCTTTCCAGCGCACGTCCATAGGATGTCGCCTTTTCTCACGCTGCAAGGGGCCGTTGCGCACAGCGACATGCCTGTTGAGAGCGGTCCGACCAAACTCCTGCCTTACTCGCAGCGATACGCTCAAGGCTATCTGGCTTGGCGTAGACCTGATTTCCGCGAGTATTTCGAGAACAACTTCGTTCAGGTGCCGCTTGCCAAGGGCGATGCCATCTTCTTCAATCCGGCGCTATTTCACGCAGCCGGGCCGAATCGAACGAGCCAGGTTCAGCGCATGGCAAACCTGCTTCAAATCTCGTCGGCTTACGGTCGGGCGATGGAAGCGGTGGATCGAACACGCATGTCAGAGACTCTCTACCCAGTCCTTCGGGACAGGTTTAAGACCGGCAAGATAACCGGGCTCGAGGCGCTGTCGGTGATTGCCTCGTGCGCCGAAGGCTATGCGTTCCCGACAAACCTTGACAGGGATCCGCCCGCCGGGGGACTCGCGCCGGAGAGCCAAGGCCAGATGATGCTCAGAGCGCTTCGGGAGGACTGGGAGCCGTCCGAGTTTGCGCGAGCCCTCGCGAAGCATGCCTGGCGTCAAGGGAATGGCGAATCCACTGAACTGATAGATTATTGATGTGTTTTTGTGACTAAAAGATAGAGCCACGGCACTATCATGATGCCGACGCGACACACGAAATGACTCAGCAAAGTCGCGCGTGCTCCCGCATCCGGATTGGACGTGGGCGAACGAGGCGCAATGGTGCAAGGGCATGGATCAGTTCAAGGAACTACAACTATTCGTCGAGGTGGCCGAGACGGGCAGCATCAGCCGGGCTGCGGAAGCTGTCGAGCTTTCCATCTCGGCCGCAAGTCGATATTTGATTTCGTTGGAGGCGAGACTTGGCGTCCAACTGGTGCGCAGGACGACTCGCAACCTTTACCTGACTGAGGCTGGCGCTGAGTTTCACCGACGCTGCAAATCCATCCTCGCCGATCTTGGCGAAGCAGAGGCTGTCACCAAGGAAGCGGTCGTGCGTCCAAGCGGTGTCCTTCGCGTCACCGCCTCGTTATCGTTCTGCATGCTTCATATCGCCCCGATGCTTCCTGATTTCACGGCGCGCTACCCCGACATTACAGTGGACGTGGTAGCGGCTAACCGTTACTGCGACATCATCGAGAACGGCATCGACGTCGCGATTCGTACGAAAGTCCTTGAGCCAGATAGCAACATAACCATTAGAAGATTGGCTTCGACACGCCGCATATTGGCCGCATCGCCCGGCTACATCGAGGCGAACGGGCGCCCCCGCTTTCCGGCGGAGCTCGCGAAGCACAGGCTGCTGAACTATCAACTCGCCGACAATCCACGCGAGCTTTCATTCACACGTGGTGGTGAGAACGTCGTTGTCAGAGTGAAGCCGTTGGTGGAATCGAATGACGGCCAGATATTGCGTATCGCCGCGCTAGACGGCATGGGCATTCTGGTGCAGCCTAAATACATCATCTACGACGACCTCAAGGCAGGCCGTCTTGTCCCGGTGCTCGACGACTGGGACCTTCCCCGGCTGACCATGAACATCGCGTTTCAGACTCGCTCACACCTGCCTGTAAAGGTGCGACTGTTCATTGACGCACTCGTGGATCGGTTCCATCAGAACGAATACGAACGGCATTGGACAGCGTGAGTCTGCGCTCACCGCATTTGGGGTTTCTTCCCACTCAGCGCGAAAGACTTTCCCTTTCTAGCTCTGTTTTGCCAGTCACGACGAATATAGACTCGTCTCAAAGCTACAGAAGAGATTGATGGAGACACGCAATGCAAAGCGCAACCTCTGCAGTTCCGTCCGCATCGCCTTATTTCGATGAGGCTCGCTCGGCCGAAGTCGTCAATGCCCGTATGAGCGAAGATGCCGACGCTCGCCTGAGTCAGGTGATGTCGGTTCTGGTCAAGCATCTTCATGCTGCGGTCAAGGAAATTGAGCCGACGCATGAAGAGTGGTTCACCGCCATTCGCTTCCTGACCGAGACGGGTCAAATGTGCACGGACTGGCGGCAAGAGTACATCCTGCTCTCGGACGTCCTGGGCGTTTCGATGCTCGTTGATGCAATCAATCATCGTCGTCCGAGTGGTGCTACGCCGAACACGATTCTGGGTCCCTTCTACATCGCCAACGCACCTGAATATCCGAACGGCGCGAACATCTGCCTGGACGGAAAGGGCGAGCCCATGGTTGTTGAAGGCCGGGTTGCCGATATCAAGGGAAACCCGATTCCTGACGCGAAGCTCGAGGTCTGGCAGACCAACGACGACGGCTTCTATGACGTGCAGCAGAAAGGCATTCAGCCTGACTCAAATCTTCGCGGCGTTTTTACGTCGGATGCTGAGGGCCGCTACTGGTTCAAGTCTGTCAAGCCGCGTCACTATCCGATTCCTTCGGACGGTCCGGTCGGCAAGCTCCTCGCCGCAATAGGCCGACATCCGAACCGAGCTGCTCATCTGCACTTCATCGTAACCGCGCCTGGCTTTGACCCGGTCATCACTCACATTTTTACGCCCGACTGTCCGTATCTCCCCGAAGACGCGGTCTTCGGCGTCAAGCGTGAACTCATCGCTGAATTCAACAAGATTGACGACCCGCAAGCTGGTGAGCGCGTCGGGGTCTTGTCACCGTTTTGGTCTGTGTCGTGGGACTTCACCCTCGCGACGTCCACGAAGCCCACGCGGGCAATCCCGTAATCGTTTGGTGCGCGGGAGCGCGCCGCCGAAAAAACTGATGACATTGCGAGATACAGGAGTACTACATATGAGCGCGAAGAAAGAATTGCTGGCTGCGTACTGGACACTCGCTGGCGACGTCTATCCGTGTGCACCGAACGAAATCAGCCCGTTTCCGCTGCGCGATCGCTGCGAAGCAGCTTCGCGTGCCGGCTGGAGTGGTATCGGCCTCATTCTCGATGACCTCGAGTACAGCATCGGGAAGTACGGCGTGTCCGGCGTCAAGAAGATTCTGGACGACACGGGCATGAAGTACTTCGAGCTCGAGATCCTCATGGACTGGTACTTCGACGGCGAGGCGCGTGCCAAGTCGGACGATTGCCGGCGCCGTTTCATCGAACTGGGTCGCGAACTGGGCATGCGCAATCTGAAAATCGGTGCGAGCCCCTTCGACAAGAATCCGGCCGACTTTCCCCGCATGACCGACGAATTCGGGAAGCTTTGCCAGGACGTGGCGGCGGTTGGCGCCACGGTTGCAATCGAGTTCATGCCTTTCTCTCCCATTCGAAACATCGCAGAAGCGCTGCAGGTTGCTCAAGGCGCCAACCAACCCAATGGTGGCCTGATGGTTGACCACTGGCACGTAGCACGCGGTGGCAGCCCCTATAGCGAAGTCGCCCAGATCCCCGCGCGCTTCATCAAGGGCGTAGAGATGGATGACGTCGGCGCACAGGTTAAGGGGTCGTTGTTCGACGACTCGACCTTTAACCGCCAGCTTTGTGGCGAAGGTGCAGGTGACTGCCCGGCCTTCGTCGACGCCCTTGAGCAAGCAGGCTGCACGCTGCCGTACTACGGCGTGGAACTCATCTCCGAGGTGCACCGGAAATTTCCGCTCGACGAGATGGCAAAGCGCGCTTACGACACCACCATCGCGCAGTTCTCGGCAAAAACCGCGACTTCTGCCTGAAGCTTTCGACCTTAACCGACAACGTATTTCTGGAGACTCACATGATTCGAATCGCCGTACTCGGTGCCGGCCGCATTGGTCGCATTCACGCTGGCAACGTCGCCGCGAGCCCGAACGCAAAACTGGTCGTGGTGGCAGACCCCGTTGAAAGTGCGGCTAAGTCGCTAGCTAGCCGTCTGGGCTGCGAGGCCTCGACGGACGCGGCAGCCGTCCTCGAGCGCAACGACATCGACGCAGTGGTCATCGGTACGCCGACGGATACGCACATCACGTTCATGCTCGAAGCCGTCAAGCGCGGCAAGGCTGTTCTGTGCGAGAAGCCTATCGACCTCGACATGGAGAAGTCGCTGGCCGCGGCAAACGAAGTCGAGCGACTGGGCGGTCGCGTCATGCTCGCGTTCAATCGACGTTTCGACCCGACATCGCAAGCCTTCCGCAAAGCGATCGACGCGGGCGACGTCGGCGAAGTGCGCCAGGTCATTATTTCGAGCCGTGACCCGGGCATGCCTCCGCGTGACTATGTCGAACACTCGGGCGGCATCTTCCGCGACATGGTGATCCACGATCTGGACATGGCTCGCTGGCTGCTCGGCGAAGAGCCGGTCGAGGTAATGGCCATGGCCAGCCGTCTCGTCGACGAGTCGCTTGAGAAGCTGACTGACTTCGATACGGTGATGGTGCAGTTACGGACAGCTTCGGGCAAGCAATGCCACATCAACTGCTGTCGCGAAGCCGTGTACGGCTACGACCAGCGCATGGAAGTGTCGGGTTCGAAGGGAATGCTCCTGCAAGAAAACCTGCGTCCTTCGACGATTCGACGCTGGTCCAAGGAAGCGACCGACGTCCGCGAGCCGCTGCTCAACTTCTTCCTCGAGCGCTACGAGGCTGCATACAAGGCCGAACTCGAAGCCTTCGTCGACGCACTGAACGCCAACTCGCCTTTGCCGACCTCCGTTCAGGACGGGCTGAAGGCGCTGCGTCTGGCGGACTGCGCGCTCGAGTCGGCGTTGTCGGGCAAAGCCGTCAAGGTGTAACGGGAAATCTGGAGGAGATAAGTCATGACGCGAAAGATCGGTCCCAACGAAACGCTCGGCGTAGCATGTCTTGGCATCACTCATCCCCATACGTCGGGGCGGGTCAAGGCAATCCAGCGTCGCACCGACGCAAAGATGCTTGGTGCGTGGGACAAAAGCCCGCTGCTCACACCGTTCGTCGACGCGCTCGGTCTCGAGGCGCGCTCGAAGGAAGATATTCTGGCGGATGAGAATGTTCATGTCGTGCTCGTCCACTCCAAGAGCGAGAAGATGGCCGATCTGACCATTGAAGCGCTCGAAGCGGGCAAGGCAGTGTTGTGCGAGAAGCCCGCTGGCCGCAGTTCCGTTGACGCCAAGCGCATCGTGGAAGCTGTGGAGCGTACCGGCGGACTCGTGCAAGTCGGCTATTGCTGGCGTTTCGCACCATCGGTAGACGCCATGCAGGCGGCACTCAAGAGCGGACGTCTCGGCAAAGTTGTTCAGGTGCGCGCCCACGGCGGTTGCTCGCACGATGAGGCAGGTACTCCGCACATGACCCAACCTGGTGATATTGGCGGCGCGGTATTCGTCATCGGATGTCATCTGGTGGACCGCATCCTTCTGCACTTCGGCTTGCCCCGCTCTGTCAACGCGCGTATCACGAAGTTTCCGAACTTCCACGGTGACGAATCGCGTGAAGATGCAGCAGGCGCGGTGCTGAACTACGAAGACAAGATTGTCACGGTCGACTTCATGTCGTGGGACGTCCTGCCGTGGACCGAGAGCTGGGACATCACCGCCTACGGAACGGAAGGCATCATGTCTTCCCGCTCGCTGCCCGCGAGCTACAAGATTTATGACGCGGGCAAAGGCGACCATCCGGAGGGCTGGACCGGGTGGCAGGAGACCAGCTTCCCGGAAATATGGGCAACAAAAAAGACGGAGTATTCGCCCGATATCGCCGAAATCGGCAACCCGGTGTACTTCGATCGGGAATCGAACGCGTTCTTCGACGCTTTGCGCAACGGCACGCAGTCGGTTGTGCCGGCTACGCAGGCGTACAACATTAGCCGTGTCATCGAGGCCATGTTCGCTTCTTCCAAAGAAGCGGGTGCAGAGGTCTTGATCGGTTAAGCATTTGAATGGCTGACGCCTTCGGGCGTCGGACGAGGATTCTGTACTTCATAAACCGGCAACACAAATACGCATTCCTAAATAGGAGACGAAGTCATGAAAATTCTGAAAAATGTCGCGCTCATCCTGGCTGCTTCGGCAGCTTTCTCGGCAATGTCTGGCGCTGCTTTCGCCCAGGATAAGGGTGTTATTGGCATTTCACTGCCCGACAAGACTGAATCCCGCTGGATTACCGACGGCAAAAGCATGGTTGATGCACTGAAGGCGAAAGGCTACTCGGCCGACCTCCAGTACGCAAACTACGACGTTCCGACGCAGGTGAACCAGGTCGAGAACATGCTTGCGAAGGGTGTCAAAGCACTGGTCATCGCACCGATCGACGGAAAGACTTTTTCCGACGCTTTGGCGCTCGCCCAGAAGAAAGGCATCAAGGTCATCTCATACGACCGTCTGATTAGCCAGACCAAGGATGTCGACTACTACGCAACCTTCGACAACTATGGCGTCGGGGTTCTTCAAGGACAGAGCATCGTCAGCGCATGGCAGAAGGCCGGCAGCAAAACCCCGTTCAATATCGAAGTGTTCGGTGGTTCATCGGACGATAACAACGCCCATATGGTCTACGCGGGCGGCATGTCGGTCCTCAAACCGTACATCGACAGCGGCAAGTTCGTGGTTCGGAGCAAACAGGTTGCCTTCGATAAAGTCGCGACGCGCAACTGGGATGGCGCGACGGCTCAAGCTCGAATGGACAACCTGCTGAGCGCTTTCTACGGCAAGGACCACCTCGACGCGGTCTGGACGCCCAATGACGCAATTGCAGTTGGCGTTATCTCATCGCTTAAGGGCATCGGATACGGTTCGGCCCAGCAAACCATGCCCGTTGTCACGGGCCAGGACGCAGACATCCAGAACGTCAAGAACATTGTTCGGGGCGACCAGACCTCGACCGTGTTCAAGGACACTCGCAAGCTTGCTGGCGTGACCGCCGAGATGGTCGACAACGCGCTGAGCGGCAAGCAGGTGCCTGTCAACGACACGAAGAGCTACAACAACGGAACGAAGATCGTTCCGACTTATCTCGTGAAGCCAATCCTTGTCGACAAGGCCAATTACCAGTCGGAGTTGGTGACCAGCGGTTACTACACGCAGGCCCAAATCAAGTAAGGCATCTGAACGTCCGCGTGGCGGGGTGCCCACCAGCGCCTCGCTTCACGCAGACACGCTCGCGAGCGTGACCAATCAGAGGAATTTGACCATGGATACCATTCTGGAGATGCGCGGAATTCAGAAAAGCTTTGGCGCTGTCAAAGCCCTGAATAACGTCAATCTGAGGGTCCGTCAGGGCGAGATTCACGCCATTTGCGGAGAAAACGGCGCTGGAAAATCGACCCTGATGAAGATCCTCAGTGGGGTCTATCCGCACGGCTCTTATTCTGGCGACGTCCTTTACGACGGTCAGGAGCGGGCATTCGCCGATATTTCCGATAGCGAGGCAGTCGGAATCATCATCATTCACCAGGAGTTGGCCCTCGTACCGATGCTCTCGATTACCGAGAACATCTATCTGGGTAACGAGCAGTCGAAGCGCGGCGTCATCGATTGGCAGGTGTCGCGTGCGAAGGCAAAGGCGTTGCTGGCGAAGGTCGGCCTCTCAGACTCGCCAGATTCACCGGTCGGCACGCTTGGGATTGGCAAGCAGCAACTCATCGAGATTGCAAAGGCATTGTCTAAAGAGGTTCGCCTGTTGATTCTCGACGAGCCCACCGCAAGCCTGAATGAAAAAGACAGCGACACACTGCTTAGTCTTCTGCTCGAACTCAAGTCGCGCGGTGTGACGTCAATCATCATTTCGCACAAGCTGAATGAGATTTCGCGCGTTGCGGATGGAATCACCGTTATCCGTGACGGCTCGACGGTCGACGCCCTCGACTGCAAAGCCGAGAGCGTGAGCGAAGACCGAATCATCAAGGCGATGGTCGGCCGCGAGATGTCTGACCGGTACCCGCCACGTACGCCAAACATCGGCGAAGTCATTTTTGAAGTGAAGGATTGGCGTGTCCAGCATCCCACGCAGAGGGACCGTGCCGTCATCAAAGGCGTCAATCTGGAAGCGCGCAAGGGCGAAATCGTTGGCATCGCAGGGCTGATGGGTTCTGGGCGTACGGAGCTCGCCATGAGCGTCTTCGGCGGCACGTATGGTCAGGACATCACGGGCCAGGTGCTGATGCACGGAAAACAGGTCGACGTTTCGTCGGTACAGAAGGCCATCAAGGCGGGCATCGCCTACGTGACAGAAGACCGGAAAGGCAACGGTCTGCTCCTTGACGACAACATCAAGCGAAACATCACGCTGGCGAACCTGATCGGGGTCTCCAGATTTGGCGTCGTCGACGAGCACGAGGAGATAAAGGTTGCGACCGATTTTCTAAAGAAGCTCCGGATCCGCGCTCAAGGCGTTACCCACGTGGTTGGCAACCTGTCGGGTGGAAACCAGCAGAAGGTGGTGTTGAGCAAGTGGCTGTTCTCTGAACCCGAGGTACTGATTCTCGACGAGCCCACCCGAGGTATCGATGTGGGAGCGAAGTACGAGATTTACAACATCATCAATCAGGTGGTTGCAGCAGGTAAGTGTGTGGTCATGATTTCCTCGGAAATGCCCGAACTGCTTGGTATGTGCGACCGCGTGTACGTCATGAACGAAGGCCGGTTTGTCGGCGAATTCACCGCAGAAGAAGTCTCGCAGGAAAAGATTATGCGGGCGATTATGCGAAATGGAGGCATCGAAAATGCGTAAGGCACTCTCTCCAGTGGTCGCCGAAGGCGCCGAGGTTAAGAAAAGCGAAGTTTTGGGTGTGGTGAAGCGTATTGGCAGCGAGTATGGACTGCTCATTTCGCTCGTCATCATCATGGTCTTCTTTCAGGTCTCGACGAGCGGCGTATTGATGCAACCGCTCAATCTGACCAATCTGGTGCTTCAGAACAGCTACATCGTCATCATGGCCCTTGGCATGCTGATGGTGATTGTTTCAGGCCACATCGACCTGTCCGTCGGTTCAACGGCCGGTTTGGTGGGCGCGTTGGCGGCAGTATTGATGGTGCAGTTCGAGGTCAACTATATCTGGGCAACCATCATCTGTATTGCGGCCGGCGCGCTGATCGGCGCTGTGCAAGGCTACTGGATTGCGTTCTGGCGGATGCCTTCGTTCATCGTGACGCTGGCCGGCATGCTGGTTTTCCGCGGCATGACAAACCTCGTTCTGCAAGGTCAGTCCATCGGCCCGTTCCCTGATGCATTCGGCGCCGTGAGTTCGGGTTTTATCCCGGACCTTTTTCACGGACAGGCACTTCACATCACTTCGATAGTCCTTGGCGCGTTTGTCGGCGCGCTTTTTTTCGCGATTGAGCTTCGGCATCGCGCCGGCGCGGCGAAACATGGCGTCGAGAGTGGCTCGTTCTCGATGTTCGTGGCGAAGAATCTCGTCCTTACGGCACTGATAGTGTTCTTCTGCTACCTGCTTGCATCCTATCGTGGCCTGCCTACCGTGCTCGTCATCATGGCTGTGCTGATTGGTGTGTACACGTTCATCATGAATCGCACCACGATCGGTCGACGTATCTACGCGGTTGGCGGCAATGCAAAGGCAGCGAGATTGTCGGGTGTCAGCGTTCCGGCAGTGAGCTTCCTGACCTTTGTGAACATGGGTGTCCTTGCTGCGCTGGCAGGTCTGATCTTCGCCGCACGTCTGAATAGTGGAACGCCGAAGGCTGGCACGGGATTCGAGCTCGACGTCATCGCAGCGTGTTTCATCGGCGGCGCTTCCGCCTCCGGTGGTGTCGGAAAGGTGGTCGGAGCGGTCGTCGGCGCCTTCATCATGGGCGTGATGAACAACGGCATGTCCATTATGGGCATCGGCGTGGATTATCAGCAGGTGATCAAAGGCATCGTTCTGCTCGCGGCCGTGTTCGTCGACGTGTACAACAAGAACAAAGCGTAACTACTTTCCTATGGCAGACCGGATTTAGAACTCAGCGGGGCTTGGTGCGTGGCGAGGCCCAACTGACATGCATACTTGAGTCATGAGATTGCATCTCGAACATTTGGCCTGGTAATAAGCAACACTAATGGAATCGAATATGGTCAAGCATATCGTGATGTGGAACGTTCGCGGTGAGACTCCCGAGCAAAAGAAGGAATCCGCTGTGCTCGTAAAGACTGCGTTCGAGAGTCTGAGCGGAAAGATTCCCGGACTTACCAGGCTGGAGGTCGGGCTGGATGTAAGCGCCGTGGATTATGCCTGCGACGTAGTCTTGTACACAGAGTTCGAAAGCCAGGAGTCGCTCGACGCGTATGCGTCGCACCCTGAGCATCTGCGAGTGAAGCAGATCGTGGGTGACGTTCGTATCGCTCGCCACCAGGTCGACTACATCTAAGCGAGCTGTACCGTTTGACCACACAGGGAGCTAATCTCATGTATGAGTTTACCTATACCACGCAGGCGTCGAGAGTCGTATTCGGTGCTGGAAGCATGAAGCTGATTCAACAGGAAGTGGAGACGTTGGGTGCTCGCCGGGCGCTGGTTCTTTGCACGCCCGAGCAAAAGGCTCAGGCTGAAGTGGTTTCGTCTCTTCTTGGACCTGCGAGCGCAGGCGTCTTCGACGGCGCCCAGATGCACGTACCTATCGAGAACGCTCGCCGCGCGCGCGAACACGCGAAGTCGGTCGACGCAGACTGTGCTGTGGCTATTGGTGGGGGTTCGACGATTGGACTCGGCAAGGCGATTGCGCTCGAATCTTCGTTGCCGATTATCGCGATACCTACGACGTATGCTGGCTCGGAGATGACTCCTATCTACGGGATAACTGAAAACGGGCTGAAGAAAACCGGTCGCGATGCCAAGGTCATTCCCAAGACCGTCCTGTACGACCCGGAGTTGACCATCGGGCTCCCGGTTCGCCTCTCGATTGTCAGCGGTCTCAACGCTATCGCTCATGCTGCCGAGGGACTGTACGCACAGGACGGAAATCCCGTCATGTCGCTTATGGCGGAGGAAGGCATTCGCTCACTCGCCAACGGCCTGCGTGGCTTGAAGAAGAACAGCAAGGATAAAGCGGCGCGTAGCGAGTGCCTGTATGGTGCGTGGCTGTGCGGAATGGTGCTCGGCAATGTTGGCATGGCTCTTCATCACAAGCTGTGCCACACCTTGGGTGGAACATTTAACCTCCCTCATGCTGAGACTCACGCAATCGTTCTGCCTCATTCTCTCGCTTATAACAGTACCGTTGCGGATGAGGCGATGGGCCGAATCGCCAGGGCGTTGAACGTAGATTCAGCGCCAGACGGCCTTTACCAACTCAATGAAGAACTTGGCGTTCCGCGAGGGCTTCGCGAGATTGGGTTGGGCGAGGCCGACCTGGATCACGCATGCAAGGTGGCATTGTCGAATCCATACTGGAATCCGCGACCGATTGAGGAGGGGCCGCTTAGAGCACTGCTACAGCGTGCCTGGGAGGGCGCTCGTCCGTCCGTGTAGCCGTCGGAAAGGGGCGCCCACAGGAGGTCCGCGGGAACGAGCCTTCGATCTGGCGGTAGCAAACTAGCCGGCAGCCTAGGACTGCGCGTCACGGTCCTAGGCTGGTCGACTCCGCTGGCGGAAAGTCGAGTGCCCTCACCCCTTGCGGAACATAGGCGCTCCCCACGGCGCACCGATCGTGCCGCCGTCGACGACGATTTCCGCCGCAGTAATTCCCGAAGCATCGTCGGACGCGAGGAAAAGCACGGCCTTGGCAACTTCTTCAGGTGCAGCGAGGCGAGCCATCGGAACGCGCGGTGCCAACGCTTCTTCGGTCGCGTCGAGCGTTGCGCCGGCCCGTGCGCCGCGCGTCCAGATCGGTGTGCGTGTGCCGCCGGGAATCACGGTGTTGACACGAATGCCACGCTGCACGAGTTCCGACGCAAACACCTTTGCCATGCCGGTGACGCCCGCCTTCGTTGCGGAATAAGCGGCCGACCCGGGCGAGCCCAGCTCGCGCATCACGGAACCGTTCAATACGATCGAGCCTCCGGCGCTCATCAACGGCAGGGCCGATTGAACCGTGAGAAACACACCGGTGAGATTGGTGCGAAGAATCGCCTCAAATGCAGCAGCGGTCGTGCCGCCGAGCGGCGTCGGACCGGAGATTCCGGCGTTGGCGAAGACGATGTCCAGGGACCCGAATGCTGCCTGGATCTGCTTGAACGTCGACTCGATCGCGGTTTCATCATCGAGATCGGCCTGAATGCCAAGCGCGTTTTCGCCGAGCTCGGATACTGCCTGATCCAGTTTTGCGCGATCGCGGCCGGTAATCGCAACACGGGCGCCTTCGGCGATCAAAAGCTTCGCTGTAGTAAAGCCAATGCCGCTGTTGCCGCCAGTGACGAGCGCTGTCTTTCCGGTAAAACGCATTTCCTTCTCCTGTGTATTACGCCGCGAGATCACGTCCCAAGCCGCATCTGCTGACGGCGCAAAAACCTCGAAAAAATCTCTGTTAAGCAGCGCAGGACAGCCGCTGCATCCAAGCTGGCATGAACGTTGTCAACATCTCATTCTGTATGTTGATTATCATGCAGAAATTCAGTATTATGCTCATCATGCAGTTTGTCAAGCGTGATGAGGCGGAAAAATGGGTTATTCGCAGGCACAAAAGGCTGAGAGCAGGCAGCGGGTTCTGGAGAACGCGTCACGACAGATTCGCGAACACGGCATCGAGGCGCTCGGCGTCGCCGAGTGCATGCGCAGCGCGGGGCTGACGCACGGTGCGTTTTATGGCCATTTTTCGTCGCGTGATGCGTTGATCCTGGAGGCGCTCGAGCACGCGGTGAGTCAGAGCGAGAAGCGCATGGCTTCTATCGCAAGCGGTGCGGCAAAGCGTGGGGAAACGCCTCTGCAGGCTATTGCCGAGGCCTTCCTCAATGAGCGTCACGTGAAGAATCCCGGCAATGGATGTGCGCTGTGTGCGCTCGCCGGGGAAGCGCGCCATGCAAATCCGGATGTCAGGGAACAGCTCACGGGTTACGTGCGCAAACTGGCGTCACGAATAGCGCACGCTATACCCAGTGATAGCAAAGAGGCTGGCCTGGGTATCGTCGCGACCATCGTGGGGGCCATTACGCTTGCGCGCGCCGTTGACGACGACAGACTGGCGAAATCGATTCTCTCCGAGTCGCTCGTTCTGGTTATGAGTCGCGACTCATCGCCGGTTGGCTGAGTGTTACTTGCGACGGGCGCTATGGCATTCGCCATAGCCCGGAGCGGTACCGGCGTTGTTCGGTGAGGATCGACGATTCACTCACCAAACATGGCTTTAATGTCGCGTCCCGTCTGCTCGGCTTCGGCAATTAGCCAGTCGAGAAATTGCCTGGTTGCAGGGGAGTCTGCCGCAGTTCGCTTCCAGCAAATGAAGTAGGGGAACGGCATGGGTAGGGCGACCTTGAACGGCGCGACGAGTTCGTGTCGCTTGATGCTATCAATGGCAAAAAAGCCCTGTCCCAACGAAATGCCTCTTCCCCGAATTGCCGCATCGATTGCCATGCCGGAAACGGAGTAAGTGAGTGGCGCCAAGCCATCGGGCAGAGCCACGCCAACCGCATGCAACCAGTGTCCCCACGTTGGGGGTGACATGTTTGCCCATCCCCACTCGACGTGAATCAGCGGGTATCGCAAGATATCCGCCGGTTGCGAGATTGGTTTTTCCGCCTGCAGCAGCGAGGGTGCGAACACGGGTGCAACCCTGTCCGTAAAGACGACGTGATAGGGCGTTCCGTCAGTCGGGAGTGCCCCATACGTTAACCGGACGTCGGCACTTCGCGCGGCGATACTGGTTTCGTGGTCGACGACCTCGACATGGACCTGCACGTGAGGGCAGATGGTGTGCCACGTGTCCAATCTGGAGGCAAGCCAATGGGTCGCCACGGACGGAAATGTCATCAGGGTGAGCCGACGGCCCGTCTGCGCCTTGAGCGCCGCCTGGGCGCTATGAAAGCACTCGAACCCCCGGGAGATATGCGAGTGGTACAGCTCGCAGAGCGGGGTCGGTCGCAGGCCCGTGTTCTCCCGCTCGAAAAGCGCGACCCCGAGAAAGTCTTCAAGGACGCGAATCTGCTGACTAATCGCACCGGGCGTCACGTGAAGCGCCTCGGCGGCGGCTACGACGCCTCCGTAACGAATGACGGCATCGAATATCTGCAAGGCTCGAAGAGGAGGAAGGCGGTTCATGTCGTTGACCTGGCAAATGCCATCGTGAAGCCAGTCTAGCAAAGACTGATCTCCGCCTCGACGCGCAACGGCGTCATGCAATGCCGCACGCTTACGGCTTCACATCGGTCTTGAACCACTTTTCCGACAAGCGCGTCACGGTACCGTCCGCTAGTGCTGCCGTGATGGCTGCGTCAAACTTTGCTTTCAGATCCGTATCCTGTTTGCGAAACCCAAGACCTTCTCCCGGCCCCCAAACCGCGCCGCCGATGGTTGGTCCGGCGATCCGGATTCGGGAGGTGTCTTTATTGTCGGCGATTCCGGCGTAGTAGGTGACGTCGTCGAAGGCTATGTCGACGCGTCCGTTGACCAGGTCGAGGTCACGTTCGGCCGAGGTCTTGTAGAGGCGTACGGAAGTGATGTCCTTGAAGTTGTCGTTGATGAACTTGGTGTACACCGTGCCGGATTGAATGCCGATCGATTTCCCTTTCAGCTGATCGCGCAGCGGGGCGATCATGGGGCTGTCGGTTTTGGGGTCGCCAGTCAGCTTGAGCGAAGAGGTTTTTCCTGTCGTGTTCGCCAATCCGTGCCCATCTACTGTCGCGAACGCGGCCGGCGTTGCAGCGTAGGGCTTGGAGAAGGCAATGACCTGCTGACGTTCGGGTGTGATTGCAAGGGCATCCATCACAGCATCGAATTTGCCGGCCTGCAGGCCGGTAATGAGACCGTCAAAGTCCTGGGCGACCGGCTCGCATTGCAGGTTGACCCGCTTGCAAAGATTGTCGAGTAATTCCGGTTCGAATCCCGAGATTTTGCCATTCGGCAAGGTCAGATTCCATGGAGCATAACTGCCTTCCAGGGCGACCTTCACGGTCTTCCATTCCTTTGCTTGAGCGCCGTTTCCTGCCAGTGCCAGCACGCCGAGAAAGGTGACGAGAGAAGTCTTCAGGACTCTTGTTGAAATCGCATTCGCATTACACCTCTATAGTGTCGAATCAAGGTTGTGCTTGGATTGAAAATACTCGGATCGCCACAGTTCGCGGCATTGCTGGCGCTACCGGCTTCAGTTGTGCAAGGTGCCGGCGATGTTTTCCACGATGCTCAGCAAGTCGCCCTGTTCGACGAGCCGGTGGACGCCCATCATGTCCGGATAGAAAAACCGATCGCCTTCTGCTGTCGGGGCAACCTGTCGAATTCGCGCATACACCGCCGCGGTTGCCGGTGAGGCGTCGGCTGGATCGAAGAAGTCCAGCGCCTGGGCGGCGGTGAGCAGTTCGATCGCCAGCACGTGCTGCAACTTCTGCGAAGTTGTGTAGGCTTTTCGTGCCGCGTGATAAGCGAAGCTCACGGGGTCTTCCTGGTTGCCGCTCGTCGGCACGCTGTCGACGCTTGCTGGTTGAGCAAGGGTGCGCATCTCGCCCAGCAAGCCGGCCGCCGTGTACTGAATGATCATGTAACCGCTGTTCAGCCCGGGATCCTTCGCGAGGAACGCAGGCAGTTCGCTGAAGTACGGGTTGACGAGACGGTCCGTCCTGCGCTCCGAGATCTTCGCGAGCGTGGTCATGGAGATGCAAAGGAGATCGCACGCGATGCCGACGAACGTACCATCGAAGTTGGCACCGGATATCGCGGTACCATCCTCGGCGTCGGGATGGATGACGGGGTTGTCGCCGCACGACCCCACTTCATCGAGAATCGCGTCGTACGCGTTCTTGATCGCCCGCTTGGACGCTCCATGTACCTGAGCAATGCCGCGAAGGCTGTAGGCGTCCTGCAGCCGGTAATCGGTAAAGCGATCGCATAGCGCACTTCCGGCGAGGAGCCGCCGGATGTTGTCGGCCGTGTTCCTCTGATCGACGTGTTTCTTGACGGAGTGATACCGGGCATCCAGCGAGCGCGTGGTGGCCTTGAGCGGCTGCAGGGACATTGATGCGGCGATGTCCGCAACCTTCGAAAGCTCGAGCGCGTTGTAAAGCGCGAGCATCCCGATCGCGGTCACTGAGGTAGTGCCGTTGGTGAGCGAAAGCCCCTCCTTGCAGCGCAACGAGTGCGGCTTCAGCCCCGCTCGCTCCAATGCTTCGGCGCCACTCACGCGTTCACCGCGATAGAAAGCTTCTCCTTCGCCGATCAGCACAAGCGCCATATGTGCCTCGGGCGCGAGATAACCGACCGATCCGTCGCCCGGCGCGAACGGCGTGATGTCGTTGTTCAGCAGTCCGGCGATTTGCTGCAGCAATTCGAGGCTTACGCCGGAATAACCCTTGCCGAGGCTGATCAGCATCATCAAAAGGGTGGCTCGGACCACTTCACGCGGCAGCGGTTCGCCGACCGAGACGGCATGGGAGCGCACGATATTTCGCTGAAGCTGCTCGGCGTCGTCCGGGCTGATGACGCGTGTCGAATTTGCGCCAAAGCCAGACGTCACCCCATAGACAAGCCGGTTCTGGCTCAGAAAGAGATCGACCAGGCGGCGCGAGTTCAACACGCGCTCGCGATAGACGGGCGAAAACTTTATCTGTGCGCCATGTCGGGCTACGGCAATGAATTGCTCGATTGAAATATCGGATTCCCCGAGCTGAACTTCGGATATCTTGCTGGGTCGAGATTCGATGTGCGCCAGACTCATTCTGAATTTCCTCTGCCGAATGCATGAAATGAAGTGGGAGGCAAAATCCGCTTCAAAGCGTGATGTTTGCCGGAGATCATTGCAGGGCAGAGTAGCGTCGGTGGGGGTGACACACAAACGATTTGATTTGAGTTCCGTGTTTAGTTTTTCTAAAGTCGGATTTTTGTTTCGTGTTTAATTTGACTTTATAAAGGGCGATTTCTGTTTAATCCGAGAAAACTATTTTCTCGGATTTTTTGAGGGTGTCAGAAAGACTCGATCCTTGAGATCGGCAGAGCCGGTCCGGCTCTGCCGTCCATGTCACACCGTTACGGCGTGCGCGGAAACTCGAACGCGTCGAACAGGTCGTCGATTGCAGGCGCATTGACCGGCACATACGGATGCGTCTGCAACTGGATCGGATTCGGCAGATTGTCACGGCTTCTTTCCGTGATCGGCTTCAAATGCCAGTTGCGGTCGATGAACTTCACGATCGACGCGTGATCACCGTACTGGTGCACGACGCGGCCACCGCGAGAGTATGGCGACACGACGATCATCGGAATGCGCGGGCCGTCGCCAAAGAAGTCGAGCGGCTGGATGTAGCCTGAGTCGTAGTAGCCGCCGCCTTCGTCGGTCGTGACAAGAATCGCTGTCGAAGCCCACAGGCTCGGGTCACGCTGCACCGTGTCGACCAGCTTGTGCACGAACGATTCAAAGAGTCCGAACTTCGACGACTCCGGATGCCCGTCGAGCAGACCGCCCGGCTTCACGAACGAAACCGCGGGCAGCGTGCCGTTCGCGATGTCCGCGTACAGATCGGTCGTGTCCTGCAGGTGCGCTTTGACGAGCGCGGGGTTCGTCATGATCGCGGTTTCATACAGGAACGGGTTGCAGATATTGCAGTAGACACTCGTGGCCGGCGTCGTCACAAACGTATTCCAGCCTTCGCCGTAGTACTTCCACGAGATGTTCTTTTCGATCAGCGTATCGGCGATCGTCCGCACCGGCGACGGCGGGATCGTGAACGTACTCGTATTGACCGTGCCGTCCCCGTTGTAGCCTGGGTTGTAGTTGTTCAGCAGGTAATACGTGTTCGGCGCGCACTTCGCGTCCGGCTTGTACGGCAGGCGGTTCAGGTACTGCCGCAGCGCGCCGGCGCCGGGCTGATGACTGTCCGAGCAGTTGCTGTACGTGCCGCCCGAATAGCCGTCCTGCGTGTAATAGTTGTTGGTGTTTGCCTGCGGTAGCGGATTCTCGATCTGATCCGCCGGCGGCTTCGTGGCATTGCCGTTGCCGTCCGTGTAGTAGAGCGCATCGGCGGTGCCGATCATGATGCTGTTAGCGCCCGTGCCGCCCATCACCGGCTGGTGATAGTTGTCGCTGATCGTGAATTGGCGCGCGAGATGCGTGAAGTACGGCATGTCGCCGGTATTCACGTTGTAATAGCCGAGCGCGGTCGCTCCTTCGCCGGTCGTCTCATCGTTGAAGTTCGCGGGCCGCGGCTTGCCGTTCGAACCGGCGCCCACCGATGTCTCCACCCACGCAAACAGATCCATCTGACAACCGCTCGGATTATCGAGCGTGGCGTGATCGAGACTGCAATCGGCCTCTTGCCAATTCTGGTAGAAGCGGTGCACCGGGCTGTTGATGTACTGGTCATAGTCGGGACCGACGCGCGAGATCTGATACGGTCCGTTCGGCAGGTTATACGTGTTCGAGCCGAAGCGCGTATCGACGCTATGCGTCGGCAAGCCGCTCGCGCCGGTGGTCAAATGCACGACATCCCAAGGCTCCATCATCGCGCCTTCGGCGGTCTGCGCCGCGGTGAGCGTGGCGAACGGCGGCGGACTGGTATCGCTCGGCGTGCTTGCCGTAGAGCCGGTATTCGGCGCCGGCAGCACTGTATACGGCTGCTTGCCGCCAGGCGCCATCTCGAAGCGCTTCGGGTCCGTGGCACTAGCCGTGTATTGCGCGGCCAGCGCGAAGTTCGGACCCGGGCGGCCGTCGGCCGTGATGATGCCCTTCGACAGCAGGTTCGCCACTGTCTGCCCCTGGCGTGGCGTGTAAGCACCGAATACGTGATCGAACGTGCGGTTCTCGCCGACCACCACGATGACATGCTTGATCGGCGACGCGGTGTTCACTGTCGCAGCCGCTATCGCGGCCTGCTGCTGGCTTTGCGCGACGGTCGGCCAGATAGCCGCGGCAAGCGCGACGGAAACGGCGCCGCAAAGCAAGCCGTTTTTAAATATTGGTGTACTAATTACATTGGCAATTTTTTTCACGAACGCCTCCATGACGTTACTCGGACGAGCAAGCGGTAATGTGGCGTGTGGCGACGACGGGCAGCTCCCTGCGTGGGGACGCTGCCTCCATTACAAAGCGTTACGACGGGAAGAAATTATAGGGAGGGAATGACAATACGGGGACAAAAAAAAGTCGCTGGCATGTGAATTTGCCAACGAATTACTTTCACTGTGATTCACATTGCATAATTCGCCCGTGGCAAAGGCAGCGAGCACATCATTGTTCATTGCGGTTAGCTCGTCGCTTCAACATAAATCGGTGTCATGTTTTCACATGTCTTTAGCTTGGCTATGACCGCCGGCGGCGTTTCGGGGCGATTTTCGTGCATGCAAAACTTCATGCTTTCCACGTAAGCATTGGCACTTCGTGGGTTAGAGCCTGACTATGAATCACACTTTGGGTGTTCAAACCGCAGACTATTCTGCGATTTGACGGTCGGCGTTAGGGTTCAGCGATGGTACAAAACCCTGGCGGTTAATACCTCCGAAATACACTAATCTAGAATAATAAGATCCGTTATATAGGGGCGAAAGCAAAATGAAAACCCGCTCGCCACTCACTATCTGTTTGCCGCTTGCGATATTTGTCGCCGCATGCGTTCTGTCGCTTCCGACCCTCGTCATCGCGGTTGTCTGGATGACGATTGGTGTGATGGCGCTCGGCCATCGCAGCCTTGAAAGCTTTCCTGCGACTGGCATAAACCGTGTGTTGCTCCGGGGATACCGCGGAGCATGCCTGTGGTTCTGGCATCTGGCCTGGTGGCCTTGGTACATGCGCTCATCTATCCAGGATGTCACCGGACAGATCGGAAACTCGCTGCATCGAACGAAGAAATCAGGGGATAAAGAGCTGAAGAGTTCGTCGGACAGGCGGTCAAATGACGACCATGATTGAAAGCGCGACGGGAGCGGAGCGGCAGCCGTCTTCCGATGGTTAGCCATCGATGCAATTGACTGATAAGTCGGCTGCTGCCAGCGATTCCTCACATCGTATTCACCACACGCGCGATTGTTAGATCCATCCGGCAGATCGTCACCATTGCCCTGGCTGCGCACTCGAATGACGGAATTCAAAAGCGCCAGAGAACAAGTATTGCTGGAATAAGCCGGCATGTTCCATCGTTTACTCGTCAGGCAACCACGTCCCGAGCGGCAGGCCCCTATCGCGGCCATGCCTGCGACGTGAATTTGCGCAAGCACACCGATGTGCTGGGTGACGCCGACGACACGACGTCGAAAACGTCGGGGATTCATGTGGCCATACATCATGAACAAACTGCTTCGTTTCGGGACATTGCTCGTCTGTCTCGGCTTCGCTGCGCCTGCACTCGCGCAAACGTATGACGAGCAACCGGTGCCGGCCGACAGCATGGACAGCACGAATTGCCGAGCTGTTGTCGGGCAGGCGGAAATCGATGGGACGATGCAGCAGGTCGTCGGACGTGCGTGCCTGCAAAGTGATGGGACCTGGCAGATTGTTCAAAGCCAGGATGGCAGCGTGCTGTGGTACCCCGCCGCGGCCTATCCCTATTCCGACCCCTGGTGGTGGGGGCCGCCCGTATTCATTGGCGCGGGCGTGAGCTTTATCTTTGTCGACCGTTTCCATCACTTCCATCACTTTGACCACTTTCATCAGATGGGTCACGTTCGCTTTGCACCAAACGGAACGGGTTTTCACCGCGGCCCGTTCCCGGGCGGTGGTATGCATAACTTCGGTGGTACGAGGGGATTCGGCGGCATGCATGGGTCCGGCGGCATGCATGGGTCCGGCGGAATGCATGGATTCGGCGGTATGAATGGGTCCGGCGGAATGCATCGGCGCTAGTCCAACTTTTCCTATGTGCGCCTCTCGCAACGCTCATATGGGATCGTCCAACGTGACCGCTCACGCCGCGCCGGCGAACTACGTCGAACAAGGGTAGCCCTCAGCCGGCCCGGGCCAGTACAGCGCCTCCTGGTATTACTGCGATCCACCCACGCGAGATCTCTAGAAAGACCAGAGCGTGCCGCTAAAAAGCGGTGGTCCGACAAAACGTAGACCGGGATCGGAGTCGTTCGAGCGGAAGATTGTGGAGGTGCGGTCCGTTGCGTGATTCCGGTTACTTACGCGGACCACCCCCGTGCGATCCGCTCGCTCCCGACGGCTGAAAGTCGCTGCCGAAACCACTTGAGTCGTGCCCGCCGCCGTGCCCGCCGCCGTGGCCTTCGGCGTGCGCTTCGCCGTGGCCGCGGCCAACCATTGCGCCGCCGTGATGAAAGTCACGATCATGGTCATGGCCGCGATGAAAATCGAAGTCGTGGTCGTGGTCGTGGTCGTGGTCGTGGTGGTGACGATGAAAGTTGTCAATATCGACAAAGCCGAAAAAACCTCGTTCGTACAGGGGGTACCCATAGGCGGGACCGCAGTAATATTCAGCGCCCGCAGGATTGGTCATCATGTACTCCTGATCACAGGAATTCATCGATGTGTCGTAAGGCGCCACGGCACAGCCGCCCAGCAATGCGGCTGCAAATACCCCTGTCAAATGGGGCAAAATCATGTGCTGCACGGTAAGACCTCATCTAATGTGGCGGAACGACTCCGCTAAAGATTTAGACCACGGCGAGGCACGCTTGTCCGGGGAGCGTGCAGCGGAAATTCGTTACCGCGCGTGACAAAACGAGGTCGCCAAGCTCATCTGGGTCAGTGAAACGTGGTGCGTCAAAAAACGCATGACCCAAGCCGGTCAGGGCGTGACGAGCAAAGACGTATGCAGGCCCATCGAGTAGTGGCCTGGCCGGTTGCAGATTACTACGTAGCGGCCGGGTGCCAACTTGAGCGTCAAACGCTTGCTCTTGCCGGGGTCGATGTCCTCCACCTCTCCCATTTTTTTGAACTGACTCTCCGACACCTGTCCATTTTTAACTGGCAGCCTATCGGCGGCCAGGTCTGTTTTAAGAACGACGAACTCATGCGTCATACCGGTGTCCGGCGCGTTGCTTACCTCGAACGTGACTTTGCCTGCCTTAACGTCACTTGCATTGAGCTGGATCGTGTTCGTGAGCAGCGTGGCTTTTATGGTCTGCTCTGCGTAACTGGGGCTGCAAACGAGGCCGAGTGCGGCCACGCCAAGGAAGACTGCGGTGCGTGAGCTTGAGAACATGACGTTTTCCTCTACGAATACCGCGCGTATCAACACTACAGAAATAAAACGGCCGGCGCCGCGGGCTTATTCCCGTGTCCGAGAACTATTTTCGTGTCGGTCGCTAACCGATCCCACCTCCGCCCGACGCAATGCAAATCATGCTGCTCGTACTTCGCCGGAACCTCAGATCGAGGTCTATTTTTTTCGCAGACGTTCGTTCACCAGGCGAGCAATGGCTGCCGGTGCCTGGTCTGGTATGGCGAAAACCGAGCTGACGTTGATCTCGCAGAGTACGTAGGTATCCTTGCCCGATTCGGTGCGCGGCCCATAAAGAAAGTCAGCATCCCAGATAATCGGCAGCGAAGCGCTGTCGATGTTCAGGACGTTCATCATTTGCGGCGTCCATTCGAGTTCCATTTTCGCTCTCAAGGCCTGGAACGGCTCAGCCGAGGCGGGGTGCATGATACGTGGCCCGGGCTGCGCAGCGTCAGAGTCGGGTCCTTCCGGTGGTGGCGGTATCAGCGCCTTGATCAACTGGTGTCCAAATCCAACAACCTTCTCTCTTCCCATGTAGCAGCGAATCATGCCGTCGGGCAGGCGTGACTGAAAGGGTTGGTCGACAATGCAGCCGTCGGGCCTGAGGTATGCCTCGCAACGCGCCATGAATTCGTGAAGCGCTATCTCTTGCGGCACACTCCCTCGGCGTGCATGCAGAACTCGAACCAATACGGTATCGCTGCCCGGCGGCGAGATTTGCTCGACCTTCCAGACCCCCTGACCTCCATTGCCCCTATTTTGTTTGAGCACGCGCGGTCCTGCCGATTCAAGCCGGGACGGGAACTCGGACTGGAACGCAGGTTTGTTGCGATAGACATGGGTATCCGTGCCCCAGCCGAGATGCCTGGTGCGATGTAGAACCTCCTTGACGCCCATCTTCAAGATAACGTCAGGGTGGGCGCTGACCCAGGGTCCGCGCGACGCCACCTCCCGCAACATCGCGTCGAGAGCGACTCGGGTCTGCCCATCGTGAATCGGGTCGACCCATACCAGTACGCCATCGACATTCAGGAGTTGTTCACGCACTTCGTCCACCATCTCGTCGGAATAGACGGCGGGTTGAGCCGCGATGCCGATCGCCGTCAGTTCTTCGAAGATGCGATAAAAGCGATTATTCGCCGGTGTCGCACTTTTACGCGCCTCATGATCGCCGCGCCACAGTACGGCCACCTTGGCCGGTTCAGTTTGACTCATCTCATCCTCCGCACTCGCCACGGCCTCAGCCTTGAGGCGCCATGATGCGCAACGTCGCCTGCCCCTGAACGTTCCTGAGCGGGAAGTAAGCGCGATGCGTCGAGTCATCCACCGCGACGACGTGCGCATTGGGGCCAATGCGGCCGTCACCAATCTTCGACACGTTGCCCGCGTCGGCTTTGAACATCGAGACGATGCCAGTCTCACCGGCGACGTAGAGCAGATGCAGTTGCCGATCGAAGGCCAGGACATCCGGATCCCGACCGACATCGAAGGACGACTTGACGCGCATCGTCCGCATGTCGAGCGCCAGCAGTTTGTCATTGCCTTCGCACGCGATGAAAGCAAGCCGTTGCTGCGGTTCGATCAGCAGTCCGTGATTGCCCCGCGCGCCCGGCAGATCGATGCGCGCTACGATCCGGTCGTTGGCCGGGTCGATTTCGACCAGTTGCTGCCGGGATTGCACATTCACAAAGATGTGCCGGGAGACCGGATCGTACTGGGTATTGCCGACTTCACCGTCGAGCGGGATCGTTGCAATCCGCGTGTTCGAGCGAACGTCGATCACAGTCTCGGTTTCGCCCGTTTCGTCGGACACATAGAGCTTGTGCGCATCGGGCGCGTAGGCAATTCCGTCCGGGTACCTGCCGCCCGGCATGCGCGCGGTGATCTTTAGTGTGGCTTCGTCAATCGCGACGATCTCATTTGAACCGGTGGCCGACGCATACACGCGTGACAATTCCGGAAGCGCCAGCACGCCATGCACTGAGGCCACGTCTGGAATCCGGGCGATTACGCGCGCTGCGCGCGTGTCAAACGCGACCACCTCGCCTTCGCCCAGATGGGCAATGAATAGCAGATGACGGTGCGGGTCAAGGCTTGCGTAATCGAGTCGGGTCGGTCGTCCGCCCAGCGGAATGTCGGCGATCTGTTTCAACGGCAGGTCGCCCATTTCAAGACCGTCATCCGCACCTGACGCGGAGAACATCACGACCCCCAACGCGGCAACAATAGCGCACGCGGCAGAAAGCAGCCAACGAGCAGCAGGCCGAGTCCAAAGTGCATTCATGATGCGAGTTTCATCAGTGTGTTCACCGTGCAACGACGATCCGCAAGCGGCGCTCGTTCAATCGTCGTCTTCGCCAGCCTCACGCATCATCCAGTTCACGTCAGCCTCCGCCCAGGCAACGTTGCCTGCATCCGCATGGCGGCGTTGTCCCAGTTGATGAGGCTAAACAGCTGGTTGACGTATTCGTTACGCCGGTTCTGGTACTTCAGGTAGTACGCGTGCTCGAAAACGTCGAGGATGAGGATGGGCTGGATACCCCAGGCGGTCAGCTTCTGATGGTTCTCGCACTGGAGGATCATGAGCTTGCCCGTCGCGGGATGGTAGCCAACAACCCCCCAGCCGGATGCTTCTACAGCAATCGTCGCGGCAAGCAGTTGCGCCTTGAACTTCGCATAGGAGCCGAAATTCCTGTCGATTGCTTTTGCCAGATCGCCCTTCGGTTCACCGCCTGTACCCGAGATGCTGGTCCAGTAAATGGTGTGCAGGATGTGACTCGATAGCTGGAAGGCCAGTTCTTTCTCATAGAACTTCACCAGCGCGAAGTCGTTTGAGTCCCGGGCTTTCGCCAAGCTGTCTTCAGCCTTGTTCGCGGCAGCCACCGCGGGCTTGTGGTGAAAGTTGTAGTGCAGTTCGACGGTGCGCGCATCGATAACCGGTTCAAGCGCATCGTAGGCGAATGGCAGCGGTGCAGCGGCATACTTGCCGTCCGCGTCTGTGAGCTTGTCGGTGTAACCGAGCTCTTCTGCGGCACGTGCCGATTGTGCCTGGGCCAGCATGATTCCAGCGCCGACCGCGGCGGTGTCTTGCAGGAAGGTACGACGTGTGGCCATGAATACGATCCTCGTAGAATGCGCGCACGCGCGGGCGATCAGATGGCGTGCGAATGGATAAGCGGATAGACAGCGAGGCCAAACAGGGCAGCCGCAACGACAATTACCGGCTCCTGCAGCTTCTTGAATCGCCAGAGCAACACGAGCGTCACAAGAGCAAGCATGACAGTCGGCCAGTCAACGATCGAGCGCCGCGCGATGACAATGACTGAGCCCGTGATTGCGCCCACGGCCGCCGCAGTAATGCCATCGACGAACGCCTTGACGGCCGGTAACTTGCCGTATTTCTTGAAGTACGGCGCCGGCAGCACCGTGAACAGATAGCAAGGCAGGAAAGTCCCGAGTGCGGCGACGCAGGCGCCCGAAAATCCGGCGACGAGATAACCGATGAAACCGACCGTGATGACGACCGGCCCCGGCGTGATCATTGCGACGGCCACCGCATCGACAAACTGCTTGTCGTTGAGCCAGTGATGTTCGGTCACGACGCCGCCGTAGAGGAAAGGCACGATTGCGAGTCCCGAGCCGAACACGAACGCACCGGCCTTGGCGAAGAAAAGGCCGATCTGGCCGAGCAGTGGCAGATCAAGACCACTGAGGACGCCGCTCATACCGGGCGCCTGCGCAACGGCAAGCGCATTCAGTCCGCCTTTGCCAAACCACTTCGGCGGCGCACGCCAGAACCAGTTGATCAGGCCACCCGCGATAAACAGCCATGCGATCTCGGATTGGGTGACCACGGTGACGACCGCGAGCGTCAGGAATATCGCCCACAGCAGTCTGTCTTTGCCGATGGTCTTCCTGGTCAGCTTGTACGCGCTCATCGCGATGATTCCGACCACGGCGGCCCCCACGCCGTAGAAGACTGCCTGCATCCAGGAGAGGCCGCCATACTGAGCGTAGGCCCAGCCGAGCGCCACAACCATCAGGAACGAAGGCAGGACGAAAGCGATACCGGCCACCGTTGCACCGAGGACCCGGTAATGCACGTATCCGAGATAAATGCCGAGTTGTGCCGCAAGAGGGCCTGGCATCATTTGAGCCAGCGCCAACCCCTCCTTGTAGTCCTGCTCGCTGATCCAGCACCGACGTTCGACCAGGTCACGGTGCATGTAGCCGACCAGCGCCACCGGCCCGCCAAAACCGAAGGTGCCGAGGCGAAGCATGTAAAAGAGCAACTGCCAGAGGGTGTAGCCCGGCGCGGTCGCCGCCGTGGTGTTCATGACCGGCCCCCTGCGTCGGTGTTTTTTGTGCTTGCCGTGAAGTGCGCGTAGATCGAATCCAGCACGCGACTCATCTCGTCGAGCAGTTGATCGTCGTCCAATGCGCGTAGCCGCGCGCCGGCCATCACCGCTTCGAAGCCGATTGCTTCTGGTACCGGTGCGCCGCCCACGTCGAGCGCATGCACCAGTTCACCGAGCCGAAGAAGCGCCGCGTCTTCGTCGAGGCCGAAACTCACAACCAACACCTCAAACGTCACGCGCTCGCCCACGTGTGTGAAGGCCGCGCCGTCGAAGTCGAAGCCGAGTGCATCCGACGGGCAGGCTTCCGGCGACACGAGCCAAAGGAAGCGTGCCTGCGGATCGATGAAGCGACGGATCAGCCATGCGCTCGCGACGCGATCGACCCATAGCCGTTGCCGGGTTGCCCACGTGCGGGCCTGGTACTCGTCGCGCCGTAACCGCCGGATGGCCCGCTCGGCCGCATGCGGCTCACCTGGCGACAGGACCGTATCCGCGAGCGCTACAAAGTCTTCCCAGGCGATTTCAGCGTCGGTCAAAGCGGCGCCCGGGAAATAGTCGACCGTCCGGATCGCGTCATAGTCCTTGCGCAGGCGACGCATCAGGCGGGTGACTTCCGCTGGTGCCTGGCCTCCGAGCGTCTTCCGCGCGGCGCCCAGTGACGCGACAAAGGTCCTGTAATCGTCGTTCCGGTCGAACAGTGCGCGAAAGTCCGCTTCCTGCGACGAGTCCAGACTTTGCGCCCGCAGCAGATGCGCAGTGCCACCGGCTTCGTCAATGCTGCCGGTGAGTTCGCGCAGCATGTCTTCGCGCTCCGCGGTGTGCGGCAACAGGTAGATGCCGTCACGCAGGACGGCGCCCCCCTTCGCTTTCAGCGCCCGCCATGCCCGCATCCGCGCGGTAGCGTTCTCAGTCGGAAAGGTCAGGACCAGTACGGCCCACGTGGTCAAGGTAGTCATGTAAAGTAAACTACATGTGTGTAGCGTACTTTACAAATTATTTTTTTTAAGCGTCGGCCGGCGTCGGATTGCGGGTAATGGAATCGACGCGCCGAGGCGCGCAGTGGCTGGCAGTCGCATGCCAGCCACCGGCGAAAGACCTGATTTCATGAAGTCGCTTCCGAGCGCTTTGCACGTCATTCCAACGCCCGTTATTGCCCACCATTCTCGAAAGGCACGTTCCAGACCGTCACGCTGTTTGTGTTGTCGTCGACCGCCGCAAAGCGCACGAACTCATGACGCGGCTGCGAGAACGCCAGTCCGAAGGCACCGGCTTGGGCCGGGTCGACGGCAAGCTGCGCGACGAAGCGGCCTTGCGGCGTAAATTCGACGATTTCGCTCGGCTGCTTCGGATCGCTATTGATCGCATCGCCGTTCGCGACGAACAGATGGCCGTCCGGTCCGAGGGTTAGCCCGAGCGGGCCGTGGAGATGTGCGTTGTCCGCATAGATCACCACGCCTTTGCCACCGTCGTGCTGCGATTTGCCCGCATCGAATACCGCGAAGATCGCGTTATCGACGGTGGACGCGACATAGAGTACGTCGCGCTGTGGGTCGTAGGCGAGTCCGGTCGGGCCTACGACCAGTGCCGCGGAATCGCTGCGATGCGGGTAAACCGAGGCGATCTGCGTCGCGTGGTTGAGATGAACGCCGTTGTCGTCGACGCTCACATCGAGGCGCACAACCGTCCCGTTGAGCACGTTCGATACGAACACCTTTGCACGGTCGCCTTGATCGAAGATCGTCAGATCCCAGGGTCCGTCGATCTTCGCCATCGCAGGCGTCCATTGCGCGACGATGTTGCCGGTTCGGTTCAGCACCAGCAGCACGCCGGGCTGGATCGTATTGAAGGTGCCATCCGTGGTCGGTACGCTGCCGACCAGCACGAAGCCGCCCTTGAGAACACCGAGCGCGGTGCTCAGGCCAAGCCCCGGGGCGCCCTGGAAGAACGTCGTGGCCGGCTGGTTGTTCGGCACGATCTTGACGATCGTCGTGCCAGTGCCCTGGGCGTTCTGCGCGTTGTTGAAGTTCGAGATCAGCAGGTCGCCTGCGGCGATGGTGCCGAAGCGGGGAAATCCGTCGGGCACGAAGGCGACGCCGTACGGATTGACATCACCGTTGGCCGGTATCGTCGTCGAGGTGACGAACGACGGCGGGAGCAGCGGCGTGAGCTCGTCGGCGAGGGCGGAGCCCGCTGCCGAAAGCGCGAGACTGGCGCCGTATAGGGCAGCCAGCAGCAGGTGTTTCAGCGTGCGGTCTTTTGCACGGACACCGCGCTGGCAGGGTTGCTGGTCGATTGTCGGATTGAAGCCGTTTATGACGGGGTTCATGACTGGCATCTCCAAGAAGGCCGCGGGGCGGGCGCGTTGTTGTCGCTGCGCGCAGTGCGTGCCGGCCGCCGCTAGCGAATTTCGCCCGTGCCCACGAGACGGCAACCAGCACCGCTGTCCTGCAACTCGAACGCGCGTCGCGCAGCGTCGGCAACGGCGGGGCGAATCCTGCAAACAGGCAAGCGCAGACCCTTGCCGGCGGGTGCGTGGCAATCGAGGCCTGGTTCAGGCATAACGGAATGGGATCGTCCGTGCGCAGTAAACGGCTGGCAGGAACAAATATTCCAGCGTGACCGGCCACACGGGGTGGCCTGTCATGGCACGCTAGTCCGTTCGAGTTGAAGCAGTTGCAGCGTCGGCTTGACCGGAAGCCTGATGCGATGACCATCCGAAGAAGCATCGTTGAACACGTCTTCGGCACGCTCAAGCACTGGATGGGTGCCACACACTTCCAGACCCGGACGCTCGGGCGGGTGAGCACCGAAATGAGCCTTCAGGTACTGGCATACAACCTCAAGCGAGTCATGAATATACTTGGGGTTGCGAGGACAATGAAGGCAATGAGGATGGCTGGAAGCTGAGGCCCTGAAGGGCTTCTTGCGCTCGCATTGCTCGAATAGCGCAAGCTCGACGTATCTAACTTGATTGACCCGACCGCGAACCTCGCCCTCAGCCGCGAAAATCGAGTTTCCACACACCCTCGGTCGCGTGCTGCCGGTCGCTGCATCGCGCACCACGGGAAACGATGCCTCATGCGTTAGGCAGACGCGGCCAGCAGCGATCCTCGGTCGCGCGCGCATCGGACCGTGGAGTGTCCGTCACAATTTTCCGGCGATTGATCAATCACCGCCCTATGCCGCCGCAGTACGCCGGGAAGCTGGAAACCTTCGCCGCCAATGCTGTATCGTGAGCGCCACCGCCGTCGCACAGACCCCACGATCTCCGTCGAAATGCCCCAGATGATCCCACTCCACCGCGATCTAGCTTTCTATCAGCTCCTTGCCGACAGCTATGCCCGGCTACTTGGTCGGCCCCTGGTGCAACAGGCCATGCCCCTGGCCGAAGCTACCGAATGGCTCTATGAGCATGCCCCGTTCGCGGTACTCGCGCACAACACCGATCCCGACCCGCTCTTTATATACGGCAACAAGGCCGCGCAACGCCGCTTTGGATATAGCTGGGATGAAATCACCCGACTGCCGTCCCGACTCTCGGCCGAGGCTCCGAATCGCGAGGAGCGGCAGCAATTTCTCGCACGCGTACAGCGGCTCGGCTACGAGGCGGGCTACAAGGGTGTGCGTATCACCAAGTCGGGCCAGCGCTTCATGATCGAGGAAGCCACGCTGTGGCAGCTTCTCGACACGAACGGTCAACTGCACGGCCAAGCGGTTGTCATCCCGAGCACGCACGACCTTTGATCGCGCATATCAATCTGGGACGAGCCGCAGTTGCTGCTTGAAAACAGTCGTTTCGAAGAAGGTAGTCTGAACGGCGGTTGAATCTGCCGTCGCCCGCTGTCGGTCGCCGCATTGCGCGGCACGGAAACGATACCTCATGCATTAGGCAGCACGCGGCCCAGTTTCAGTCATTCGATACCTTCGCGAAGATCGCCGAAAATCGGAGGGTATGACGCTCAGAAATGACTGCAAGTCACGACAGTACCGAACGCATGATGTCCCCCTCACCGCTCGTGCTCGAATGACGGTGGCACGAAGTTTTTCAACAAGCTGCTAGTCTTACTGTGTCAATAAAAAGCGATACCTGGTAGTATGAAGTAATAGAGACTGCGGGCGATCGCAATGACAGAAGAGATCGATGAATTTGA
>NZ_JBNPVS010000058.1:0-63141 GCF_050434225.1 Paraburkholderia sp. GAS32 | reverse complement strand
GTTTGCGGCACACGCCATTTCCCGCGGGTGGATCCAGTCGTGATCATGCTGGTGATAGACGGCGAACGGTGTCTGCTCGGACGCCAGCGCCATTTTGCCCCTGGGATGTACTCGGCGCTTGCTGGTTTTGTTGAACCGGGCGAGACCACGGAAGACGCCGTGCGCCGCGAAGTGATGGAGGAGGCTCGCGTGAAGTGTGCGCGGGTTGTCTACTTCGCGTCGCAGCCGTGGCCGTTTCCTTCATCGCTGATGATCGGTTGCTTTGCGCAGGCGAGCGATACCGACATCGTCGTCGATACGGACGAACTCGAAGACGCCCGCTGGTTCTCGCGCCAGGAGGTTGCGGCGATGCTCGCGGGAACGCATGCGGATGGTCTGTCGACGCCCAAGCCGTTCGCCATTGCCCATCATTTGCTGCAGGCGTACGTCGAGAAGGGTGGTTCGGTATTGCTCAGCTGAGCGTCCCGCAAAAGGAGCGCTTGCAATTGCACACAATCGCCTGGTGCGCGAGGCCAGAAGCTGGATCGCTCACTCCGGCGTAAGGCGTCTGTGGGGACCGATTCTCGCCGCCCCTAGGCTTATCCCGTCGGCCCGATTCGAATGATGCGCGACGCCCCATTCATCTCAAGCTGGACTTCCGATTGTTGACCATCTTGGGCAATGCGTCGAACGTCTCTCTGGCCGATAGTCGACGATCAGCCAAATACAGTTCGGCAAAACGGAATTTCGTGGAATACAGATGTTCGCAGCGGGAACTTGACCAAGTCTGATAGGGGGGCGAATCTCGCCACCACGTTGGCTCGAGAGCGCGACCGGATAAGCCGTCCGCGCTTCGTCTCGATGTTTTTGCTATTCAGTGGCGATAGCACCTGCATCCTCGCAGGTGTAGCCCAGTGCTTCGGCGACCTCGGGACAGGTCACTTTGCCGAACGCGACATTCAGGCCACGACGCAGATGTTCGTCATCGGTAAGCGCCTTGCGCCAGCCTTGGTCGGCGATTTGCAGGACAAAGGGAAGCGTCGCGTTATTCAACGCATAAGTGGACGTGCGCGGCACACCGCCAGGCATGTTTGCGACACAGTAGTGTACGACTTCGCCAACTTTGTACGTGGGGTCCGCGTGAGTCGTAGGCCTCGCGGTTTCGCAGCATCCTCCCTGGTCGATCGCGACATCGACGATGACGGAGCCGTGGCTCATCGCGTCAACCATCGTGCGCGTGACGAGTTTGGGCGCAGTGGCGCCGGGCACGAGCACGCCGCCGATCACGAGGTCGGCATCGAGCACGTGTCGTTCGATGTTGTCCTGATTCGAATACACGGTGATCACGCGTGCGCCCAGCAGCCGGTCCATGCGTCGCAGCGCATCGACATTGCGGTCGATTGCGACGACCTGCGCACCCGTGCCGACAGCCATCTGCGCCGCATTGGTGCCAACCACGCCGGCGCCGAGGATCACAATCTTCGCGGGGGGCACGCCCGCCACGCCGCCAAGCAGGATGCCCTTGCCACCGTGCGCGCGTTCCAGGCTGAACGCGCCCGCCTGAATCGACATGCGGCCCGCAACCTCTGACATGGGCGCGAGCAGAGGCAGTCCGCCGCCGCGTTGCGTGACGGTCTCATAGGCGATGCAGACCGCGTTGCTTCGGACGAGATCGGCGCACTGCTCGGGGTCCGGCGCGAGGTGCAAATAGGTGAAAAGAATCTGTCCTCGGCGCAGCATCGCACGCTCGGGCGCCTGGGGCTCTTTCACCTTGACGATCATGTCGGCAGCGGCAAACACCGCTTCTGCGCTGGGCGCAACCTGCGCGCCCGCGGCCCGGTACGCGTCGTCCGTTGCGCCGATGCCTGCGCCAGCGCCTGTCTCGACGTCCACGCTGTGTCCATGCGAAACGATCTCACGCACCGAAGACGGCGTGAGACCGACACGATACTCGTGGTTCTTGATCTCCCTCGGAACGCCTATGTGCATATTGCCTCCAGTATGGGACTGCCGGTCTGCCGCGAAATGATCTGATTCCTCAGACGCCCAGCACGAGCGGCGAGCGTTGGCGAGGGAGGCATCGACGACGCTAACGCACGCAGGCGGCAGGATCGCAAGAAACGATCGCCACCGTCTACCCGATTTCACCTGTTGGCGACGCCATCGCCGGGCGCTTGGCCAGTAGCAGGTTGTGACGGGTAGCATCGGAGTGGGATGCATGCGGAAATCGAGCGTGACGTAGGTGCCATATCCGGCTACGAGTAGTGATTTCCACAATACTATCGGCGGTGTGGTAGAAGTTGTTAATGTAATTGTGGTGAATTTTGGTTGAAACACCTGAATTGGGCGACGTGTGTCCATCATCTTACATCGCAGGACTAAGGGTTTATATGCAGTCAGGTTTCCTCCATGTCTCCTTCCGATATGGATTTAGCCCGACGCCATGCGGGTCTTTTCTTCGACTACTGACTCGCTATACGTCGCCGAACGCGGTGCTATAGTCGGTTCTCCTTTCGACGCCACTCTGACAGCGGTTGTACTGCGTCCTACCACTAGTTGCCGATAAAGCAAAACATGGCCGATCGTTCAATAAAGCATAACGCGTCCAAATGGCCACTTTATGCTTAACGGCACAAAGTGACTGCTCGAGTCCGCCGCATCGTGAGGTGGGCCGTACTGGATTCGAACCAGTGACCAACGGATTAAAAGTCCGCTGCTCTACCAGCTGAGCTAACGACCCGGGCTACTCCGATCCAGTCACCCCGCAAGCGCCACGTCGCCGCCCAAGGCTAGCCAATATCGATCGTGCGGCTCGCGGTTCGCTGCTGCTCCTGTTTCGGCACCGTCAACGTCAGCACGCCCTTGTCAAACTTCGCGAGAGCGTGGTCCGGATCGGCATTTTCCGGCATCGGGATCGTACGCGTGAAGGCTCCATATGCGCGCTCAAGCCGATAGCAGCCGTCCTCCTCACTGTGCACATCCTGCTTTTTTTCGCCGCGCAACACCAGAGCTCCGTCCTCGACGGTAACGGTCAGATCCTCCCGCTCCATGCCTGGCAGTTCGACGGTCACGCGCAGTATCTTCCCCTCGTCAACCACGTCGATGCGCGGCTGGAAACGCGATGAACTGAAGTCGCCAAACCATCGTTCAAGCGCGCCGCGCGCCGAGAACGGATCGTGAAAGAAATCCTCCATCGCACGCCACGGATCACGGGGGAAAAGTCGCGAAATGTCAGGCCACGGAACACGTGACGGTTCGCTGTCGGGCGGGCTTTGCGCACTGTCCGCCTCCGGCTTGCGTCCTGCACCGCGGAGAAATTTGAAAGGGTTCCACTTTTTCAGGTCGGTGTTCATCGTATGCTCCTCGATGGTCTGACAGGAGAGCCAGATGTCCATCATTGCGCTCACACTGCCACGTTTCTGCTGACGTCTCTGGACTGCCACCCGGCGGTCACCGTCGCCACGCGTTCTGCGCTCGCGAATGCACTGCTCGCAGTCAGCCTGACGGCGTGCGGCGGGGCGTCTCGCTAAGCCTTTGCGGCGACCGGCTCCCGCTGGCCCTGACGCGGCAGATACCAGTCGGCCAACAGCTGTGCATCACACCTGATGCTGATCGGCGCCAGATATCCATCGGCGACGCCTGGTCCGCCTGCGAACCGGCGCAGCGTCACAGCCCAGGTGCTGATCGTGTATTCGCGCCCCCACGAGCCGGGCGGTGGCGACCTCGTGGTCGCCATCGGCTTTTCTCCTGTCGTCGTTGCGGGTCTTGCGGGCTCAGTTCGTGTGTACCTCGATCCGTCGCGGCCGTGCTTCGTCGCGACGCGGAATCGTCAGTTTCAGCACGCCGTCCTGCAGGTTTGCATCGATCTTCGATGTGTCGAAGTCCGGGCTCAGCGAGAACGCGCGCGCGAAATGCGGTTCACGGATCTCGGCGTGCTGCAGCCGCAGACCGGCGGGTGTGGGCACGACCGCTTCGGCCTCGATGTAGAGATTGCCGTCGTGCACCTTCACGTCGAGTTTGTCCTTTGTGACGCCTGGAAGGTCTGCCCACAGCGTAATGCCCTGGCTGCCCTCGAACACGTCCACGGCCGGTGTGAGCGTCATCCGTCGTGCCGGCTGGTCGCCCTCGCGTCGTGCTACTGATTTCTGGTCGCGTTCAGCAACCTGTGTCCTGTCGTTCATGGCTTGCTCCTTGAATGACTGGCGTTACTGGACGGCGATGGCCCGCGGCTTGGACGCTTCGCGCTTGCCGACGGTGATCGACAGGCAGCCGTTGGTATAGCGCGCCTGCACCTTGTCGGGGTCCGCGTTCTGCGGCAGTTCGATCACGCGCCGGAACGCGCCTGTGAAGCGCTCCTGCGCATAGGTGCGGATGTCGTCGCGGGCCTGGTCATCGCGGGTGTCACCACTGGCATCCTGCCGCGCCGGCTTGCGCTCGCCGGCAATCGTCAGCAGCCCCTTGTCGATCGACACGTCGAGCGCGGCGGCATCGACGCCCGGCGCGAACGCGACGATCTCGATCGAGCCGTCGGTCGCGCCAATGTTGATCTGAGGAAAGGCGCCGAAGCGACCGGAACGGATGCTGGAAGGAAAGCCGCCGAACAGGCTCACCATCTGGCGCTGCAGACGGTCGAACTCACTGAACAGGTCGGTTCCGGAATAGAGATCACTCATGGTCGTATCCTCCTGAACGCAGCATGGAGGCGAACGGGCCTACGCGCTCCAGTCCGCCTGCCAGGCCGCTGGCAAACAAATCGAAACACGCAGCGCACCGGATGTAACCGGCGCATCTGCCTGAGCGAAATCAAAGATAGAACCTACGGTGAAAATTTCAAGGGGCGGGGGTGAAATTCCGGTCTTGAAAATCGCCTGCCAAATCCTATTATCGCGGTGCACTGCTACGGAACCGGAGGACACCATGGAATTCGATTCAGACTGGCTCACGCTTGGCAGACACCGCGTCCGGCTGCGCTCGACCAGAGGTTTTCCGACGGAATTGATGCGTAGCGTGGCGGAGGTCGTGCAACTCGCGATCGACAACAACATGAGCGCCCGCGCGCGGCTGGTCGAGATCGTCTTCCAGCAGGAACAGACCTACGATATCGCCGTCGGCACGACCCTGATGGAAGACAGCGTTTGTGCACCGCACCTGGAGGCGGCCATCGCGGTCGTGCTCGGCCTGCTGCCGGAGCAGGTGAACATCACCGTGACGACTGTCAGTCAGGATGAAGTCAATCTGCACTTCGGCGTGTACGAGCGCATGCTGGCCGAGAAGCTGGGCGTTGTGCCGCCAATCCAGTGACCGTAGGGTGATGGCCTTGCTTGGCGGCGGCAGCCGCCCCGAGGCGGGTCACAGGGCGCACCCGAGCGAGCACTCGTCGGGCTTTCGTATGCCCGGCGGGAAGGCTGGCTAATAGTTGTGCTGTGAAGGGTGCGCTGTGAACCGCGTCTGAACCGGACCAGCCAGCCTTCGGGACGCCCGGGACGGTTCACAAGCCAGATGGGAGCAGCATCATGAAAAAACGCGCGCAGGCAATGCTCGGGGCGGCCGTGCTGGCCACCGCCGGCTCAGCAGCTACTGTGGTGGCTGCTGAGCCACCCCTGAAAACGTTGCCGTTGCGACAGGACATCTGGATCACTGGCACGATCCAGCGGGGCAGCGAACAGGAGGTGCCGGGCGACCATACGTCGCTCCGGCTGGACCGTCCGTCAACCTCTCCCTGCAACGACAGGGTCGTGACCGACATCGTGCTCGGCAAGGCTGGCGCACCGGACCCTTTGCTTCTGCTGTCTTATCTGGGGCAGCGGGTCGCCGTCAGGGGGCGCGTCATCTGTCCGGATTCCGGCATCCGTTTTACGCCGACGCCGGACTTCGTGTTTCCGATCTACTGACGGCAGGCGCGGCACAGCCGGACCGGTAACGGTGCGGGGCGATGGAATTCCCGTCCGGTCAGCCGACGACGGCCTGACGTAATGCCGGCGATCCTGCTGTCTGGACGAGCGCTGTATAGATGCTCATGTAATGCTGTGCCATGGCCCTGGCGGTGAAGCGGTGCACGAAGGCCGCACGGATTTCCGTTCGGGACAGCATGTCGAGGCGTGTCACGGCATCGACCGCTCCTGTCACATCATCGACGATATAGCCTGTCACACCGTGTGAAATCACTTCCGGTACCGAGCCCCGATTGAACGCAATGACGGGCGTGCCACATGCCATCGCCTCGATCATCACCAGGCCAAATGGCTCGGACCAGTCGATCGGGAACAGCAGCGCGCGGGCGCCCGAGAGGAATCCGGATTTCTCTGTGTCATCGATCTCGCCGACGAATTCGATATGCGGCTGCGACAGCAGCGGCTGGATCACGTCCCGGAAGTACGCTTCGTCGGCCCTGTCCACCTTCGCCGCAATCTTCAGCGGCAGTCCGGCGCGGGCGGCGATCTCGATGGCGAGATCAACACGTTTTTCAGCACAGATCCGGCCGAGGAAAGCCAGATATCGCGGTTGTGCCGAAGACTGTGGCGTCAGCAGCTTTTCCGGCAGACCGTGATAGACGGTGTCGAGCCAGTTCGCGTGCGGCAACGGGACCCGCTGCGAATCTGAAATCGATACGACCGGCGCCTGCGGGAACATGTCGAACACCGGCTGCAGTTCCGGCAGATCGAGACGCCCGTGCAGCGTGGTCACGAACGGCACGACGAGCTGCGAAAACGTCGGGAACGGCAAATAGCTCAGATGGAAATGCAGGACGTCAAACGTATGGGCGACGCGCCGCACCTTCTCGAGCAGCAACAGGTGCGGGGCAAACGTATCGGAGATTCCAGGATCGAGCCGCAGGGCGTGCGGCCAGGCGGCTTCGAGATGCGCGCCTGTCCGTGAGTCACCGCTCGCGAACAGGGTGACGTCGTGCCCCAGCCCGACCAGTGCCTCGGTGAGGTACGACACCACGCGTTCCGTGCCGCCGTAGAGCTTCGGCGGCACCGCTTCATGCAACGGCGCAATCTGCGCGATACGCATCTGGCAACTCCGTTCAGGTACTTCGCGCAGACCGTGCGCGTATAAGGACGCGACAGGAGAAACGGAAACGGGCCAGCGAAACGTACGTTGGCCCGCGCATCGACAGATCAGAACGCCGTCCTGAGCGCGGTCCTGACCTGTCTGAGGACGCTCTTTTCAGACGGGCTTCCGGGGCGTATCCTTGACGGCCTTCTTGACATCGCCCGCCTTCTTCCGTGCTGCGCCCGCCGCTTGCTGGACATCGCCCTTGACTTCCTGTTTCGTATTGCCCGTTGCGTGTCCAACCGCCTCATTCACCTTGCCCTTGACCTTCTCCGCCGTCCCCTTGACCTGATCCTTGTTCATGGCCGACCTCCAGTGCAAAACTGATCCATGGATGGGTTACCGCCCCTACCGGGCAGGCTCAACATTTTGCGCAAACGGCGTGCCTGGCCGCGCCGTTGCCGCTGCGCCATGTCGCCGTCTCCGTCCCCGCCGGACCGATAAAGTGAGTGCATTGGGGAGTACGAAATTACATTGCGTGATACAACCGGCGCGCTCCGCGCATGACGACTGTCGGCTCGCCGCAATGAGGCGCAAACTGAGAGTGGCAGGAGCGCGTGCAGTGAGCAGCATGGCTTTCGCCGCGAACGGCACGATCGCGCCTGGCGGCCCCATTCGCTCCTTCGCTGACTGACACGTAGCGAGGTCGATACGAAGTTCGCGATCGTTAAGTGCACGCTGATGCTCGCCAACGCTTTTGTCACTGACACCCTGCGGGCCCAGGGGACGGTGCAATCGATCAACACGACCCGGGGCGATGTCGTTCAGCTGACGTCCGGATACAGGGCCTCCAGGGTCATCGGCTCGACCGTCTACAACGAGCGCACGGACACGATCGGAACGATCGACGATCTGGTTGTGAGCCCCAAAGATCGCGTGACCTACGCCATTCTGTCCGTCGGTGGTATTCCCGGTCCCGGTACCCACCAGGTCGCGGTGCCCTTTGACAGTCTGCACGTCGTCGACAAACAGATGCGTTTGCCTGGCGCCACCCGGGACTCGCTGAAAGCATTGCCCGAATTCAGATACGCGTCGCCTGGACCGCCAGGACCCAGCGTGTCAGATCCTGAGCCGCGTGACCTTGGTGCCTTCCAGCGACACGCCGGCCATCAGGCCCGCATTGGTCAGCACGAAGGCCTGTATCGGGTCAGTCGCGGTTGACGTATCGATATTGCCGTTCGCCCCGACCTTCACCACGGCGACCGTCGCGTCGGCGCCGACTGCCCAGCCATCGCTGTTGCGGAAGCGGTCGAGCGCATCCTGCGTCATGAACAGGAAAATGATCGCCTTGGACTGCGCGCCGATCTGCAGACCGAACGAGCCGCCCGCCGTGCTGTAGTAGCCGGCCGTCTGGCCACCCACGCGCAGCGCGCCTTCGCCGTACTGCCCGCCGATCCAGAAACCGGCCTGGATGACCGACGGGAACACCAGCACACCGCGCGCTTTCGCGACGAGTTCGCGCGAACCACTGGCGGCGGTGTACAGTCGCGCGAGCGTTGTATCGACACCGGCATTGATGGACCGGCGCTTATCGGCATTTTCCGACGTGTCCGATCCGGATTTCGGGGGCGTAGTCGTGCAGCCAGCCAGACCGAAGCCGCCCGTTGCGAGCGCCGCGCTCGCGCTCAGAATGAACTGTCTCCTGAGCATCATTGTTCTCCCGAGATATCAACGATCAACGCGAAGTGCGAGCTTCGAGGTTCGAGCAGGCACCTTCGCGTACTGCGTCAGTCCGTCGTGAAATTGACCCTGCGCGCGTGGCGAACTATCCGTGCCCCGTGCACAACCTTCCTTGTTCACTCTGGCTCGAATTCATCGAGCAATGCGGCGCGGGGCCAGCCCAATGGCGCCAATCGTCTGCTGACCCCCCGCAACGTTGCACCAAATCCCCGGCGAGCCCGGCAGTCCATCCGTGCGCTTGTCACGACACGCGTCGATGCGGTCCACGCGATAGTGGCGCCGGTGCCAATCAGTGCCTGGACGAAGGCGACATCTTCGTTAGATTCAAGCAACGGGAATCCGCCCGCTCTAAGGTATGCGGTCGCGGAGACACCGAGATTCGCACCATGAATATGATGGTGGCCGTCAGCGTCGCAGTATGTCCTGAGAAAGTCTTCCCGCACCGCGTCGCAGTGCTCTGACCAGTCGTGAACGCCGATTATGCCGCATACCGCGTCCGCGCTGCAGCGCAACTGCTGGACAAGCCAGTCTGCAGGAACCACAGAGTCGGCATCCGTGAAGGCGAGCCATCGCGCACCGCTTTCTAGCGCAGCGCGCGCGCCCGTCGCGCGGGCCATGCCGATATTGCGGCCCGCGACCTCGATGATCTGCGCACCCAGTGACGCGGCAATCTGGCCCGTATCGTCCATGCACGAGTCCAGCACCACCGTCACCTGCACGTCCTCGCCGCCGAGCTCCTTGTGGCGCGCCGCCAGCATTGCGGCGCTAACGCACTCCCCGATGCAGCAGCCCTCGTTGTGGGCCGGAATAATAATGCCGATCATTTTGCACTCCGTTTTGTTGTTCTGTCCGTGCGCACACGGACATGACGGACCGATGAAAAAGCACTGCCGCGTTGAGCCGGCTGTACCGATGGCGGATAGAAGGTGGCAGTGCCAAGCATGTGTGCGCTCAGAACGCATCCTCACACGCGCCCTAGCTCGCCCTGTCTTCTCTTCTCTACATGGTCCCACGGACCAGCAATTTCTGGACCGAGCGCGAGATGTGGCCTGTGGTTTTCTGCGGTGGAGTGCGGGCGCATACTGTCCATCGCGATCGATCGCAACTGTCGGGAGGCGTTCCGTACGTTTTTCAGACCGGCATCGCCCGATTTTCGGGTGGACCGGCGGCACTGCGAGTTGACGGTCTTTACCACTTCGAGCACTGGCATGATCGTTGCGCACCCGTAACGCCTGGTGGAGTTCGCCGCGACTACGTCGAACCTGCGAGCGCCGATTCCCATCGTCGCGCGAATCGTCAATCGTCGGCAGCGTCGCAGACATGATGGCTGCGACCACATGGCGGCATGTGTCGGATGAGCGCGTTCCGGGAGCGCCCTTCACGTTGCACTGCCTCGCATGGCAGCTGCCATGTGCCGGCCACGGACGCTTCATATTTGACGCCACCGCGCGGCGCGTCGGTGCCGCACGCGGTTTCAACAGGTACCACTTGCCTTCATGCGGATTCACGAGGCGTTAGGTTAGTGCACGAGTCATTCGCCCGCACGTGGAACCGGGTGGCAACCCACGACGTCATGAAGGGCAGTACAACTAACCTGAGACGAATGACCGATTGCTATGGAATGAAGGCGGCCGACGCCGCACTGCACTCTCCGGCGCGCCACAGGACGCCTTCCGCCCACAGAGCAGTATCGGAACAAAAAATGACTCACCATGAAATGAACCGAGAGATTCTGCAGCTGGAAAATCTGTTCGGACATATTTTCGCCGTCGTACTGGCGCAGTCGCCTCGATTCCCTCCATGCGGTAGTGCTGCTTCCAATGCATCGCGCGCGGCAAATGAGGCTCGATGCATCGTTACGCGTCATGGAGCGATCAAGTTGGGGCGTGCCCGTGAAAATCCGATCGGGATGGTTCGCTCCCGCTCTCTGAGCGCCCTTGCCCGATTGCAACGAGGTTCGTTCGTAAGCCACGCGGTTCTCTCATGTTGGTACCGGTTGACCCGATTTGTAATCCGTGTCCCACCGCGAGACACAGAAAGGCAGTGTCCATGGCCTGCCATTTCCGGCCCAGTCGGAACCGAATACGTACCAGACCGCCAGACCCGTTCTATGCCGGATAGAACGTGTAATGGCGCGTTATACCCCTCCTGCAAGCTTAGATGACTCCGAATCCGCCACGATGGCCAGCGACAAAGGTGGCGCCTACGGATGCCCCCCATCTCCGAGCGTTGACGTCCCTTGTTACCTCCGTCGTTGTAATTTTCGCACTGGATCTCGAACGGGTCGTTCTAGTCCCAATCACGCTTGCCGTCCTGCTTAGCTTTCTTGCGGCACCGTTGGTCGATTTGCTTCGGCGTCTGAAACAGGGACAACTACCTTCTGTTGTAGTTGCGGTCCTTTTGGCGTTGACTCTGATCGCAGGTGTAGGAACCCTGCTCGGCGCCCAGATCGCCCAACTCGCGACCGAGGCACCTCAGTACCAGGCCGCCATAGAAAAAAGATCGCGCGTGTGCAAGAGTCGACAGTTGGACGAGCCGACGCGTTTCTCGAGACCGCATCAAACGCGCTCAAGCGTCTCTCGCGTCCTACCAGGGCAAACGGCGGAGGCAGTCCCGTGTCGGCGCGACCGGCTGAAAAAGCACCGATGCCCGTGGAGGTCCACGAGCCGCCTGCGTCGCCCGTCTCCCTGGCACAGCAATTCCTATCGCCAGTCGTCAACCCCCTTGAGACCACCGGCATCGTTCTGGCGGTTGCCACCTGTATCGAGAAACTGGAATTCATCGACGTGCTTTTCGGGGATCGCCCACCGCTCACTCCGCCGACCAACTTCTATCAACGGATACTGGCAGACGATCCCCAGGAAGCGCTCCAGCAAGCCGAGACATTGTTGAAGAAATGCCCCTTGTCGAGTACTACGACTCTGTCGCCCTTGAAGGGCTGAAGCTTGCCCGGAACGCCCAGCCGGCGACTTTGCGGAACAGTCGGGTAAGGAAACGGGTTGTGGGCCAACTGCCACGCGAGTGAGCGAAATATCGCCGGACACGAATTAAGCACAATCTCCCTGACATACCGGGCCCGCGCGCGCCAATAACTTTTGGTGCATTCTATCCAACAAGCGATGCCTCTGGACCACGTCCACTTTATCTCGAGATCACGCCATGGCCAAAAAGCAAACCGACGAAAAGAAGCGTACCGGCGGTGAGAAACTGCCTGACTTCAAAAGCCGGCAGGCCATCCTGCTTGCCACACGTAACGCAAAAATGGCGCGGTCAGCCCATGCCTATGTCCGTGGGAACACCACGCAGTTTTACGAATGGCTTGATGCAAGTGACAATAAAGCTTTGCCCGAGGGCCCCGCGATATGGATCTGCGGAGACTGTCACACCGGCAACCTGGGTCCTGTTGCGGATGCCCAGGGCCGCGTCGAAGTTCAGATCCGGGATCTCGACCAGACCGTTATCGGAAATCCCGCCCACGATCTGATTCGGCTAGGGCTATCGCTTGCGACCGCCGCGCGTGGTTCGGACCTGCCCGGGCTGACCACGGTCCATATGATGGAGGCGCTCGCCGATGGATATGAATGCGCGTTCGACAAGGCCGCAAAGGGAAAGCATCTCGATCTCGGCGAAAAGCCAGAGACCGTGCGGGTTGTCATGAAGGAAGCGGTCCGCCGATCGTGGAAGCACCTGGCAGTCGAACGCCTTGAAGACACCAGGCCGACGATCCCGCTCGGCAAGCGTTTCTGGCCCCTCACGAAGGATGAAGCTGCACAGATATCCTCATTGTTCGAAAAGGGTGCCATCAGCCAGCTCGCCACCAGTCTGCGGGGACGCAGTGATAACGGTCAGGTGACCGTGCTAGATGCCGCCTATTGGGTGAAAGGGTGTAGTTCGCTTGGCCGGCTGCGCTATGCCGTGCTACTCGACGTGGACGGCGGTGTGGTTGAGGGAGACGACCTTTGCCTTGTCGATATAAAGGAAGGGATAAAGGCGGCAGCCCCTCGATACTCGGGCGCAAGCATGCCACGCGACAACGCGGAACGCGTCCTTGAAGGGGCGCGCCACCTGTCGCCGTTTCTAGGCGAACGGATGCGCGCAGACCGATTGCAGGACCGGTCAGTGGTCATCCGGGAATTACTTCCGCAGGACATCAAACTCGAGGTTGAACAAATCAGTCAGGCCGAAGCGATGGATGTGGCGCGCTACCTCGCGCAGATCGTCGGTAAAGCACACGCCCGACAGATGGATCACGGCTCCCGCCGGGCCTGGCTGAAAGAGTTGAGGCGCAACCGTTCCAAGACCATTGATGCCCCCCCTTGGCTATGGAACAGCATTGTCGAACTCGTCAGTAGTCACGAAGCTGGATACCTCGAACATTGCCGCCGATATGCACTAGCCGGAATGTAGTCAGATACGGCCGACGTAACGACGTGCACCATGGCCAAGTCGGGACTCTCGCCCGCCGGCACCGCGCTACAGTCGACTCTGAACGCGCGGGCCGCCAGTTCTGGGAGCCTACAGATAGATTGAAATCGACTTTGCCCCGCTCTTGCGTGGGCCGTCCGCTCAGCTCTTTGCCGCAAGGCCTCCGAGCAAATCCGCCATGTCGTCAGCGTGTTCTTCTTCCACTGCGAGAATTCCCTCCATCATGCGCCGCGTCGTCGGGTCTTTTTCGCCGAGGTACTGGATGATGTCGCGATAACTGTCGATGGCGATGCGCTCAGCGACAAGGTCTTCCTTGATCATGTCTACGAGGGATGTGCCTTCCACATATTCAGCGTGGCTCCGGCTCACCAATCCGTCGGGTGCAAAGTTGGGTTCGCCACCCAACTGGACTATGCGTTCTGCGATCTGATCGGCATGACCCTGCTCCTCGTTCGAATGGACCAGAAACTCATCTGCGACGCTTTTGGATGCCGGTCCCTTTGCCATGAAGTGATGGCGCCTGTACCTCAGCACACAGACGATTTCTGTGGCCAGCGAGTCGTTGAGTAATTTCAGGACAGTTTCGCGGTCCGCCTCGTAGCCAGCCGTTACCGCACCTTCGTCGATATGCTGACGGGCACGCTTGCGCAAGGTCTGGACGTCCGTCAGGAAGGGTTTCTGGGACATGAGAATCTCCTTGAAATTTCAATAAAAGACATTGATCTACACATCCGCTGAGACCGACCAGAATGACGGCGCAAACGCGGAACGATATGTCGTATTTTCCGCCAGCTCACGGCAGGGAGCCACACAGAGGCATACTTGAACTCGGGTAAAGACTTCAAAGACTGATCGCGGCGCCAGACGGTACAACCTGCCTTCAGTCGACCTGATTGCCGCTGGACGGAACCGCGATCTGGGCCGAGTGGAATCATTTTTATGTCCAACCAGCAGCAAGGCACGTGCCCCCGCAGTGCAGCACGGGTGAGAGTGGCGACCTGGAATTGAATAGACAACGCCCAACGTACCGGGCTGCAATGAAGTGAACCGTGAAGAAGCGTTGGAATGCGATCGGCTAGAGTCACGGGCACCGCGCCGAGTAGTTGCGACGGTGCAACCGCGCTTATCCGAGCGCGTCCAACGGCAACGGTCGGATGCACGGACAGACCACACTGCAGAACGTCCTGTCCAGTAATGTCGGGAAGACTTCCATCGTCCACGAACGGACAAATGATATTTCCCGCTTGAGCGATTTACGGCGCGTTTCAGCCAGGTGGGCTCCAGCGTCGGTGTACTGAACACCATAACGATCATGAATGTAGATTCGACCCGTTCGGTGCGAACCCGATGCGTCGCGGCAAACGAACGGGATCTGTGGCCTTGACCCTGCGAAGCCAACCCTGCGAAGCCAACCCCGTGATCCATAGCCAGCGGACCGCACTCCCCTCCAGACCCAGCTCCGTCCAGACACGAATCAACCGGTGACGGTTTGCAGTATCGCTGTGCGTTGCCCGCCGTGACGCAGCGCCCCAAAGCTGTCGACGCATTTCTGCGCCATGGTCCTGGCACCGAAGCGCCGTTCGAACTGAGCCAGTATTTCCGTTCGCGACCGTTCGTTGAGATGTTGCAACGTACGCATTGCACTCTGAACGTCTTCGCAGATATAACCGATGGCGCCGTGATCGATCACCTTGGGTACAGAGCCACAATTGAATGCGACGAAGTATTCCTGGTCGACCTTACCGGTCTTTCGAGCAGTCAACGCATCAGATCCCAGTTCCTGGTCCAATGCATGATCGATGAAGTCTTCTTCGCAACAAGCACGTCCAGCGTCTGCATAGCGACTGTTACGGCACGATCGCTGGGCGCGCGCAGCCACGGACGGCGGGCTGACGAAAGAAGATACCCACCGGCGTGTCAAGGCGCTAATTCCTCGCATCGCGATGCCGATCACACCAGGCCCTCCCATTGCGCGACGGAGCGAGCGCACTTTGACCAGAGTTCGAGTGTGAAATCCGGTTCCACGTGTTCAACCATTCGATGCAGTAATCCGGGCCGATGGAACGCCTTCGATATGTCGTCAACTGTCTGCGCCCATGGTTCGATCGGGTACCGCCAGTGGCAACTCACTACGTAACCATCGTCTGTCAATGACAACAGCACGTGCTCGACGAGTGACGCGAGTTTGCGTGGCGCGAGGTAATACGCCAGTTCGCTGAGCACGATCAGGTCGAATCGTTCATGGGGCCAATGCTCAGGCATCTCAAGCTGCTTGACGCGTGCCCCGGGAATGCCAATGAGGCGATGGCGGGTGAGCTCGACCGCACGCGATGAAAAATCCGAACACAACAGCCGATCGCAGCGCGCGGCAAGTTCCGCTGCAATTGATCCGTTGCCGCAACCCGGCTCAAACCCATGCCTAAAACGCTCGCGTGGTAGTGCGGCCAGCATGAGCGCGCGCTTTCGCCGCTCGTACCAACTGATGTTGCACCGCCAGGGGTCATCGTCGCGTCGGAACTTGTCGTCAAAATACTGTACGCGCGTCGTCATAGCGACCACTCATCGTGATCGCGCGCAACCGACTGGCCGAGCGCAGCGAGGTCGTGTTCCGCGTGGCTCTGCCGCACAAATACTGGCAAGTCGGCACTCATCTGCGCAAACCAGCGGTCGCGGCAAAAGGGCGTTGCACCCAACGCACGTCCTGTCGCCTCCAGAACCGCACAGACCGCCGCTTCCGTCACGCTGCGGGCACGAAGCGCGACTATCATTGCATTGCAGTGCGGGTTTTCGTCGATCCACGCGGCCGTCTCGCGAAGTACTGAGGCGGCGCCGGTGAGCGCGGCATCGACCGTCCCCAGGTGTGCGCGCCTGTAAGGATCGTCGCGACGCACGACCGCGCGACGCAAGGTGTTCCCAAGCGCAGCTGCGGCGCCATACCAGCAGGCCGCAATACCCGCTGCACCCTGCCAGAATCCCGGGCGGCTCAGATACTCGCCCGATACGCCGACAGGTGTTGCGGGCACGGCGTCAAACTCGACTTCAACACTTTGTGTTGCTGCCATGCCGACCGCATGCCAGCCCCGTTCGGTTAGATGGATACCGGGTTGCCGAAGGTGGACTGCAGCAAGCCATTTTTCCCCGAGCGAGTCGCGGCAGGTGACAAGCGCGTCGGTGACGAAGGCCGCTCCTGAGCACCACGCTTTGGTGCCAGTGAGTGTCATTACCGCATCGCAGTCGCGGTCCGCCCGCAAGACTGCGTCAGGAGGCTCGGCCGCCCACACAGCCCAGATGCCCCCGGGCGTGAGCGCCATCGGAGCGCGTGATTCGGCAAGAATCGCGAGCGCGTCCGTGTGCGACTCATAGATTTTTACGAGCGACAGGTCACGGCCGGCGATCGTCGCCAGGACACGCCAGCGCGCCAGCGTGGCGCCGCGGCCAGGCAGCGGCAAGCGGTACCCTGAACCGGTCAGCGCTGCGCTCGCCCCCGCGAGTGCGTTGACGCTTCGGCACGGAAGATCCAGCTTGGCCAGAACGCCATCAAGTACAGAATATTCATTCGGATAATTTGGCATGACATATCAGACAGCATGGCTAGCCGCTTTCCAAGATCTCGGACAATCTGAAGCCCACCACATCGCGTTGGGCATTGACGCACCAGGGGCAGCATCGCTTCCGACGCTGGGTCTTCGCTCGTCGGCACCTGGTGTGCAGTGTATTGGTGCCTCAGTCGGTGACGATGATCCAACTCGGACGCCGACTTGCATCCGTGTGCGAAGGCTGAATCAAGCCCCTCGAGTAGAATCAGGTGGCGAGTTCACGTGAGGCGGAGATGTCAGTTCCTCTGACACCGCCGTCTGTTTGCCGTGCAGTTAAAGGTCGCGGGGGTCTCCTTCGACAACATCCCGCGTGGCCATCCAGTATGGCCGGCGGTTGTAGTATTCGTGCACCGAAGAACCCCACTGGGGGTCCACCATCGAAGGCCAATGGTCCTTATCGAATCCGGGCGCGTTTTTGATGCGGTCCGCGGTCATGTCGAACAGGCGGAAGCACTTCTCGTCCGTATCCAACGTGAGCGCGCTCCATGGGATAGCGTGCAGCGTGTCGCCCATTCCGAGAAAGCCTCCGCTCGACAGCACGGCATACGCGATGCGGCCGCCGCGCACATCGAGCATGATGTCCGCGATCTTGCCTACATGTTCACCATCCGACGTGAAGACCTTGTTGCCGTCGAGCGTGGCTGCGGCCATTACGTACGGGCCGGGGCCGTCGCCGCTCGCGATGCCGACGATGTGCGCGCCTGTTCCAGTTGACGGTTGCTGGATGCTTGGGTCTAGTGCGGTCATGATGTACTCCTGCTGGATCGGACCTTATTCCGAGCAATCGGCATGCCGCACCGTAATGCGGTCAACGAATTGCACGGCCCGCCGGTCGTCAACGGCCCGGGCCGTGCCTCCCATTCAGGCGGCGCTCTTCCGAAGATCGCAAACTTACGATCGCAGCGGGTGAACGCGCACAACGGATCTGCAATTGCGTGGACTTCAGGATGTCGACACGACGCTCGCGCTACCGAAACGGAAGAAGATGTGACGTACAGTCGTGGTCGCTGGCACGCGCAAGCATTGGCGAAAGCGCCATGCGCAAATGAGCCGAGCATCTTTGCTACATACGGCTATAAGATGAAACCGAACGCTGGTGGCCGGGAATGCCCGTTGCGTGAGGGGTCACATGGACGCTTACACCTCGTCAATTGGCGACGGCGATACCCTGTCAAAGAAACTTCTGCTAGCAGATGATGACCACTCCGCGTGTGCTGCGGTCGGGCTATTTTTCGAGTCCGAACAGTTCGAAGTGAAAACGGCGGATGACGGAATCGAAGCGCTACCTCTTTGCACGACCTGGCACGCAAGCGCATGCAGCTTGTACAGCAACGCACCCTGCACATCCTGAGTATCGAAAGCCTACTGGCCAGACAGTTGAACCTGCGCATCAATGGTGAACACATATAATGTCTCGACGACGCCGCGGTGCGGGCACTCGCGCTGCCGCTTCACGTCGAGCGCGCTGATGGCGAACCTGGCGGTCTTGCGCACGCTACGCGGGGAGATTCCCTCGCTCGAAGCCATTCTTCATCAGAAAGTAAAATTGCGCTCGGAGTTTCGCGTCCTCAAGACCACGCCAGGCATCGGCGACTCGCTTGCCGCAACCATCATGCTCGAGACAGGGAGCATCACGCGATTTCCCGGCGTCGGCCACTTCAGCTACTACTGCCGTTGCGTCGAGAGCGAGCGGATCTGCAACGGAAAGAAAAAAGGTGAAGGCAATGCCAACCCGCCCCGTGCTCGCACGACTTGCCGTTTGCAACGGACTGCGCGGCGGCAACGTGGCGTGCAGAAAACGCTGTTTCTTGCTGGGGCCTGCCACCCGGGCACGTCGTTAAGCTTCGCGCGCGGCATCGTCGATGGTCAATCGTTCCTCCAGTTTGTCCAATACTAGCCAGGTTGGGCGGCTTAACGCCGACAGCGGGAACAGTAGCAGCGCGCGGCATGATTTTTGCATCTGGCACTGTACATGCGCTAGCCGACAGAAGGTGAACACCATGATTCAACGAGTGACCACGCTTGTTTCCGCGGGACTGCTCGCCGCGATTTTCACCACAGGTGCCCTGGCTCAAGGTGTGCCTCAATCCATTACGGAGAAGCGGACCGATGTCGTCCAACTCTCCGCTGGGTACCGAGCCTCCAAGCTCGAAGGCGCAACCGTCTATAACCGCGAAAAGGACAAGATCGGGACAGTGGACGACCTCGTCGTAGCGCCGAATGACAGCAGCACTTACGCGATTCTGTCCGTTGGAGGCTTTCTGGGGATGGGCAAGCATCTGGTGGCGGTGCCCTTCCGCGATCTGCAGATCGACCGTCGGCAGCTCATCCTGCCGGACGCAACGAAGAAGTCCGTGGAGGCGCTGCCCGAATTCAAGTACGCGCCTGAGTAGGCGCGGGGGCTCGCCTTCGGCGACGAGCGGCGAGAAGTCTCGCGACGGCTGCGCCCAATGGCCTGCCCCTCGCAAATTTTTCAAACCACAGGCACTCAAAGCCATCGGCGTCCAGCAGCAATCGCAGCGCGTCGGATGCCCCCGGGTAATCGTCGAGTACGAGCACGCGCCCATGCGGCACCGAAGCCGCCATGCGAACGCGGAACGCGGCTTGCTTGGTTATGAGCGTCGAACTTTTGGACAAGAGCCGGCGTAACGCGAAATCGATGTGTACGGCCATTGGCTCGAACAGGAACTGACTACGGTGGGGCGCGGGTGATTGTCGCGTTGGGCGTCACCGTGCTGAAAGACCGCAATGCGCATCCGCGGGACGCGCTCGGCAACGTGGTCGTACATGGAGAACGGCTCGTGGTGACGACCTATCTCCCGTCGTTCGCGCTGCGCGCACCCGATGCCATACAGCGCCATCGTCTCGGGTCTGCGCCACGCGTGCGAGTTTGTGCACGAGCGCCGCGGGTCCGACAGGTAACTCAGGCGAACTGCCTCGGCCGCTGTGTTCAGTCCACCCGCCATTCCAACAAGGAGCCCTTCATGCCTGTCGACCATCCGCCACCCGCCGTGCCCGTTGCGCCCACTGCGCGCGTTTCGGCGCTCGCGCCACAGCCATGAGCGTCGATACGCTGCACCGCGCGCGCAGCATTGCACGCCATCCGGGCGCTTTCCTGTTGCAGACGCTGAAGGCCTTTCGCGCCAATCAGGGCATGTTGCTGGCGGGCGCCGTAGCTTACTACGCTCTCCTTTCGATTGTTCCGCTTCTGATCCTGATTGTCATTGTGCTGTCGCACGTGGTGGACCAGCGCCTTCTGCTCAACACGCTTGCACGTTTGCTGCGCTGGCTGGTGCCGGGCCAGGCCGACGCGCTCGTCCATGAACTCGCTAATTTCCTCGCGCACCGCGCGGTGATCAGCTGGGTGCTGCTCGTGACGATGTTCTTCTTCAGCTCGCTTGCTTTCACCGTGTTGGAGAACGCGATGTCGGTGATCTTCGTGCATCGGGTGGCGATCCGCCGGCGGCATTTCATGCTGTCGGCACTGCTGCCGTATTGCTACATCCTCTTTCTCGGCGTCGGCCTGCTGATAGTCACGTTTGTTTCCACTGGCTTGCAGGCGGTCGGCGCGCAAGGTATCGATCTGTTCGGCCGCCATGTTTCGCTGCAGGGATTTTCGCGCGCGCTGCTGTATCTGCTGGGGGTGGCAGGAGAAATCTTCGTGCTGACATCGATTTACCTCGTCATGCCGGTTGGCCGCCCCGTGCTTCGGCACGCGTTGTTCGGCGGCGTGACGGCGGCCCTACTGTGGGAAATCACGCGCCATATGCTGGTCTGGTATTTCGCCACGTTGTCAAAAGTCAGCGTAGTTTACGGCTCGTTGACGACTGCCATCGTGATCCTCTTCAGTCTCGAATGGCTTGCCACGCTGCTGCTGTTCGGTGCCCAGGTGATCTCCCAGTATGAGTCTTTTGGCATTGGTGCCGGGCCGCCGCCCGAACAGGGACTCACCACCCGCTGAATTGCGCCTGCGCGGCAGGATATTCCATCCGTGCCGTATCACCGCTTTGCGGAATTGATCGGGAAGCGAAGGCGGTTGTGTCCGCGTATATGGCCCTTGTCGATCAACGCGGAGATTGCGATTGGTTGGCCGCCATCGGGTCGCGCCGTGAAGCGTTCGCGGCGCGCGCCACGGCGGGACGCTTCGGTTTGCGACGGTTCGGCGAGCATCGAAATCAGCGCGCCGCCTTTCGCAACCCCGTTCCACGAGCGCGTCTGCGTTTCGCCGCCGACCAGGTTGAATACCGGCTCGACCTCGGGCACGACGTCCTCGAATCGTGCGCTTACATGCCAGAGCCGCCACGTACGCCGCGTACTATCAGAGGCGTTACTCTTCGGGCACAGCCCGGTCTGCCGCAACGATCTTGCGGCCATACTCCACTGCCGCCTCACGCGCTTCCGCCGGCGTCGCGAAAGGTCCGATCTGCGGCGCGCCGTCGAACGGGAACAGAATCTTCCGGTCAGACTTCCTGATCACCCTGAGGCTGCCCATATATCGACCGTCGCCAGTGCCATGGTAGCTCGCGTAAATCTCGAAGTCGCCGTCGGAAACATCCGCCTTATGTCGCGCCATTGCTGATTCGTCGTTCATGTTCTTGAGCCGCTCTTCCTGCTCGACGCCGCGGACTATGCCACCGGCACGCGCCGTGCACCGGGTTGCTTCAAGTGCAAGCGTGAACGACTCGAGGAGGCCATGATCTGGCAGAGCAATCCCTATTCCCGAAGTCCGAAAACACTGACGAATCGGTTTGGCATGTGCCTTGCGTGTCCTCTGTCTGACTTGTCCGGCTCGCGGCAGCCGATCGGCAACCACCAGTATGCGAGGCGTCAATCGACCGACCAGTAGAGAGCCCCACTACCATGCAACCGATGCCGCTCGTCCCCGGCTGGCAAGACTTCGCGATCCGGTTCGCTGTGGCGCTCGTCGCCTGGCACCGCGATCGGCCTGAATCGCGGCGAATCGTGCAAGGCTGCAGGTTTGCGCACGACCCTGCTGGTTTGCCTTGCCGCGCGTATCGCAATGGTTCAGGTGAACGCTTTGCCGCCGCAGACCGGCAATCCGGATAATTCGTTCGCAGTGCTAGATTTAATGCGCCTGCTCTTCGCATCCTGACCGGCGTCGGTTTCACCGGTGCGGGTGCAAATCTGCGCAAGGACGGTCTCATTATGGGTGTGACGACCGCCGCGACACTGTGGTTCGTCACCGTGATCGGACTATGCGCTGGTGGTGGTCAGATCGCGCTGGCGGGGGGGCCAATACCGCGCTCGGCCTAAACGTGCTTCAATTTTGCCAGGTGTGCTCGAACGCCGCCTGCCGCACACCCATCGCGCGTGGCTGACGGTTGAATACGCCGAGGAGTAAGCGAACCCGCGGCGCAACGAACAAGAATACGCGATCACACAGTCGGACGATCCACTCGCAGGCAGACGTGTGTTTCGAAAGTTTCAGCTCCGCAGACTGCAGGCAGCGCGAATCCTCAGCGCCGAGCGCTTACGGTCGCGAAGGGTCCGTCTTTCGGATAATACTTATCTCGCCGTTGCGCTCGAGAATCGCACTTTTCACCCGGTCGAGGGCATCGGAGCCGAGTTCCTGGCGAACTGTCTCAAGGACATCGGTTCGGGTTATCAACGCTGCCAGCATCTCACGTTCGTTAAATCTGCCGTCACCGTAGACCTCTCGCTCAACCCCTACCACTAACGATTCCAGCGCCCGAGAGCGAATACACGCCCAGGCGAGTGCGCGATGGGTCAGAACGATAACAAGCGACGCGACAAGGGTCGGGACAGCGGGCGACGCACCAACAATAGCTCGGCTCAGTGTCGCACCGAGCAGAATGGCAACAACATAATCGAAAGGCGAGCGCTGTCCGAAGGAACGTCGCCCCGATATCCGAATGAAGGCCAGAGCGGCAAAAAACGTAGCCGCCGCGCGCATCGCCATCTGTAATGAAGAAAGATCGTTTCCCTCTCCGAAAAGCGCAGTGAGTATTTGCATATCTGTCTCCTCCTGACCGACACATTCCGGCGGATGATGGGCATGCCCGAGCCCAATGGGCGCAGCAGGAAATTACCCCGTCCTGGAGTGACACTTCGTAGCTTGCAGTTGTCTCAGGAACGGGTCTCGCCGATGTAGCCCGGCAACCCCTCCGCGACTGAACTCTTTGCCAACTTCAACGCCTGTCGTTCTACGGAAGCAAATTCTTCGTCAGTTCCGGGATACGGAAGATAGGTGCGAAACAGGTCCGCCCACCGGAACTCTTCGAGGGGCACCGTCGTCTTTTCGTAGCCGCCAGCGTCCCGAACCGACGCCGCGAGGCTGCGATATTCGTCGTCGGCTAACGCCCAGACGTGGTCCGGCATATCCGCGAAGTTTCTGCGCTGACCTCTGGCGTCGTACGGGTAGGTCCAGCGCTGGTTTTCCATTGACAGCCAGAACTCCCGGTAGGACAGCGACGACAAGTCGGCAACCAGCACTGCCGGCATCGTCTTGATCCCGGCACGCCACAAAGCGGTCGCGACGTGATGATGATCAATCGCAAAAGGCGAACCACCAGGACCCAATACAACAGGAACAGGCTTTTCCGCTATTGCCATCTCAAGGTCATGGCCGGAAAGCGATCGATAAAACTGGGTCTTCTGACGTATTTCGCGCAGACCGTGCGTCAGTTGGGTTGGGCGCAGGTTTTTGATGGTTGCAGTATTCAAAGCTCCTCCCTCTTCGGACGGGGGAATTCCTCGGCCCATCATAGGCGGCACGGTGATGCTACCCTAAGGCCACGGCTAACGGCTGGTAATGCTTCAGCTCGGCGATGCTTTGCTGAACAGCGCGTGCGACCTCAAATCCGCCCGTGTCGAGCATACGAACGTCGATAGTTGCAACTCCTCGACGAAGTTCCGACATCAGAAGGATGGCATCCCCGCGCGTTCGACAAGTTCGCGAGTCTGGTCACCTGTTGGGCCGGTTCACCGGTCGCCTTTTGCCTGGCCTGACCTTAGTCGCATGGGTGGTGACAGGGCCGATGACCTAACCAGAGCGTGCTTCAGTAGAGGGAGAATCCTCGAAGCAAACGGTGTTTGGTCGCGGCGGCGAACGCCAACGTCGGGACGACGGGGTCGATGCTCCTAACAAGCTACTCATCAATCGGAAGCATTACACCGGCGGTCGGCGTCATCTCACTATGCCTGAAGCCGCAATACGCGCGACCGCCAGACATCGTCAAAGCCTACCTTTCAACTGCCACCCGAACCCGGATTGGCGGCCGAGGCCGGCGTGGCTGCGCTGGACTTCTTGTGCATCTTCTTGTGCGGAGTAGAACCAGCGGGTGCCATGCTATTCGCCCCGGACGCGCCCGACACAGTATCGGTTGAACCACTTGCGTTCGGTTTGCTCATCCCCGTGCCGCCTTGCCCCCCGGCCGCCCCGCCGCCGCCCGCACCTTGTGCGTAGACGGACCCTGATATACCGACAAATAATGCTGAAATCAACATTCCTCTCGTCGCAACTCGCATGACAGTCTCCCCAAATGCGAAGCGGTCGTTAGCACCGGAAGGTGTGAGCCCGCGTTCTATTCGCCGCAATTCCCATGCCGGAGGTCGGACAAGGAACCCACGGTGAACGCGATACGCTGTCGTGCGGTCGCGGTCGAGTCGACCACGGGGCGCGATTTTGCGTGAGTTGCGCTCACGCGCCACCGTCATAAGCTCCAGAGCTTTCTTTCTCGCACATCCGTTGATGCCGGCACGCTACAGTGTCTACCCTTCGTTCTTGGCGACGGTGCCTCGCTGCGCCGTTGCCGCCGCGCCCCGTCATCGTCTCCATCCCGGCAGGATCGGGAAGTGAGTACATCGGCAGTGCGCAATTGCATTGCGTGGCACAATTGGCGCGCCCCAGACATGACGATCGTCCCGTCGCCGCAACGAGGCGCTAACATGAGAATGATGGGAGCGCGGGCGGTGAGCACGATGCTTTCACCGCGAACGGCACGATCGCGCCTGCGGGCCCCATTCGTTCCTTCGTTGACTGACTGACACGTAGCGAGTTTGATATGAAGTTCGCCATCGTCACCTGCTCGGTTATGCTTGCCACCGCGTTTGCCACCGACACCCTGCAGGCCAGGGGACGGTGCAGTCGATCACCACGACCCGCGTCGACGTCGTTCACCTGGCGTCCGGATAATGGGCCTCCAGAATCATCGGCTCAATCGTCTACAACGAAAGCATGGACACGATCGGAACGATCGACAATCTGGTTGTGAATCCCAAAGATAGTGGGATGTACGCCATTCTGTCCGTCGGTGGTTTCCTCGGTCTCGGTATCCACCTGGTCGCGGTGCCATTTGACAGTCTGCACGTCGTCGATAAACAGATGCGTTTGCCGGGCGCCGCCCGAGATTCACGGAAAGCGTTGCCCGAATTCAGATACGCGTCGCCTGGACCATCAGGACTCAGCGTGTCAGATCCTGAGCCGCGTGACCTTGGTGCCTTCCGGCGACACGCCGGCCATCAGCCCGGCATTGGTCAGCACCAAGGCCTGTACCGGCGCGGTCGCGGTTGACGTATCGATATTGCCGTTCGCCCCGACTTTCACCACGGCGACCGTCGCGTCGGCGCCGACTGCCCAGCCATCGCTGTTGCGGAAGCGGTCGAGCGCATCCTGTGTCATGAACAGGAAAATGATTGCTTTGGACTGCGCGCCGATTTGCAGACCGAACGAACCGCCAGCCGTGCTGTAATAGCCGACTGTTTGGCCGCCAACGCGCAGGGCGCCTTCGCCGTACTGGCCGCCGCTTTGTACCGGTTACGGGAAATCAAGCGGAGCGCAGAGCTGGATAGCGCAAAGATGCTCGCGCACCGCGGATTCGTGAATTATTTGGTGGCCCGATTCATGCTGCGCTTGATGGAAACCGGCGGGAGGCCTTCATGAAAACGCGGATCTTCACTTACCTCGAATGCCCATGCGGACATCGCGGAGCCCTCATCGAAACAATAGACGCAGGCGTTTTTTCAAACGGTTGGCATAAGGCGTGGCTGCGCGGGTTGACCCATACCGGGACGTACGACGGAGAAGGCCGACTGTTTGCGGAAATGAAACCCGGGTGCCCGGCGTGCGACCGGAGTCCGGGCCCGGATGATGTGGTCGGACGCAGTGAGTTGCGGGAGACCGGCGAAGTGCTGCGAAAAAAAAGCGAGTCGGAAGCGTCAGAGGCAACGCCTGGCGTCGGTTGCTGACCGGCGGGACCGGACACCCCGTGGGAGGCTTCGACGCGCCCAGCGTGACATGCAGTCGCTTCATGAAAGGTTCAGGGGGCAGACTTTCCCCGCTCGTAGTACATGCCACGCACTTTTCCCAAAGGCGCCGAAATGGACATCGACATCGACCCGTCCGACAAGCCGGATCCCGAGGTTCAGTCGTGGCTGGAAAAGCTCGGTCCGGGCCTGGTTACCGGCGCCGCGGACGACGATCCGAGCGGTATCGCGACCTATTCGCAGGCGGGTGCGCAGTTCGGCTTCAACATGTTGTGGACCATCATCATCACCTATCCGCTGATGGTCGCCATCCAGATAGTCAGTGCACGATTGGGGCGCGTGAGCGGTCACGGGCTGGCGACAAACATCAGGCGCCACTACCCCGCGTGGCTGCTCTACGGCTCCGTAGTCCTCCTCCTGGTTTCCAACACAATCAACATCGCGGCCGACCTCACGGCAATGGGCGCGGCGGTCAACCTGGTAATCGGCGGTCCAATGCGCATTTACACCGTCGCGCTTGCATTCATTTCCGTACTGCTGCAGCTCTTCGTTCCCTATCGCAGTTATGTTCGCGTACTGAAGTGGTTGACACTCGCGCTGTTCGCTTACGTGGCCACGGTGTTTGTCGTCCAGATCCCGTGGCAAACGGTGCTGGTTCGTACCTTTATTCCGCACCTGTCCTGGAAAAGCGATTACCTCACGACGGTCGTTGCTGTATTGGGTACAACCATCAGTCCGTACCTGTTCTTCTGGCAGGCTTCGCAGGAGGTAGAAGAGATGCGCGCCGAATCGGGCCAGCGTGCACTCAAGAATGCGCCTGGCCAGGGTCGGGCCAACCTGCGTCGCATCCGGATCGACACCTGGATCGGGATGGGATTTTCAAACGTGGTTGCTTTTTTCATTATCCTGACGACTGCGGCAACCCTGAATGCGCACGGCGTGACTGACATACAGACGTCTTCGCAGGCCGCTGTCGCGCTGAAGCCCATTGCAGGTCGGTTCGCTTTCACTCTGTTCAGTCTGGGAATCGTCGGCACAGGCCTGCTCGCGCTGCCAGTGCTTGCAGGATCTGCAGCCTACGCGATGGCGGGCGCGTTCAACTGGCGCAACAGCCTCGCGCTGAAACCGCAACTGGCGAAACGTTTCTACGGCATCATCGCCCTGTCGACTCTGATCGGTCTCGGGATCGGCTTTACAAAAATCGATCCCATCAAGGCGCTTTACTGGAGCGCCGTCATCAACGGAGTGGTTTCCGTCCCGATCATGGGACTGATCATGTTCATGGCAGTGAATCCAAAAATCATGGGTAGCTTCACCATTCCTACGCGCCTGCGCGTCACGGGATGGGCTGCAACGATTGCGATGGGCGCAGCCGCGCTCGCCATGTTGTGCTTCATGCTCAGCCCCTGAACGCACGATCGGTGCGGGCGCCACTGAAGCGTTCTTTCCCGTCTGCCCAAGCGCACTCCAACAGCCACGTCGCAGAGGCGACGAGGCGTTCCTGAAAAACACCAAGGAGTCAGCGGGTTTCTTCCGTCCGCTCGGCTTGTCGGGTCCACCGCGCGTTATCGCGCCGGACCGGCCATGCGCGCTTCGTGGCATTGCTTTCATGCTAGTCCAGCTGGACGACTGGATCAGCACCTTGCGTCAGACTAACGAAATGACACCGGCAGCTGGATACGGAGAGCGCCCGCCGTTCGTATTCGCGTGTCAACGAATTGTCGAGCTGGGCCCAACTCTTGCGCACCAGTTGGTACGCTATCCCGATGCCTATTCTTTGCCTTGCAGAGAGGCGCGGTTCGCGATTTTCACACACTGGCGTAATTTACCCGTGCGGCCCGGCCGCACTCACTCGAGGAGCAGACAATGGAAACGACGAAAGGAGAAGGAACGCTACGGGAAGTTGCTGGCGACGTACAGCAAGCCGCCGGGAACCTGCTGGACAATGCCGGTGCGCAGTTTAGCGGAACAGCGAAGGAACTGGGTGGCAAAGCGCAGCAACTCTATGCCGATTTTGCGGATGTCGTACGCGAGTCTACTGTGGAGCGGCCGCTCGCAGCCCTGGCGATTGCCGCCGGCGTGGGCTTTATCCTCGGAGCGCTACACGCAGCGAATCGCACGAGGCCCGATAACGTTCGGAGCGACTGGAGAGATCGGGAGTAAGGCTATTCGCGTCTTGCCCTCAACGAGACCGAAGAGGTGCAGACGACAAGCCCCTGGCGCGCCGCCACGGCGTTTCCGCAACCAGCCAGCCCCGAGGAGTGCCGCAATGTCCATCCGTTCGAAAGTCACCAGGTGGCGAAACGTCGGCAGATTCTGCGTCGAACGGGCCACTGATTATGGTGAGCTACTCGGTGTCGAACTTGAAGAGACCAGGAAATGTCTGGTCCGCGAGTTAAGCGCACTCGTTGCCCTGGCCGTCGCTGGCCTTTTCACTCTTTCGTTTGTGTGCATTGCGATCATCGCGACGGCTTGGAGGACGCCCTATTTTCTTCCCGTGGTATGGGGCGTCGCCGCGATGTGGCTGATCGTGTCATTTATCTCCCTGCTCCTCGTTCTCGCTCAGAAACCCGGCCGCTCGCTTCATGTTCTGCAAAGGGAGATCCGGAGCGACCTCGACACGTTGAAGGAAGCGCTCAAATGAGCCGCGCATCTACCGATCGGGAAGCCGAGACTGCCATACTGCTGCGCATGGCGGCATCACGCGCAGCATTGCTTGCGGCAAATTGCACGCCACCATCAGTCCCGGCCGTGCACGGGCGGACGCGGTCTCCCGCAGTTGACGTGATCGCTTCGCTTGCGGACGCACCGCGCGTCACGCTGCTGGTTGCACTGTGCGTCGGCGCAATCGTCCTCGGACCTCGGCGCACAATCGGAATTGCCAGCCGTTCGGGGATCACCGCGTTTCTAGGCGGAACTGTCCGGAAAGTGATTCTCAGATCTGTCTGACTTGCATCCTGGGACGGCGCGGTCAGGTCAGTTCAGACTCGCCAAACGTTCCCCCACCCCGACTCAACCGCGGCCCGGCTAGCCGTTAGCCCGTTGCAGAACTCGTCGCGCCGCAAATTCGCCTGGGACGCGCTCTCTTGCGGTCATGACAGGGGGTTACGACCGGGACTGCTGCGGCATGTCTTTTGAAATCGCCGTGCGTTTTGGTTACGGAGGCAGGACGCAATTGTTTATCGCCGGTACATTAAGGTGCAGGGCTCGCGCCATTTGAAACTGGCCGCCGCCGCTACGCGTCGGCGGCTGCCAGAACGACGTGCCGGCCCTCCGCGGAAGACTACGAACCGGTCGCCGTAAAGTGCCCTGGAGATGATCATGATGTACTCTGAAAATATCAGGTGAGAACCTTTATGCGCAACGAATATGCCCGCCGGCTTGCCCTTGGAGGGCAAGACTCCCAGAGGATCGTTTGCCCGGTGGTTCAGCAAATACCGACGAACATATGCACCCCGCGCATCGGGCACGCTCCTGCCTTCGTCGTTCGGGACGCTCCCGCTGCCCGGCAAGTCTCATCGCTTTCATCGTCTTCGCGATGCCGATGTGCCGTTTAGCCCCTTTGATGTTGTTCGTAGCCACGTAAATTTTCATTCAATGCTCACCGGGTTAAGAGAGAGCGTGCAGGAAAGCGAGTCGATTACAGGAGCACGACGTTGACGCTCGTCTTTGTCCGTACGTCAATCGCCACACACGCGAACTAGATCGCACGGCGGACCGCCTTCAGAAAATTCGACATAAAGGTCCGTGTTCTGCCGTCCGGAAATACGATCGCTACCTGCTCGCCGCTCGCCAACGCGACTTCTCCCGCCCCAAACCTCGGCACGCAGACCACGTCGCCGGGCGACCACGAGTGTGACTTCGGCGATCGGGTCGATGCGTTCGCGTTGAACGCTGTGTCGCCCACGGCGATCGACTGCTCCGCCGGTGCAATCTGCGGAGGACTCATGCAGTTGTCACATACGCCACAGTGCTGCATCGCCGGTGTATCGCCGTAGTACGGGAGGATAGCGCGCCAACGGCACTGGCCAGTCGGCGCGTAATCGATCATGTGTTGCAGCGTTTCCTTATCATGGTCGCTCATCGCTTCGAATCGTGCGGCGGCTTTCGCCATCGCATCACGCGTGCTACCCTGCCCGCCATCGCGTGCCCGCAGACGATAGCGTCGCTGCCGGTCGCCGCCCGCGATACGGCCATTGAGCAGCATGCCGATCGCCACCTCCAGCTTGCCGCCGCCCACCTCCGGCAACGCGTCCTTGAGCTCCGCGACCGTGACACCTTCCGGCGCATCTTTGCAGCGTGCCGCGAGCATGTCGTAGACACGCTGCGCCAGTTCGACGCTCGGATACCTGCCGGCGAGAAAGAACTGCTGAACACGCCGGTCGTTCAGACCGAACAGCAGCACGCAATCGGCGGGTTGCCCGTCGCGGCCCGCTCGGCCAGTTTCCTGATAGTAGGCGTCGACGCTGCCAGGCATCTGGTAGTGGATGACAAAGCGGATGTCGGCTTTGTCGATACCCAAGCCAAACGCGTTGGTCGCGACCATCACCCGGGTCGTGCCCGACATGAATGCCTCCTGCGCGGCGTCGCCAGCTTCTGCGAGCCAGCCGTAAATCTCCTCTGCGTCGCGTATCGTCGCTGTGTAGATGATGCCGGCTCCAGCGTTCGACGCGATCACTCCGCGCAGCTGCTCGCGCTTGGCCTGTGTGGCGCGCGTAACGCCGTCTTGGCCGCCCCCTACGCTGAGCTGCACGACACGATAACGCAGGTTATCCCGCCACGTACCCGTGCGGACCACGCGCGGATCGCGCATCCGCAACAAACGCGTGATGTCGTCCAGCGCAGGCGGAGTCGCGGTCGCAGTCAGCGCAAGCACCGGCGGTTGGCCGAGCGCCTTGACGGCGCAGGCAATCTCAAGAAACGCCGGCCGGAAGTCGTGGCCCCATTGCGACACGCAATGCGCTTCGTCGACCACTACCAGACCCATGTTATGTCCTGCACCCGCCCGCAATACCTTCATGAATGCGGGGCCGCTCCAGCGTGACGAAGATGATGCCGCTCTTCCCGTCCAGAATGCGCTGCAACGCCTCCCGTTCATCGCGGCTGCGCAACGTGCTGTTGACCAACGTACACTCGATGTCCGCCGCCAGCAGTTTGTCCGCCTGATCCTTCATCAAGGCGATGAGTGGCGACACGACGAGCGTCGTACCGTCGAGATGTAATGCCGGTAATTCATAACAGAGGGATTTGCCGGCGCCGGTCGGCACCGTCGCAAGTGTGTCACGCCGCTCCAGCACGCTGCGAATGATGTCCTCCTGGCCGGCACGCAATCGGGCGATGCCGAACATGTCACGCTTCGTCTTGCGCACGCCGCGAAGCCGCTGCTTCAGCGTCATGAACTTTTTATCTCCGGTTGGCGTGCGCGATCTGCTATTGCGCTGCAGGACTCAGAGCATCTCAGTCTTGTCGCCTACCGATCCGCTGCCCACTGCATCGAGCTTGCTTTGCAACTCCGCCTTGCGTTTTGCCAGCTTTTCGCCGAGTGCGCGGAGATTGCATTTCGACTTGCGCAGTTCCGGGAAGAGCTCCTCCTCTTCTTCCTCGACATGATGGCCCACCATCTCGCTCATCACCTTGAAGGTCGCGTCGAAGCCCTTGTCGCAAGGTTTCAGCGTTTCAAACTTCGCGATCAGCGTCTTGACGAGGAAGTGCTCGATATACGCTTCGTCGACGTCGATCTTGTCGCTGTCGGCCAACGCCTCCTGTGCGGCCGGATAAAGCAGCTCCTCTTCGAGTATCGCGTGGATGGATAGCTCTTCGCAGGCGCGCTGCACAAGCGCCGACCTCGCGTCAAGGTCGTCGTCGCCGACCTTCCCGAACGCCTCGAACAGTTTTTCAACTGAACGATGCTCCGCTTCAAGAAAGGCCAGTGCATCGTGCGAGCCGGATCCGGTCTTGGTCTTGTCCTGTTTCGTCGCTTCCATACTGATCTCCTCGGTCATGCGGTTGGCTGCTACGGGTGAATGCTGCGGTAGAACGCTATGTCGAGCAAACCCCATGCCTACCACCTGACGGGCCAGTACGCAGAGTCGGGAAACGGAACGTGGAAATACGGACGAGACGACACCCTGATCTGGCGTCAGTCACGTCCACACCAAAACGCGCATCACAGACGGCTGCCGGGCACAAGCGGCACAAAAAATGCGACATACGCAGGCGATTTGCTACAGCACGGCGTCGCAGTGATGCCGAACGGGTCGGCATATCGACAATGGCGGTATCAACAAGTTCATGGAGGCTGTCAATGAACAACACAAGAGATCCAGCAGACTATACGCTGGCCACGAATGATCCTGCGCTGCTAGTCCGTCAACACGAGGCCGCGCTCTCATGGGGAGCCGTGTTCGCCGGCGGCGTCGGTGCGGCCGCGTTCGCGCTCATCCTGCTGACGTTAGGCACCGGCCTCGGCCTAACGTCGATTTCCCCGTGGTCATCGGGCGCCTCGAATGCGAAAGCGTTCGGTGTCGCCGCTGTAGTATGGGTATGCGTCACCTCGATTCTCACGTCAGGATTAGGTGGCTATCTGGCGGGACGGTTACGCAGCCGCTGGCTGGCCGTCGACGCCGATGAAGTCCACTTCCGGGACACGGCGCATGGTTTCCTGAGCTGGGCCGTGGCGACGCTCGTTACCGCCGCCATACTGACATCGGCCGTGTCGGGCACCGTGCGGGCCGGCGCGCAGACCGCCGCGACAACCGCCGCGGCAGGCGGCTCCATTACGATGGGGACGATGCAACGCGGCAATGCAGAGGCCGCGACGAATACGTGGCCGCTCGGCTACTTTGTCGATTCGCTGTTCCGGATGCCCGCCGGTTCGTCACTCGCGGCCCCCGCGACCGTAGCCGGCGGCAACGAGATGCCGCGTGCGGAAACGGCACGAATCTTCCTTAACAGCGCGGCAATGGGCGATCAACTGTCGCCGGAAGACACTGCCTATTTAGGCCAGCTTGTTGCGCAGCATACTGGCCTTACACCAGAAGCTGCAAAAGCTCGTGTGGTGACCACCTACACACGCCTGCTGCAGAAAATCGCTGCCCTCGATGCTGCCGCTAAGGATGCCGCCGACAAAGCACGCAAAGTCACAATCGGCGCATCGTTGTGGTTATTCATCTCGCTGCTGATGGGCGCATTCTCTGCGAGTCTGATGGCAACTCATGGCGGCCGCGTGCGCCAGCTCTGATTGAAACTTCAATTCATTTACCGAAGGAGGTGTTCATGCGCTCAATTCTTCTTTATATGCTCGGGGTACCCATTCCCATCATCATTCTAATCGCGCTGTTCTGGCATTAGGCGCCACCGTGCCGCCGATCGCGGGGCGTATCCTAGCGTTCGGCGACAGTGAACGACGAAAAGGTCGCAATTGGCGAGCCGCAGTTGAGCGCGTCGCGTTCCTTTTGACACCACGTTACTGTCGATCAACCAGGTCTAGGCCGGGATAGGGTCGGCACCAGCTCCGAGGTGGACGGCACGAACTGAAAGCCATCGACCGATTCATGGCCGAGCAGCTTGAGGACCATGCCTTCGAGCTGGGTTAGCTCAGCAGGCTTGCGGCAGACGGCGTCGAAACCAACCTCCTTCATTTCCTGGATGTAGTCGGCGGTACCGAATGCAGTAAATGCCAGAAGAGGACTCTTTCCGGTCGTCCCGATTCCCCGGAGCGCCGCTGCGACGCCTGATCCGGATAGGCCGGGCATGGCGACATCCAGAACAATGCAATCAGGTGTCCATGCCTTCGCGTCCCTCGGGGCGTCCGACCTGTGGTAGACGGGTTCGCACCCTCATGCCGCCGACTTGCAGGTATGCGCTCAGAGCGCCGGCCGACGGGCACGAATCGTCCACGACAAGCGAGTGGACAGGCGCCCAGTTCTAGAGGCGCCTGTGCTGGCCTGCGGTCGGATCTTCCCGGCATTCCCGGTTTTCGAAGCTCGAGTTCATGGGTTTTCTCTCGCTATTGGCTCGTTGGCATGGGACCGCTACCAACTGTGAGCGCACCAACCGCTCACTCACACCGGCCGTTCCGTCGACTCGTCGCAGGCGAACAAGCTGTGCGCAGCGACATAACTGCTCCGCAGGCCGTACCAGAGCGCATGGCGGCTAGCAATTCTTGCTCGACTGCCGTGCAACTCGACAGCTCGCGCAGTAGCGCGCTTCTAACCTCACGCGTCTACGCCGACGGAATGAAGCGATGCACGCCCGCCGGCCGATTCAATCCTTGTGCAAGTCGCCCCTTGCATCGTCCGAAGAAACCAACTTACCCGAACTGTCCACGATTGCAACCCGCTCGGCGTCGCCAGTCGCCGGTTGCGCCATGACAAGCAGGCTCGACCCGCCGAGCCGCTCCAGAGCGGCGAATCCGACTGATGTGACGTCGAACATCTCCGCGAACGGCTGAAGCGAACCTCCGAAGTGCTCCTCCATTACCCCGAAGAACCCGTCTCGTGTTTGAACCGCAATGTCCTCGACATGCCGCCAGTACGCGAAGGTCTTTTTAACGGAGGCCGGGAATTGCTGCGACTGGAGATCAATTACCTCACTGAGGGATCGGGCAGAAAGTGCCGCGTCGGCCAACGCCTGCTGCTCGGACAATGAGGTTTTCACAGTCTGGACATTCAATTCGACAATTTTCTCAATACCGGCAAAGACCTCCGTAGTGCAGTCGAAGGCTGCTTCGACGACAGCGTCCCGTTGACGCGGGGAAAGCTGGTTCATGGTATCAGGGTACATAAAGGCTCCGTTGTGGTGAGGCGCGCACAGCGCCGTGATACGGCATCTTGGGGCGACCTGTTCGCCCCCGCTCGCACTGCGCTGAGACCGAACAGGTTCCGCCGTCGCCGGTGTAGAGGTGCCGGCGACCTTGATTTCTGCTGCTAACGCTTTTACTTCGATACGGCTGTATCCTTCCCGGCGCCCAGGTCGGCACCGGTGACCGGATTGGTTTCAGTTGCAAAAGCCGTTCGCGATGCCATCGCACTCGACATCTCGACTTCATTTTCAGACACCCGAACATTTGCGAGGCCGTCGCCACCGTCGACTGACGGTTCCGGCATTTCGACGAACTCCCAGCCCGGTCCTTCATTCCACGGACCGCGCGGCGCGTCGTCTCCGGTGGACATGTTGTAGTAGACGTTGGTGAATTCTGGGACGCCCGGCAACTTGCCTTGCGGGAAGTTTGGCTGGATCGAGTGCAACGCCTTCTCGAACGATTTCTGGTGTGCGATCTCGCGGGTCACCAGAAAGCCGAGAGCTTCCTTGAAGCCTGTATCATCGGTCACATTGATCAGCCGTACGTAGACGCCTCCGACTTCGCATGCATCGTGCCCGGGGAACTGAATTGTTTGAGCGGATCCCTCCCGGTCCCGCTTAAGATCGGTCTACCCATGCGAGGCTTCGACGGCCAGCGGTTCGCATGCATGTGAGTCAAGACTTATCCAATTGCGTTGCGGACAGCACGAGTTACCCACAAAATCTGTTCACAAATCTGTGCATAACTCGTCCGAAGGTGTCCACCCGATAGACCAGCGTCACTGTCGGCATACCGGCTCAAGCCGGCGCCCGCGTAACTGCTAAGCCGCGGACGTTGTGGTATCGACCGGAAAGGCCGGCCTTTTGAATTCATAGAGAAACTTTTCGTAGCCTGCTTGCACGCCGAGCGCGTCTGACCTTTGTCAGATAATTCCGTGCGCAAGCAGACAGATTCGCGGCAGATATCGGAGGAGCGAGCGACGCGCTGTATCGGACAGAAACGAAAGCAGTGCGGTGACGTTCACATCGCCAGCAGGCAGATTGAGACGGAAAAACGCTGGACACCGTTATCGGGCTTTGGCCTTGCGCAAGCTTGACGCAGGGCAACGCGCGATGAAGCGACACAACTCTGGAAAGCTGACAGGCATATTCGTTGCGGAAATCAGGTTGCCTCCGGACTACTTACATGTCTGCTATCCTGCTCGTCGACGATGAAGTGGATTCGCTCTGGCGGCTTCAGATTATCCTGGAGGGACGCGGTTACCGCATACTCCTCGCGGAAGGCGGGGAGGCAGCCCTCGACAAGGCAGCGCGGTACCTTCCCGATTTGATAGTCACGGACTGGAACATGCCAGGTATGGACGGAATTGCCTTGTGCGAACGGTTGAAGTTTTATCCCGCACTTGCCCAGATTCCCGTGGTCATGGCGTCCGGTCGCGTCCCGCCAAAAGAAAAATCCACGCTGTGGAATGTTTTTCTTTCCAAGCCCGTCGACGTGGATGCCCTGGAATCCGCCATTGACTCGCTGTTGGCGAAGCGTTTGTCCAGTCCTCAAACCCGCGTGAATGTGCCCGCGCCGGCAGTTTCCCGGTGGCAACCAATATCCTCAAAACTTTGGGCGTAGTTAGCAGTATTCGCAGCTGTGACTGGCGGTGGGGTTCAGGAAAAACTTTAGTCGTCACCAAACCTCTCCGTTCTTTCCCCGCTCGGACAGGAATGGGAACAATGCAACGTTCTTCAGGCGTTGCTGCCGTTACCTCAGCATCCGAGTCTCCGTAAGCGAAAGTTGTCGCAATCGGTGCTATGCCTCGGCGATATTCGAGCGGAATGAGAGCATCCCGCTTACTGCGCGATATCCAAAACGGGGACTGCTTGTAAAAACTCCTGCCCTAAAGCTTGTCGCCAATTTTTATAACCGGACCGTCCGACCTTTGCGGCCGCCGCAGTACGAGGGACAAGCCAGTCCTTTGAACCCGCGCCTTGAGGGACGGGCTCGGGTTATCTTGAAAGCAAGGGAAGCAGGCCTGCGGCCGACGGCTCGGGAACACCGCTTGCGCACCACTGGAGTACCTTTTTCGAAGGAGGTGAATCATGGGCTCAATCAATCCGCAAGGTGGCACCCGACGCGGAGCTGACATCGTCGGTGGTGGTATGGGTGAAGGACCGGGGCCGGACATCATGGCCGCAGCAACGCTCGATGGGGACAAGGTCATGTCCTCTGATGGCGAACACGTGGGGAAAATCTCAGACATCATGCTCGACGTCAGGAACGGACGCGTCGCCTATGCAGTACTTTCTGAGGGAGGTTTCCTCGGAATGGGTTCTAACCTACATGCCATTCCATGGAGCGCACTGACTCTCGATACGGACGAGAAGTGCTTCGTCGTCGACATCACGGCACAGCGCCTCAAGGACGACCCGGGCTTTGACAAGGACCACTGGCCGACGATGGCAGATGCGAAGTGGGGAGAGTTGACGTATAGCTACTACAACCGGCAGCCGTATTGGTCAGCGACCCATGAAGTGGTGGAAAGCGACCCCAGCATCAGGCCCAGCGAGCACTGAATAAACAACGGGTAAGCCGCGCCACGCGGACGGCTAGTCTGTCGCTCTAGTCCCTACGTCACTGCGACACACTGCGGTGGCGTAGGCGCGTGGCTCCAGCGACCAGACGCGCGCGAATTGCCGGTGAGCTCGCCACCCGGTGCATTACTTCGGTCGGAAATCCTTTCGTCGAGCGTAGTCTCAGTCGATGGTTACCAACAGTTCTCCTTTCCGTCGCGAATTCGATGCTTGCTGACCATCCCACGCAGGAAAGAAGCAAAGCCGTGGCGAAGCAAAGCCTTGGCGGATTGAGGTCAGCGTACGCTGACTGCGCAGCCGGGCGCGGAGCCAGTAGGTGAGGACCGGCGAAAAGGCATTCTCGAAATTGAAACGTAACGCGCCTCGGCTGAATTGAATGCTTTAAAGTGGCCGCGCCCGACCTCGGCTGAAAAGTCGCAGGACAGCGAGCAGGATAACCGCGCCAATCAGCGCCGTAATCAGTGAGCCGATTATGCCGCTTCCCAGGTGCAGACCCAGCGCCCCGCCAAGCCAACCTCCTATGAAGGCTCCGACAATTCCCACGATGATGTCGACCACAATGCCGAAGCCGCCGCCGTCGACGATACGACCCGCCAGGGCGCCAGCGATGCCACCGATAATCAGCCAAAAAATAATTCCATGCGAGACTGGGTCCATATTTCTTCTCCTATAGAGCTAAATCCGCGTTAGCGGCGAGCGAGCATTCCGATGATAAGTCCGCCGATGAGTGCCATGGTGACCGCTTTCCACGGAGCCTCATGAACGTAATCGTCGGTCGATTCAGAGACGACACGGTACTTCTTCTTGACCACCTCCTGTGCACCAGCAATCTTGTCCTTCACGTCGGACAGCGTGCGGGCGCCGGTTGCTCGGTCTCCGTCGTCGCCGCTGGACTTCGCTGTAGAGCCGTTGCCCTGTTGAGATGACCCGGCGGAACTGGGTGGGTCGGACGCGACGGGCGAGGACCCGGCTGCCGGGGCGGTGGGTTGATGCGACTCGGTCATTTGAACCTCCATATTTTCGTTTGAATGGTCCAAGGGTTGAGCAAGTGGCGTGCCCCACAGAGAACTTGTACGCGAGTAGAGGTCGTCATCAGTGGCGCTCGCGGCGACTCGGCCTCGCGACGTTTCCGGGCGCATGCTTCGGACGACGGTCGAGATGCGCGCTATTTCCGCAGAAGGACTGCTATCAGCCCTGCTTGCCACAAGCCTCAGTGCACATGGTTCCAGCGACCAGGAGCACGCGAAGGACGAGAAAGTTGGAATCGAACAGCCTCGCTCCATCCCAGCAGAGAAAAATCGCGGATGAAAAGTTGAAACATGGGGATGGGACAGCGGCTGCGATACACCCGATACACCTTTGTGATTTGCAAGCGAGCCGCGAGGAGCCGCGACCAAGGACGTCGGAGTCGACGCTCAGAACGAAGTCATTCTCGAAAACAGCGTGGAATGACCTAATGTTATAGATCGGCGCACCTATCCCCGGACAGCATCCGCACCCAGGTACGAACTGCATCGCCGAAAGCAGTCTTTACAATCGAACCGTTTCCTCCGCCGACGCGGCCGTTTCTGAAATGGCCGTTGCTGTCAGGAACTAATACCAACTCGCGAAGGAGGTATCAACGCATAGGCTACAGGCAATCACTAGCGCGATAGGTTCGTGAACACGCCAGAAGACGTTTCGCTACTAGTCAGTTTGACTCCCGTGAGGCAAAGGCTGGCCTGCCGTGAGGAATTACGGCGGGTCAGCATTGCTGCCAGAGCCGCATGGTGTTGACACCGGGAGTCATATCAGCTCATCACTATGGAGGCGCATATGGCGCAATACCTTGCTCACGAACAAGATCATCGACATTCAGGATAACTGGGTCAGATTGCGACGCAAAAAGCGCACGACGGCGCGGACTATCTGGCTGCTTGCGACAAGCCGGTTGAGACAGCGCGAAAAAACGGCGTGGACCAAGGATGTTATCGATCGGATCGAGCGGCTGCCGGACCACAACTCTGATAGTTCCGCAGCAGTCTCGAAAGAAGTCTCACGGATCCAATGACCCATTGCACTTTGACCGGCCCGATGTGCCAATCCAATATGGATGTTCATCATGACCACAATTGACGAACCACGTGCAGGCGCAGGCATTGTCGAGAAGGGGCGTGAAACCGCGGAAGGCCCCGGCCCCGAAGTGATGGCGACCAGCACGCTCGACGGAAACAAGGTGCTCAGCACCGAGGGCGATGATATCGGCAAGCTGAAAGACATCATGCTTAACGTACGTTCCGGCAGGATCGCCTGTGGCGTGCTTACCAGCGGCAGTTTTCTCGGCAGCGGCGACAAGTTGCGGGCGATTCCGCTCCATCCCAGGCGCATCATCTACCTTGATGCCAGTAGATATCATCGAGGTAAAGGGGAAACGTTGCAGAGCATTCAATCCTTTGCCGCGCCGGCTTCATCCATGCTCGATGCCAAGCAGCCGCGCCAGGGCCGCGCCGCCTTCGCGCATCATTGCATCGTGGTTCCATTGGAAAACCGGTCGCAACAACGGCACCAACGCATTCATCCATGCGCAGGTCGTATGCACGCACCAGTCATAGCGGACCACGGTAAAGCAGAAGCGAAAAGAAGCTGATCGGCAGGATATCTCCATTCGCGAATGCTCCGACAGTGCTGTTCGAAACGATGCTGATGAAGAACGGCCCTTCCGCCAAGATTTTCCGAAGGCTTCAATGTCGTCGAAAGGTGGCCGCTCGGCATGTTAGTCTGCAGCGGCTGTCATGCAGCGGGTGCAGCGATCCCCATCCTCGCTTCGCCTCGCTCTTTGCGATTGCGCCCTTAAGTTTGCCTTAAGCTCGCTCGGGCGATTTCAGGCAATAATGCGCGCCTCGCGTCATGCCAGACCTCAGACAGGTCCAGCACTGCTGCAAGGTCTGATCTATGCGCCACCTCCTCTCACGTTCTAGCTCACTCGGACGCTAGACCTTTTCAAGCCGGCTTCGCGCCGGCCTTTTTTTGCGCTGAGTGCCCCCAACAACGTGTCCCAAGGTCACGGTGCATCAGGTTTTCCCTAATCTTAAGTTTTCGTTCAGTGCCCCGGCGTAAATTAGGTGCGGACTGCAGTCCCGCTCGGCGAAATTTTTAAGCGCCCGTAAATGCTGCGGTGTGTCTACGACTAATAAAAACAGAGAGACCAGATGTCACGTGCAAAAACTGACGGCCGCGCCATGGCGAAGGCTCGCGCATCTTACGTGCTTGAACTGGCGCGAGGGTGCTCATACATCAGCAGTGCGCTTACCCCGGACACGCTCAAGCGGACCATCGCCGAAGTACTCGGAGAGTTTCGCGAACTGTACGGGGATCGGGAACTCGGCGTGTTTCGAAAACTGCTTGCTGAGGACCTGCAGCGACGCGACAAACAGGACGCCGCCTCGGCCGTGGTTGACTTCAAATTCGTCGGCTAGTTGGCATGGCTGAGCTTCGGCGTTCCGTACCGGCTTGTAGCCACTACAAGGGCTTAATTCCCGGCACACGCTGGAGAACCGGCTTTCAATGACTCGCCCGGTCTCGCGCGGATTTCGCCCGAAACTCGGTACGTCCGACATGGATTACGCTGAACGACTGCAGCGGACTCGTTGATCAGCCATCCGGCGGGGCCGCACGCTTGTCTCTTCATGACCAAAAGTGTGGAAGAATATTTTTGGCCGGCAACTCCTTCCATTAGCGGCAATCCTAAGGCGGTCGAAAATGCTGATCAAGGACATCCGCAAGCTTCCAAACCGGACACGGCCTTTTACACAGGCCGTCAAAGCCCATCCGCTTCATATTGGTCGGTGACTCGTCGGGTCAGATGTTAGTCATCTCGACCATGACGACACCGCTAAAGGCTGTATCGCTGGCAGCATCCCGAACAAACCGGAAGTCGTCCGCCTTACACAGACGCGTGTCGATCAGTACCTCGCGAGGCTTCCAATGCTCAAGCAACAGCTCCAGCTTTTCCATCGTCGATGTGGCTACTGCGACAATGCGCTTGTGCGTTGATCCCGGCGCAGCGCCATCGCAGTCTGGAAGCCATTCTCTCCGGCATTGAAATATCCATGACGATGACGTGTAGGCGCCAGTCGGTTCCGATGCGGACTGCCTCCGCTCCGCCGAATGCGAGGCGGCACACCATGGCCAACTAAACAGCGACAATCACCTCGGCCGACCGGCCAAGATGTTTGTCGGTAAGCCGGACGTCCTGCTTGACGCTGTCCACCCGACCGGTTGAAAGAACGGCAGCATGACGCGTCCCAGATAGGCTCATCTGCTTGACTGTCGATTCGGCACAATCTGGTAATCAGCGCGACGAACGCTTTTCTGCCGGCCGAATGCGGACTTCCGGGGCCTCGTGTGTCCGGTTTTGCAGATTGACGGTGACGCATGGATAGCTCGCCAGTTACGGCAAAACGTTGTGATATTCTGAGCAGAGTGTCACACGAGGGTTTACAGCGCGATATGAAAGCCGCGGTCGCGAAAGGGTCGTCACGCCTTGTCGAAACACCCCACCCGGGTAGGCTCCTGCGCGACCATGTTTTACCCGGCTTGACGCTTTCGGTGAGCCAGGCCGCTCGTGATCTCGGAATTTCGCGCCAAACGTTGCACCGAATCCTCGACGGCAGCACTGCGATCACCCCGGAGATGGCCACGCGCCTCGGGGCGCTCGCCGGCTTACCCCCGTCTTCTGGCTGCGTATTCAGTGCGAGTACGACCTCCAGCGAGCTCACGTTTCGCTAGCGGACGCTCTGCGCCGAATTCCAAGACGCACCCTACCCCACAAAATCATGAAGGAACTGGGAGCGCTCGATGGACGCTGAGACAGGAATCACAGGCACGAGACCCATGGCCCGAACCGGCGTGCCGGGTTTAGACGACGTTCTGACCGGAGGCCTGACGCAAGGAAATCTTTTCCTGCTCGAAGGCGAACCTGGGACCGGAAAAACCACTATCGCTCTGCGTTTCCTGCTGGCGGGCGCGGAGGCCGGCGAGCAAGGTCTTTACATCACGTTGTCCGAAACAGAACAGGAACTGCGCAACGGTGCAGCTTCTCACGGCTGGAGTCTGAACGATAAAATCGAGGTGTTCGAGGTCGTGCCGCCGGAAAGCCTGCTTGACGCCGACCAGCAGCAAAGCCTGTTGTATTCCTCCGACCTCGAACTTGGAGAGACCACCAAACTGATTCTGGGCGCTTTCGAACGGGTGAAACCAAAGCGCGTGGTCCTCGATAGTTTGTCGGAAATACGTCTGCTCGCTCAAAGCTCGTTGCGATATCGTCGCCAGGTTCTCGCATTCAAGCATTACTTTTCGCGCCATGGTGCGACGGTCCTGCTGCTCGATGATCTGACCTCGGACGCCGCGGATAAAATCGTTCATAGCGTCGCCCACGGTGTTATCAAGCTTGAAGAGCTCGCGCCTGACTACGGAGCCGAGCGACGCAGGCTCAGAGTCGCGAAGTACCGCGGCCACGTGATTCGCGGCGGTTATCACGACTTCTCGATCAAGAAGGGCGGCATTTCAGTGTTCCCGCGCCTCGTCGCGTCAGAATATCGGACGAAGTTCGAGCGCCGGCAGATAGCCAGCGGTGTCGCCGAACTGGACGCACTCCTTGGCGGTGGCGTGGAGAAAGGGTCCAGCACGCTGGTTCTTGGACCAGCCGGCACAGGCAAGAGCACCTTCGTGCTCCAGTTTCTTGCCGCAGCGGTCGCACGAGGTGAGAAAGCGGCGCTATTCGTCTTTGACGAGGAACTCGGCCTGCTGTTTAACCGAACCCTCTCAATGGGTTTTGATCTGGAAGCGATGCGCGACGCGGGCAACCTCCTTATCGAGCAGGTTGATGCCGCGGAACTGTCTCCTGGTGAGTTCGCTCATCGTGTACGTGCGCGCGTCGACCATGCGCAGGCAAGAACCGTGGTCATCGACAGCCTGAACGGCTACCAGGCTGCGATGCCCCAGGAAAACGCGCTGGTGCTGCATATTCATGAGTTACTCCAATATCTGAACAGGCAAGGCGCGACAACCTTTCTGACCGTGGCGCAGCACGGCCTGGTCGGCGATATGAAGGCGCCGGTGGATGTGACTTATCTCGCGGATACAGTCATCCTGCTGCGTTATTTCGAGGCCTTGGGCCGGGTGCGACGCGCGGTCTCCATCATCAAGAAACGCACCGGCCACCACGAAGAATCCATCCGGGAGTTTCGCATCGGCCAGACCGGCCTGATCCTTGGCGCACCTCTGGACGATTTTCAGGGGGTGCTGCGCGGCGTGCCGACTTTTGTCGGCAATACCGGACCGCTGCTGACCCCGGGTGCAACCGGCAATGAACCCGACTGACCGCAACCTCTGCCCAGCATTGGTGTTCACGCCAGCAGGGCGGGACGCCTCCGTCGCGCTTGCCCTTCTGCGAGAAGCGCGAGCGGAAGCGATTGTATGCCCAGACCTTGTGCGTTTCTCTGCCATGCTGAGCGACGAGATCAGTTGCGCGGTCGTAACCGAAGAGGCGCTGCGCGGCGGTGACCTCCGTGCGCTAGCGGCTTGGGTTGCAGCACAACCCCCATGGTCAGATTTCCCGTTCATCGTGCTGACCCAGCGTCGGGGCACGCCGGATGGAGATACACGACTCGCTGAGCTATCGACGATGCTCGGGAACGTGACCTTTCTCGAGCGTCCGTTTCACCCAACGACATTTATCAGCGTGGTAGGCACCGCATTGCGCGGCCGGTTTCGACAGTTTGAGGCCCGGTCCCGCATTGAAGAGTTACATGAGGGCGAGGCGCGCCTGCACACCGCGCTCACTGCTGGCCAACTGGGTTCGTGGGAGTTGGATCTCCTGACCTCCGGCCTTATCACGTCGGCCACCTGCAAGGCCGTCTTCGGACGTGTACAGAACGCGGATTTCTCGTATGGGCAACTCGTCGCGAGCATCCATCCCGACGATCGTGACCAGGTGCGGAACGCCATGGGCGAGAGCTACGAAACAGGCTGCGATTTCGCGATTGAATGCCGCACCGTCTGGCCCGATGCAACCCTGCATTGGGCTGAACTTCGGGCCCGATTGGTACGCGACGGGTCACGGAGCGAAATGCGGCTTGTCGGCGTGGCATCCGATGTCACCGTACGCAAAACCGCTGAAGACAGCCTGCGTCGTCTCAACGAGACGCTTGAAGCGAAGGTTGCCGAGCGGACCGCGGAACTCGAACGTGCCCACCAGGTTGTCCTGGATGAGATCCGGCAACGTGAGCGCACAGAAGAACTTCTGCGCCAGGTTCAAAAAATGGAGATGATGGGTCAGATCACCGGAGGTGTGGCCCACGACTTCAACAACCTGCTGATGGCGGTGATGGGCAATCTTGAACTGTTGCGCAAGCAGATTCCGGACGATCTGAAGACGGGGCGTTTGATCGACGGCGCCCTTAAGGGGACCCAACGGGGCGCCGCCCTGACGCAACGTCTTCTGGCATTCGCACGGCAACAGGACCTCAGGATTGAACCGACGCACCTCTCTCATCTGATTCGCGGGATAACTGATTTGCTGGAACGGTCGATCGGATCGCAGATAGAACTCAGACTCGACCTACCTGAAGCGTTGCCGCTTACCTTGGTGGACGCTAACCAGATCGAACTCGCGTTGCTCAATCTTGTCGTCAACGCCCGCGACGCGATGCCAGACGGCGGCACATTATTGATTAGCATTGACGTGGCCAAATCGGCCGGGCGAGACGAGCTTGCAGCCGGTGACTACTTGCGTGTCACCGTTAGCGACACGGGAAAAGGCATGGACGCAGCGACGCTCGCGAAGGCGACGGAGCCCTTCTTTACGACCAAGGAACTCGGTAAGGGAACTGGGCTGGGCCTTTCGATGATTCACGGACTTGCGTTGCAATTGAACGGTTCACTACGGCTGGAAAGTGAACTGGGTCGTGGCACCCGGGCAACATTATGGCTTCCCGTTACGTCACACGATCCGATTGCGCCATCGCTGGCAGAACCCAAGCCTCAAGACAGCGCTATCGATTCGGTACATGCCACCATCCTCGTTGTAGATGACGACGCCTTGGTTGCAACAAGCACGGCGTGCCTGCTTGAGGACTTAGGGCACGAGGTCATTGAAGCGGACTCCGGCGCAAATGCACTCGAAGTACTGAAGAACGGGCAGAAGGTGGATCTCCTCATTACCGACTACTCGATGCCAAAGATGACCGGAGTGCAGTTGGCCATCGCTGCACGTGAATTGCGACCGAACCTCCCGATTCTCCTCGCCACGGGCTATGCCGATCTACCCCCAGGGACAAGCGTGGACATCCCAAGACTGCGCAAACCGTATCAACAGCATCAGCTCGTTGTAGAGATAGCCCGGGCTCTACAACACGTTCGCTCTGGCTAGCTTCTTTGCGGACCTGATGGACTCGCTTGCCCTGAGGGTCGAGAAATAGAAGCCGGGAGCGACTGCGTCCCTTTTATCTACGCCTATCGCTTGTCGATTGTTGACGATCGTCGCTGTAGTTAGGAATCTCAATTAGTGACCGAGTGGGCGTCTTCTGGCAGAACCTAAGAAAACAGCGGCAGGATTCGACGACGGTTTGGCGCCGACGTCGCGGGGGGACGTGAATCGACTAGGCGCTGCAGCAATTTTCTCGCTGGCCGAGCCTCCGGTTCAGATCCGACAGCGCTCGACAGACGGACGTGCGCGCGGGCGTCCCCGTCAGTGCCAGTTCAAACCGGTCCAGTAGTTCCGGCAGATTCACTTCCCCTGCACTTTTTCTTGCGAACTTCCGCTTCTGCATAAGGCCACTCCCCTGTATGTGTCGACGATACGCGCTGGCGTCGACGTCACCGCCAATCGTCAGGATCCAGCGACATCTATTTCCTCGCGCTTACGCCAGGAGCACCGTCGGATGCAACGCCCTTTGGCAACGGTGGCTTCAGCACGTCGGGATGGAAAACCACATCCAGAGGATCGTCATCAGCCAGCAGATATTCAATAAACAGTTCTTCACCGGCCCCGATCGGCCGGAGCGTGTGGACGAAGAATCCGCCTGCGGCGTGCCCGGAACACGTCGCCCGATTGGCGGCTCGACAAATGCAGGGCCGTCCTGTCGTCCGCCTCGCTGAAAACTTCAGCGAAAAGCGCCCTTAAATCAAGGGCGTTTCTCGTTGAATTCGCTGAGCGGCTCCGGCCGCTTGCGCGGATCGAAGTCGGCCCACCGCCCTTGCTGCCAACGGCCGGTCGCACGTTCGATCGTCGCGCCTGCCGTGTCGCGCAGCACCCGTGCGGCATCCAGCTGATTGTCCGGCGACACGTGGACGGCGACCAGCACACCGGAGTCCCGGATTTCTTCATAGTAGGACACCCAATGCCCGGGCTTCCCGGCTTCGAGAGTGCGCGACATCGCGCCGACCAACGACCCGACATACGCCCCGACCCCGGCCGCGATGAGCGACACGGGAAGCGGCGACAAAAACGCCGCGAAGATCGCAACGCCGACGACTGCTTCCACCACCGCACCAATCGTGACATGCTGGCCGCTCGAATTGACGAAAAACAGGGTGGCGTCCTCTTCGACAAGACCCCCGTTGAAGAGCCATTGCGCCGCGTCCTCAGCAGCGGGAGATCTCGTAAAGCGCGCTGCGACGATGGGTGACATATGGCCTGCTTTCATCCTTGAATAGCCGATGCGGACTATGCCGTGGTGCCGCGATCGGGTTCCATGCCTTCCACTCTGAACAGTCCGCTATGTAGCACAACGCTTTCTCCGTCGTTCTGGCCGAGCGCTTCCGCGCAAACCGAACGGATGCGATTGCGGCCGTTGTCGAAGGCGGCCATCAAGGCGGGTTCCAGCGCGGAATCTGCGCCAAAATGATCTTCCAGTGCCTCGGCGGTTATCGTGCACTCAACCGGCTCGCCATCGATGTACGCCACAAAGCGCACTGTCAGATTCGCGCCGTCGAAGACCGCGCGGTCGTCGGGAAAAGTAATGTGCATAAGGGAATCCTCATAGGCCAGCCGCAGCAGCATCACGTTCATGATGGACCCTTCACTGCGCCGGCGAGTTTCTGCGCCATCGCGAGTTGATGTTTGATTGTCGGCAATGCGTGAGTGGCTGCGGCCTTCAGTTGCGCGTCAGTGCCGCTCTGGCTCTCCTGCTGGAACAGGTCAACCGCTCGTTGATGCGCTTCTACCCCGATCTGTTCGACGTAGGCCTGATCGAATTCGCGGCCCTTGAGCGTCTGCAGTTTGCCGACCAGTGCTGAATCGGCGGACTGCGCCGTGGCCAGCCCCTTCTTCGTGGCGAGAGCGGCCACGCCGTGCGAAAGTTTCGTATGGTCAACGATCATTTGCTGTGCGAATGTCTTGACGTGCGGATCACTCGAATTCCTGAGCGCGATTTTGCTTGACGCGATCTCGGTGGCGTCGGACTGTGAGGCATCCTGCACGAACTGCTGGTCTGCCGGCGAGAGCTTCGTGCCGCTCATCGGCGCATCGTTCGCGGGTGCGTCACTCGCTTGCGCGTACGCAGCGCCGATCAACGCTGCGCCCAGCCCCAGCCCCAGCGCAAGCGTCATCATTTGCAGGGAATACCGGAATTTCATGCATTTTCTCCTTGGTGGACATATCACGGACTCAGGCTGAACGACGAGGTGCAGCATTTAACAGAACGTCTGCACGCCTCGTGCAATCAAGCTTCGCTTAGCCAGCCTTGCGCTTTGACAATTGCGCAATCAGTGTCTTGGTGAAAGCTGGAATATCGTCAGGTTTGCGGCTGGTAATCAGATTGCCGTTCTCGACTACCTCCTGGTCCACCCAGGTGCCACCCGCATTGCGAATATCGTCTTGCAAACTCGGCCAGCTCGTTACCGTGCGCCCGTTGATGATCCCTGCCGACACTGGCAGCCACGTGCCGTGGCAGATCACGGCGATCGGTTTCATTGCGCTGTCAGCGGCCTTAACGAAAGCCTGTGCCTGCGGCAGCAAACGGATGGCGTCGCCGTTCACCACACCACCCGGCAGTACCAAGGCGTCGTAGTCGTTTGCAGTGGCCTCGTCGAAGGTCGAATCGACCTCGATGGTGTCACCCTTCTCGAGATGATTGAAACCCTGGATCTTGCCAGGCTTCGCTGATATGACGTGGACCGTTGCGCCAGCCTCGGCGAGCGCGCGTTTCGGTTCGACCAGTTCGGCCTGTTCGAAGCCGTCGACGGCGAGTATCGCCACCTTGCGAGCTTTCAGCGTTTTAGCCATGCGTTTTCTCCTTCAACCTAGATGCAGGGAGCGGGCGCCTGACACCGCATGTTCCCTTCGCTTGCCTGCTTAGCCAGCAAAAGATATGCCCAGGCAAAAGCGCGCGGAAAGCGAGGCGCCGGATGCCTGGCGGGCACAGTCTTGGCGACCCGTCGGGTCCTCGTCGAGGTCGTCATCGTCAGTTGCCAATGAGTCGACGATTCGATCTGGTTCAATGTCGGCGTCGTGGACCAGCCCCGGATCGCTGTCGGCCGCAGCCCGCTCGCCTGTGCCTGAATGGTCCGTGTCACTGCCGAGATCCGTATCGCCAGTGTCGAGCGCTTGGTTGTCCAGTTCGAAATCGACATCGAAGTCATGACGCTTCGCGCCGACAACATCGCTGCCGCTTTTCGGACGAATCGCCCGGACCGCGCGCACCTGTTGTGCCGCCGGTTTGCTTCACTTGCTGTCGCGGCTCCTCGTCGGGATTCCGCGTGCTGCTCGTGACGCTCTCCTTCGTTTGTCCATTGCCCACGGCGAGCAATCGGCGGGACTGGTCCGCCCGTGCATCCTGCGGTGCCCGGCACGCGCACCGGGCACCGCCTTTGCTTCCAGCGAGACATCGGCGCAACCCGCGCCTCCCGCTTGAAACTTCTACCTGCAACGATGGCTGCCACGACCGACCCGACCCAGCGCCGCACTGACGACATCGCCCAGCAAGCTGCCCCTGCCGCGATGCCGCCCGGTCTGCGGCATTCGGACGACACCAGGCCCGGCTACACGCGCAGGCGCGAAAAAGATGGCTTCGCATACTTCGACGTGAGCGGCCAACGCATCGACGATGCAAGCGAAATTGATCGCATCGCCGCATTGGCAATTCCACCGGCGTACGAGGACGTATGGATTTGCCCCGACGCCCGCGGTCATTTGCAGGCAACCGGCCGTGACGCGCGCGGCCGCAAGCAATACCGCTATCACGCGCGCTGGCGCGACTCACGCGACGCCAACAAATACGAGCGCATGGCCGCGTTCGGCCGCGCGCTGCCGAAGATCCGCAGGCGCGTCGCATGCGACCTGAAGTTACCGGGCATGCCGTGCGACAAGGTCATCGCCGCAATCGTGCAGCTGCTTGACACGACGCTCATCCGTGTCGGCAGTGTCGAATACGCGCGCGATAACCAGTCGTACGGCCTGACGACGCTGCGCAAAAAGCATGTGAAGATTGAAGCGGACCAGGTGCGCCTGAAGTTCCGCGGCAAGAGCGGTATCGAGCACGATGTCACTGTGCACCATCCGCGCGTCAGGCGCATCGTGCGGCGCTGCGCCGAATTGCCGGGCCACGATCTGTTCCAGTATCTTGACGAAGACGGCACGCGCCGCACTGTCGGCTCGGCGGACATCAACGACTACCTGCGCCGCGCGACCGGTGGGGATTTCAGCGCGAAGGACTACCGGACCTGGGCGGGCAGCGTCTATGCACTCGCCGCGCTGCGGCGGCTGATTTGCAACAGCGCGGCGGAAGCACGCCGGCACTTCGTCGCGACAGTGAAGGACGTCGCGACGCTGTTGCGCAATACGCCGGCGGTATGCCGGCGCTGCTACATACATCCGGCCGTGATCAGCGCATTCGAGGCGGATGAATTGCAGGACCTGCCGCCCGGCCAGGCGCGTCGCGGTCTGAAAGTGGATGAAGCGGCGTTTGCCGTGCTGCTCGCGCAGGCGGACAAGCGTGCCGCGAAGCTCGCGCGTCAAGCAGACGCCAGGGGTCGCAAGACGCGCGACTCGGCGGTGACCGGCGGCATCGAAGGCTCGCTGACAACGTTGCTGAAGAAGTCGCGTACGGTGCGCAAGGCAACCGTTGCGAAACCCACTGGCAGATCCAGCTCGCTAACATCTCGCCGTGCGGTCAATGCAGGCCAGGCGGCGTCCTCGCGCGCGGCGAGGCGGCCTCGTTGAACACGTCGATTACGGGCTGCGAGCAGAGAAGATGCGGCGCGCGGGCCGCCTCAAGCTTCTTCTTCGAACGCTGCCATCACTAGCCACAGGTCGCGCTCGCCGCCGTGAATCTCGGCGGCGAGCGCGTAGGGATCGCTCGGTCCGCAAACGCGCTCGAGCGCCCGGTGCGCGACCTCGCCGTCGTTGAACACACGTCCGGACAGTGGACGCACTTCCTGTTTTCCCTCGCACGTCCGCTGGTTCCAGCGATACACGAGTGGCTGCGATTTCCAGTCACGGAAGCATTCTCTGACATGCGTGAAATCGCCGCCACAGATATTCATCTGGTAATGGATTTTTGAGTCCATGATTGCATCTCCGCGATGCAAGCGCACGCGCTTGTTCCCACCGTCGCGAGAACCGAGCGGCATGCATAGATTGCACCGATACAGCCGGAGCAGTATGTCCGCGCCTGTCCACCTCCTCAACCTGCCTATATTGCCGCTCCTGCGTCTGCCTGGTCATGAGGCATTTCAACCCAGACCGCCCTACCGCAAATCGGCGCCGGACCAAGGTCATTGGCTCGCGCCCGATTGCGCGGCGGCTGCGGCGGGCATGCTCGCCTTATCGGCTGCACCCGCTGCGCCGCTACTCGTGTCAGCGGTGCTGCCGGTCGCCGCGTGACCGCCCATCACGCCGCTGCTGCCCAATGCGGCGCCGGCGTTGTCGCTAGAGGAGGGCTTGCAGCCGCCTACGGCCGTCAACAATACGAGCGCCATCACCATCAGTAATTGTTTGGCCGTGCTTTTTTGGTTAGCTTTTTCAAGATCTCTCCTTACTCGACGTCTCCGTAGGGTAAATGCGGCATTCAACGCTTGCGACGCAACTGTTGTTGCTGTCACCAGTGATCAAGCAAGGTCGGCGCCTTCCGGGCGTGCGCTCTCGGAAACAGCAACGATGCGGGCGTGGAGAACATTGGCACGCGGCGTGCGTCGTCTTCGTGCATCAGTGTCTTTATGGTGAAAGCGATGCAAACCACGCCGATATCCAACGAGGTCTCCAGCACACCGGGATCGGAAGACGATCAGGCACCACCGAACGACAGCCACAATCTGCCCGAGTTGCCCGATCCCGCGGAAGTCGGCGAAGACGGTCAGGCAGCGGAGACGCCGACCACGCGCAACGCCGCATCGTCCCTGATGCAGCGCAAGACGTGTTTCTTCTGCATACGCAGGAATGCGTGCAAAAACGTTCATTAGTTTTACTTATCTATTCATACGAAAAAATTGCAAACCAGCCAGTATCCTTTACGCGCGCCGTACCGCGGCGCGTCGACCTTCCTAGACCGTTGCCCGCGGCTGCACAACCGAAGGAACGCCCGTTGCTGCGACACCCTTACACTCAACCTGTAGAGGAGGAAGATCATGCCGATGCCGATCCAGCCACAGACGCAAGGCAACCTGCGCCAGCGCCAAGGCGCACGCATTGGCGGCAAGGGCAGCGCAAGCGCGGACGGTCCCGGGGCCGGACGTGATGGCAGCAGCGACCCTCGATGGCAACAAGGTGCTCAGCAGTGACGGCAAAGACATTGGCGAGATCAAGGACATCATGCTCGACGTCGGCTCCGGCCGCATCGCGTATGCGCTGTTATCGAGCGGGGGCTTTCTCGGCATTGGCGACAAGTTGCTGGCCATTCCATGGCGCGCGCTGACGCTCGATACGCAACAAAAATGCTTCGTACTGTCGATGACGGCCGAACACGTGGAAAACGCTCCGGGCTTCGATAAGGATCACTGGCCTTCTATGGCGAATCAGACATGGGCCACCTCCGTGCATCAGTACTACGGCAGCGAGCCGTATTGGGGACGCGATCCGTTCAACCGGCGCGACGATTTGGGCGTCGCCGAGATTCCGGCCGGATCGTCGGATGCGTCGAAGGCCGGCGGCCTGAAACTGTAATCCGGCCGCTGTTGCAGGCTGGTCCGGACAGCTTCAGGTTCGGGGCTTGCTCACCGTGATCTGCCGGCAATCCTTCAACGCGATGTCCGGCGCGTTTCGCTTTGAGCACGCGAAACACACGAAGCGCTCCGCCAAGCGACTTCACACGAAGGAGGCAAAACCATGGCCGCCAGCAAACCGAAACATCCAGTCGCGCGCGGCAAGGCGGGACGCCCGCCGCGCCAGCGGCATGCGCGAGCGCATGCGCACGCCAAGGCGAAGACCGTCAAAAACGGCGCCACGAAGAGTGAACAGAAATGGTCGCATCACGTAATGGAAACCAGTGACGCGCTGGATATCGAGCACAACATTTTCAAAACCGGCAGCGCGCAGTCGATTGCGAAGTCGCTCAAACGTTCGTCGACGCAGAGCCGCCGCCGCAAGGGCACGCCGTTCCAGTCCGCGATGTCGATGCTCAACTTCTATATCAACCGCGCGGGCAGAAATTTGCCGAAGACGCGCCGCGATACGTTGCAACAGGCCAAGCGCAAATTACGCGAAGCGTTCGGACGTTCGCCTTGAGGCGCCACCGCGCCCACCATCGGTCCGATAGCGTCCGATGCCATACGCGCAGGCGCGGCCGGGCATCGCGCGGAATGCGCGCCTTTCAACCGGCAACGCGTGCAATGTTCGCGCGCCAGCCTCAAGCGGATGCTCATGCACGAAGAATCACTCTGGTTTCTCATCGTCGGTGCTGTGCTTGTTTTCATAGGCATTGCGGCGACGACTTTGCGTCGGCTGCCCTGTAGCGCTGCGATGTTCTACCTGGCCACCGGTTACGCGCTCGGGTCGCCGGGCATTGGTCTGCTGCGCCTCGATATCGCCGCCGACGCGCACCTTCTTTGCACCATCACGGAAATCGCGCTGCTGGTGTCGCTGTTTGCGATCGGTTTGCGCTTGCGGCTAGGAGTCCTCGAGAAGCTCTGGACCGCGCCGCTGCGGCTCGGCTTCCTCGCCATGCTGGCGACGGTTCCACTACTGACGCTCGTCGGCGTCTTCGTGTTGCATCTCGGCTGGGGCCCGTCTTTGCTGCTCGCGGCGATTCTCGCGCCAACCGATCCGGTGCTGGCTCACGACGTCCAGGTGCACGATCCTGGCGACCACGATCTGCTGCGCTTCGCGCTATCCGGCGAAGGTGGCCTGAACGACGGCATTGCACTACCCTTCGCGATGCTGGGCCTCGCGTTATGCGCAGCGCCTGCTGCCAATGCCGGCGACGTGCTGACCTTCACGCTCGCGGGCAGCATGGTGTGGGGCGTGGCCGGCGCCATCGCGATCGGCGGGCTGCTCGGTTGGGTCACGACGCACGCGGTTGCATGGTTGCGCACGCGCCATGCGCAGGCACTCGGCCTCGAAGGATTTTTCGCGCTCGGCCTGATCGAACTCACGTACGGCGCTGCCCAACTCGCACATACGTACGGCTTTTTAGCGGTGTTCGCAGCGGGTGTCGCAATGCGCCGCGTCGAGCATCGCGCGAGCGGGGGAATTTCGCCTCGCAAGGCAATCGGCACGGTCGATTCCGAAGACATCGACGCGACCGCAACGAATCCGAGCAAAGCGCATGCGTATATGACGGAATCGGTGCTCGGTTTTACGATCGAACTCGAACGCATCGCCGAAGTCGCGGTGATGGCGATGGTCGGCAACGTGCTCGCCAATCTGCAAGTGCCGCTGTTCACATGGCAAACGGTCGCGCTCACCGTCGCGCTGTTCGCGCTGGTGCGACCGGTCTCGGTGGAATTGTCGCTGCTGGGATCGAACGCGACACATACCCTGCGACGGCTGATGAGCTGGTTCGGGATTCGCGGCATCGGTTCTTTCTACTATCTCACGTACGCGCTCGAGCACGGCGCCGCTGCGGACATCGCACCATTGGTGCCGCTCGCATTGGCCGTTGTCGCGACGTCGGTAGTAATACATGGCGTCTCGGCCACGCCCTTGATGAACTGGTATCACCGGCTGCGCGGCAGCGAAGATTAGCCGCGCGAACTCGTACCCGCGAGCCTCGATCTGCTCGATCGTCAATCGACGAGGCCGGCGTCCTGACGGCTTCAGGTCATGCGGCTGGCCACCTGTCACATGCACACGGCACGATTGATGCTGAAACATCAAAGTGCTGGGTAAGGCTTCCCGACTGCCGCTGCTGCGGGTCTTCCCACACGCTGGGCTCTTACCTGGGCAGCATGAATGCTGTTTGCTAATGCAGGAGAAAGATCATGCGCAGAAGACAGTTCATCTTGACCACCAGTGCCACGCTCGCGGCAAGCAGCCTCGGGCTCACTGGCTGTACCACCACGTCAGCGTCGAAGGCTTCAGACAATGCCGATAAACGCCATTCCATCAACGCCGGTGTCGACTTGACGCTCGCGCGTCTTTATACCACCGTCAACGGTTCGCACGAGCTCGTTTCGAAAGCTCGTGGCGTGCTGGTGTTTCCATCCGTCATCCAGGCCGGCTTCTGGATCGGTGGCCAGTACGGAGAAGGCGCGTTGCGCGTTGGCGGCCAGACGGCCGGGTACTACAGCACGGCCGGCGGCTCGTTCGGGCTGCAGATCGGCGGGCAGTCCAAGTCGATCGTCTACCTCTTCATGACGCAGGACGCGCTCGAACGGTTCCGCGACAGCGAGGGCTGGGCAGTCGGTGCCGACGCGACCGTTGCGGTGATGAAGGTGGGGGCGAACGGCAATATCGATACGTCGACCGCAACCGCACCGGTGCAGGCGTTCGTGCTAACCAATGCCGGCTTGATGGCCGGCGTGTCGCTCGAAGGCACCAAGATCACGCGGCTTCGGATCTGACGGCAGGCTCGACGCAACGATAGCGGCAGTTCTTTGCCTGCAAGCCCTCTATATCTTGACGCGAGGCACCGAACGCTTGGCCAGGCGGACCGGCATCGCTGCCGCCTGTGAAGGACACGTTCTGATGGTACAGCGGCGGATCGCCGCCCTCCCCGGCACCGCTTGTCCAAGCCCTTCCGGCAAGTCCGTGCAACGCCGCGTTTATGGCGACGCGTATCTGATTTCGGGCAGCGCCTTCAGTCGCTACTTGCCTGCCGATCGGCGATGGCAGATTTCGAGCGAACACCTTCAATCGTTCTTTCCCGATCGATCGAGACGCTTTCGCATTGCCGCGATGATGCGCTGCCGGCACTTCGAGTAGCCGGCCCACGGGTCGCTCTTAAGCGCGTCAAGGCGCTCGCGCAGATTGCCGATGGTCCATTGATCAACACGGGTCGTGAGTCGTGTGCTCGACTTCATTCCACGCAAGCGGCACCGAAACGCCCAGCCCTGCCCGTGCGCCGAAAACGCCGAGATCGTGCTCGAACCGCGATTGCTGCGCATATAGTCGACAAGGATCTTTTTGTTGCGGTTTTGCTGCCTTGGATGGCCGGTTATACGGCACGCATCGGCGCAAGCGGGTCCGGTGTTGGAGTCAGACACCAACGCGCAGGCACTCGGTTACAGAACCGATGCGACGAGGGTCGACAGGGGGCGGCTCCCGAAATATCAGGCTGGGCAGACCTGCGCCAGCTGCCAGTTCTTTCAGGGCAAGGCAGGTGACGCCACCGGGCCATGTCAGGTCTTTGCGGGCAAGCTCGTGAACGCAAAGGGGCTGTGCAGTTCCTATGTGACGAATGCGTGAAAGGGGGCGCATAGCACGTAGTTACGCAGTCCGTCACAAATGCCTCTGGCGGGTATGGTGTAGATCCTCATTCGTTTTCTCATCAGCCATACTCGTGCGCCATCTGGCGGAACAGGACTCTGTCGCTTTCCTGGTTTCCTGAGAAGGAACCATGCAAGGACCGACGCGGCCCAGCACAATTCAGTCCGATATCCGTTTCGGTCGACGTGTCACAGGCATGGTTGTTGCGTACGTGAACAAACTGAGTGAACGTAGAGTGCGCGACCGTTGACGGCCAGATAATGCGGATGCGGACAAACACGAAGCGTGCACCGATCCGGGGAAGTTCCGATTCCACGAATCCTTGTAATTGTTACTGCCAGCGATGAACCACGCTCCAGCCTCACGACATCGTCGGGCATTGATCGTCGTGCCTGGCGTCCTCCGCGATTCGGGTGGCTTTGCGGACGGACTTTGGGCCCTGTCAGTTCGTTGCCCGACAGGACAGCTCAGGGTCGCCACGCTGTGGCAATTGATTCGGCCGTATACCTCGCACCTGATACGGACCCGCGCACGTTGTGACCGCAAGGCGGGTTTCGAGGAACTCAGTCTGGTCTTTGCCGGAACGCCGGGCGAAACGTTACCCGCGATGGTTGACCATCTTGCCGCGCAGTCATGGGTGCTCCATGCGTGGTTCGTTCCATGAACACCTTTACGGGTGCTTCCACTAACGACGTTTGATGAATCTGGAGATCCTGATTGACGGGTTGCCTCACAGTGTACTTGGGGGAGGAGTGTGAGACGCTGTGGTGACGCGTAATCGCGCTGCGACGACCGGACAGTGAAGGCAGCGCCCGGAAAAGCCGGGAGTCTGCCAGAAGGATAGAAGAGCAGTGTTGAACCTTCAGGAGCAACATGAACTTATTTCCCTGCACGCTAGTTTATGTGGATCTCGATGCGAGCCCCGGTCCCAATGCAACGAATCGCGACCCTCTGTCGTACGTGAGTCAGGCGATCTGCCTGAACAACAGTTTGCGACGGGTGGGCATGCCGACGCTGACCATCATGAGCAACGCGCCCGCCGAAGTCGCGCGACGGCTCGACAGCATGGCGCCGGAGAATCGTCCGGCGCTGATGAGGTTGAACGCGACCATCGAGTTGTCGAAGGACACACCGTTCTACGCGGCGCATTTCAAACTGGATCTGCTGGATCAGGTCGCCGGCGCGTTACCCGCCGACACCATGCTGCTGCTGCTCGACACGGATATGGTAGCGATGCGGCCACTCGAGCAGAAGCTGATCGGGCGATGCGCTGAAGCAGGTCTCGGCGCGTTCGACATCTCCGATCAGGTATTTCCGGCGTATGGGAGCGAAAAGGTGGTCGCGGATCTGGAAATCGTCGCGGGCCGGCGCTTCAGGAATCCGCGCTGGTACGGCGGCGAGTTTCTGCTGGGTACCCCCGCGGCGTTGCGCCGGCTGGTGCTGCTCGCGCGCAGCACTTACACGCGATATGTCGGTGAAATTGACCGGTTGGGGCATCACGGTGACGAAGCGTTTATCTCGGCGACACTGAACGCACTGGCCGATGAAGGACAGGGAATTGTCGAGGTCGGTGCTTACCAGGCGGTAGGCCGCCATTGGCCCGGTAATAACTATCGCGACCTGCGGTGGTTTCGCGGCTGTTCGTTCATCCACCTGCCGGGCGGCAAGGCGTTGCTTGAGAAAGAGGCGCGTTCTGCCGGATTCGTGCCGCAGCGCTTCTGGCGCCGGGTGCAAGCGGCGCACCTGCGTGGCCGGGCGCGGTATGCCTTGAAATGGATCGCCCGCGCTCTCGGAGTCGAGCGCCCCGTGACGCGTTTTGCTTGCACGATGCGTCGCCTGAAAAGCCAGACAATGCGGTAACAGCAGGCGGAAGACCCGGCACTGGCGTGCTGCATGGAAAATCGCCCGACTGTCGCGCTAGTTACAGGATCAATTTGGCTTAGCAGAGCGATTCAGTGCGATCCTTATCGGCTCACCGTGCGCGCAAAGGCAGGGGACTTGAGGGTAATTGCGGCCTGGCAGATTCTCGGTTGCGAGGCACACTTGGCGGACCACGTTCGGATCCGTGTGGATAGCAGTCATTGCTACGAAGAAGTGACCATTACGTTCGCGGCCGTGTCGCCAATACACTCGCGGCTATGATGGGCCGCCTGATCACGCGACCGTGGGCGCTCAATGCGTACTTTTATCCCTGAGCATTGCCTCAGAGGTAAGGACTTCCAGTGTCCTGTACTTCCAGAAGCATGTCGTCAACATAGAGCTCGATCGAGCAGGCGCCTTCTAGCGGAGGCGGCTTGTACTGTTCGTCAAAGCGTTGCCGGACGGAAAGCCCCAACCGGTCCCGGAACGCCCTGCGCTGGGCGGTGCCCAGGCTCTGTCGCGCTAAGGCGGTCATGTAAAATTCGGCAATCGAACTTGAGATGACCGCGATGGCCATGACGGGCAACACGCCGCGCAAGACATTACCGCCAGGGATCCCGAAAGTGTTGAAGCGACTGCACTATCCTCTGGACGTGATCCTGCTGTGTGTGCGGTGGTACGTGGCCTACTCGCTAAGCCTTCGCAATCTCGAAGAGATGATGGCCGAGCGCGGCTTTGAGGTTGACCACTCGAGCGTGCATCGCTGGGTCATCAAGCTCATACCGCTGTTCGAGAAAGCTTTTCTCCGGCACAAACATTCGGTCGGCAAGAGCTGGACGATGGATGAAACCTACGTCAAGGTGCGCGGTCAGTGGAAGTATTTGTATCGCGCAGTGGACAAGGCCGGTAACCCGGTCGATTTCCTGTTGCGTGCGCATCGCGACAAGGCTGCCGCGCGCCGCTACTTCGAAAAGGCCATCGCTCGAAACGGCGCGCCTGAGACCGTGACCACGGACAAAAGCGGGGCTAATCGGGCCGCGCTGCAGGCCATCAACGCGGAGCGGGAAACGCCAATCAAAGTCCGGCAGGTCAAGTATCTGAACAACATCGTCGAGCAGGATCATAGGGCGATCAAACGCCGGACCAGGCCCATGATGGGATTCAAGGATCTCCGGTGTGCCCGCATCATCCTGTCAGGCATTGAGACGATGCACATGATCAGCAAAGGTCAGATGATTGACGACGGCGTCACACGAACAGCTGCCGCCCAGTTCTATTCTCTGATGATGTAGCAATCCTTATCATAAAATATTTTTTGCCTTGTCGACCTTATCGCGACACAACCATTTTTGTCCACTCCAATTGACACGGCTAGCGCCAATTGTGAACAGCAACACTCCGAGTGGAAGCAAAACTATCACCTTGACTCCACTTGGCCGCATCGCGCTGTGGTGCAGCCAGTGACAGATTTATTGCGCTCTACGCCATAAGGCGATTCAATGATTGGAATAACTACAAGTTCTGGCGATTCTCATATGCAAGGTGGCGAGATCGGGCGCGCAGAAGCGAAGCCGGATTAGCTGCCATCTGATTTCGGTCAGATTTATATGAGCATGCGATCCTGGCGCGGGCGCACGCCAGTCAACGAGTATGCAGACGCGGGCAACTCACAATGCTTCGGGGTCCGGAAATACAGGCCGGCGCATGCTGCGTCGGAACGACTGGCCAGCCAGTGAAAAAACTCGGCGAAGCACAGGCACCGGCCATACCGGCAAGCAGGTCGATCAGGAACGGTCCAGCCGGTTTCCGTCAATCCGCACGCGGTCGCCCGGACGGAGATCGCCGGGTGAGGGCACGTCGAAGGAGCGTGACGATCCGTCATTGAGTTGAACAACGATTCGATACGCGCTCGGGGCCGCATTGCTGTACTGCCGGCCAATCTGATTTCCGGCCACCGCGCCGCCGAGCGCACCCACTACGGTCGCCACGTCGCGGCCATGCCCGCCGCCAAACTGGTTGCCGACCACACCACCGACGACCGCGCCGACCACCGTGCCCATTACACTGCCCGGGCTCACCGCATTGGATGTGGCGAGAGGCTGAATTCCCGAAACAACCCCATACTGAAGTCCGTAACCGGAGCTTGCAGGAGGCGCGTTGCCATAGGCGCTTGCGCTATCGACTGGCTGTGGATAGGTTGGCTGCACATACGCCGGCTGGGCATATGCGGGTTGCGCATAGGCAGGCTGCGCCGGACTCGCACCGTACGGCATGTTTGCGCCAGGAACCACGCATCCACTCAGGGGTAAAGCTGCGCACAGCGCGATGTAAAAGATTGGTTTGGCAAATTGAGTGTTGTACATGATGCTCTCGACATCTTGACGCCGCATGTCAGCGGGCAATGTTGAAGTTCGGCATGGAGTATAAGGAAGCGTTGCCGAATATTTTCACTGCGCCGCGTAACAGTGTGTAAGTTGTTCCGCCGCCAACGCTCAAGTCAAACGCATCGCCTTGCTGACTTGTGAAGCATCGCCTTGCTGACTTGTGTAGTTTCTCGGGTGAGCGGCGTCGCGGCGTCACGTTGAGTCGACCGCTTGATGTGTGCCGGGCACTAAGCAAACGGGGGTGCCGGAACACAGCCGCTCGAACGCACTTACGTCCTTCCTCGCGGCCGCAGTTCGAAACGCTGATCAGCACTCGCCTTTTTTCGCATGTCCCGGCGGACAGTGATCGGGCCCAAGCCCGTGATGGCGATGACGCTCTTCCCATTCGTCGCGATCCCAGTAGCGGCGTCCGTCGCAGTAACGGTCGCCATGCCAACCCGGCGACACGACGACCACCGCTGCCGGAGCGACCACGTCGGGCGGCGGCACGCCAATTGTTGAACATCGGCCAACCACATTGACCACAGCTGCCCAACTAGCGAAGCGCAGCTGATCAGGTCGGTCCGATCTGATTCCGTACAAGCTTTTGAACATCACCGGCATCATCTACGGTCTCATTGGCGTACTGGTATTGTCGGAGATGGTCGCAAAAAGCGATGCGATGAAGGCATTCATGGTCCATTGGGTGGTGGGCGTGCTCATCTGGGCTCACACGGTTACCCCTATCGGTGCCCTGATTGGTGCGAGCATCGGTCACACACTTCCATCCGCCGCGATCACGGTGAAGTTCTTCATGTCGTTTTTGTGCTATTCGGTCGTCGTGCTAGGAGTCGTGGAGTCGGTGGTATTTTTTCCACGGTTAAGGCGCTTTCAAGCGCTTACATCGCGTGCGCAGGCATTCGGCCTGATCCTACTTATCACCGGACTTGTCGTGCAGTTGAACGCTGCGCTGCAGAATTTCAACGACTAACATTCTTTGCGGCACCGCTTTGGACACCAAGGAAAAGCCATATGAAACTCATCCCAATTGCGCTATCCCTGATCCTCACTGGCTGCGGCCATGCATCGCATGATGCTTCGCCCACGGCATCAGGCCACTACCAACTGGCTGTGGATGGCGGCGGCAATGCGTGAAGACTAGATACGAACACGGGAGAAATGAAGCGCTGTTGGCAAGGCACCTCACCAGCAAAAACGGCGCCGGGTTGCTATACCGCGACTCAGGAGTGACGCGATCTTCCGCTGACTGATGACGCACCGTTATCAGCTGGCCATCCGTTCGCTGGAGTCAGAATACGCGAGACCGGTCGCTGAACCGTGCTCGACACGTTGCACACTTTTGCCGAGCGCGGGTAGATGCTCGCCGCGACATTACCGGCGAACCTGGATAGTTTTATGGCTTGGAGTCACTGGCGGCGCAACGCCGGCGCTCGTGCGGGACTTCGCGTTTGCGACGGCCTGCGCATGAGCGAACTGGTCGGTACCTATCTCGGCAACAATGAGACCGACGCCCGGGGCGGTCATTGGGCTTGAACGCTGCGCGACGCCCACAAACCAGAAATGCTCGAAAACCGCTCGATGTTCCTGGCCGATTCAGTGGGACGTGCCAATCCCCCGTCGGAGCACCACTCACGAAAACAGTGGCAAAGATTCGACGGTGGTTTGGCGCCGACGTCGCGAGGACGCGGATCGACTGGTCCGTGCAGCCGTTTTCTCGCTGGTCGAGCCGAGCCGCCAATTCAGATCCAACAGCGCCCGACAGACGGACGTGCGAGCGGGCGCCCCCGTCAGTGCCAGTTCAAGCCGGTCCAGCAGTTCCGGCAGACTCGCTCCCCCTGCTCTCTTTCGTGCGAAGTTCCGCTTCTGCATAAGGCTGCTCCCCTGCATCTGTAGAGATACGCGCTAGCGTCAATGTCACCACCAATCGTCAAGCTCCAGCGACATCTGTTTCTTCATGTTTACGCCAGAAGCATCGTCGGATACATCTGCCTTTGGCATCCATGGCTTCAGCACATCGAGGTGGAAAACCACCTCCACACCGATCCGGACAAATCCATCATTCTCCCGCTTCGATACCTCGGCCCTTTTCGGGATAGCGACGCTGCCCGGTACCTCTTCCGCCACCCTGTTCACGCTGCGTCCGCCAGCATCGACTGACGGCAACCCGCAGCGGCACACCGGCACGCGTATTGCGCCCGAAGTTCCTCGTCCGAAGGATCGTCGATGGCCAGCAGATATTCAATGAACAGTTCTTCGCCCGGCTCGATGGTCCGCAGCGTGTGAATGAATATCCGTCCCTGATCCTCGATGGTCTCGCAGTTCGGTGCGCAGGCGTGATTGAGCCAGCGTGCACTGTTGCCACCGCGACTCCCGTCGATCACGGTCCCGTCCGATAGTCCGAACAGAAACGTATGTCCATCAACGCCTTCGCGTCGGTGACGGCGCACCGCATTGCGCCATGACGTGATTTCACCCTTGTACTGCAGCACGCGCTCGCCTGCGGCGAGCGGCCGAGCGGCGAACACGCCCCTGCCGTGAACAGACGATCGCCGGACGATCACACGTTTCATGGTGTTCTCTCGATTGACATGCGCGCCAGTATAGAAGAGGCAGTGCGACGTGCGAAGTCACGTGGAGGATTGTTTCATCTGGGTTGCCCAGAAGAGAAACCGATTGTTCCGTCAATCGT
>NZ_JBNPVS010000057.1:0-64092 GCF_050434225.1 Paraburkholderia sp. GAS32 | reverse complement strand
CTACGGCGCTTCCGAACTGGACCCGCCCGAAGGACCTGGTCGATGATTCGTGAGTCAGGTCGTGAAAGGCCTTGACAACTTCCTGCTCATAGAAGTGTGATCCACCGTCGAGACTTACTGCTGCGCCGCCCTCAGGAAATTCATGCGTCGATGCAACCTGGAAACCAATTTCGCGATTGACACGCAAAGTCATATCAATACCAACCTCCAGTTGCGCGAGCTTGCGCGCGATCAGGTCGGGTGCATCGGGCCGCAGCGTGCGGATCGCCACGTCGGCTTCGCGCCGCGTCAGGTTGGCGATCTGCGCGGATGTCACGCAGACGATCTCGATGCCCGGATGCGCCCGTCGTAGCCTGGCGATGGCCGGCACCACGAATTGTTTGCCGAGCGAATCCGTCGTGGCGACGCGGATCGTGCCGGCCAGTTGATCGTCGAGTCCGGCAATTCGCCGTTCGATCGACAAGGCGGCCTGCTCCATCGTCTCGGCCGCCCCGAGCAGGGCTTCACCGGCAGGCGTCAGCACGAACAAGGCGGGGGTGCGCAGAAACAGCGTTGTCGAAAGCGTTTCTTCGAGCGCGGCGATCCGTCGGCCGACTGTCGCCTGATCGACATCGAGTTGCGCCGCCGCGCCGCGCAGCGTGCCCGTACGCGCCACGGCGAGAAAAAATCGTGCGTTGTCCCAGTTGATCATTGGCTGCGCTGTCCGTCATGCATATTTGCATCATACACATGCGCAATCACTGCTTTATTGCATTCGCGTATGTGGCTAGACTTCGTCGATCGATTCAATTGCAGTTCTAGCCCGAGGATGTGTAATGACCGAATGCGCCGCTGAACAACCGCTGCCCACCAAGCTGGCCGACACGGAGCGGGACGCCAGGCGTCCGCGCCTGACGCTGGCGCTGGTGGCGAGCGGCATGTTCATGGCCGTGCTCGACACCACCATCGTCAACGTCGCCCTGCCCGCGATGCACGTTAGCCTGGGCGCGTCCGTAGGCGGTCTCGCGTGGATCGTCGATGCGTACACGCTGAGCTTTGCCGCGCTGATCCTCGCGGGCGGCGTCGCGTCCGACCGTTTCGGCGCGAAGGCGGTGTATCTGTGGGGCCTCGCGTTGTTCGTCGCGGCCTCGGCGGCTTGCGGGCTGGCGCCGAACGTCGGCGCGCTGGTGGTCGCGCGCTTCGTACAGGGCAGCGGCGCGGCGTTATTCCTGCCGGCGTCGCTCGCCATCGTGCGCAGCACCTTTGAGGACCCCGTTGAACGCGGGCGCGCCATTGCGGCGTGGGCTGGGATTGCCTCGGTCGCGGCGGCGATTGGACCGGTGCTGGGGGGGCTCCTCGTGCAAGGGTTCGGCTGGCGCAGTGCGTTTCTGATCAATGTGCCGACTGGTCTCGTTGCCTTCGCGGGAGCTTGGGTCGTGGTGCGTCACTCGACGCGCAGCGTCGGGCGTCATTTCGATTGGGGTGGGCAGTTGGCGAGCATCGTCGCATTGGGCGCGCTCTGCTATGCGGCGATTGAGTTGCCGTCGCGTGGGATCGCTGCGCGAGAGGTGTGGGGGGCGGCGTTGCTTGCCGTGCTAGCTGCGCTGACGCTTGTTGTTGTCGAGCGGCGTGCGCAGCATCCGATGGTGCCGGTTGAGTGGTTCCGTAATCGGATGTTTGTGACGATGAATGCGATGGGGACGCTCGTTTATGTTGGCTACTTTGGATTGTTGTTTGAGTTGAGTCTTTATTTGCATGGCGAGTTTGGGTTTAACGCGCGGGAGATTGGGCTTACGTTGTTGCCGCTGGCGGGGAGTTTGTCGATCGGGAATGTGGTGGTGGGTAGGTTGCATGGGCGGTTTACTGCGACGCAGTTTATGACGACCGGGCTCGTGCTAGCCGCCGTTGCGGTGCCGGCGATGGCAATGAGTCTGGAATGGCGCGCGCCTTGGGTCTTCACCTATGCGGCGATGGTAATGTTTGGTGGTGGGACGGCGTTGTCGGTGCCGCCGATGATTTCGACTGTGCTGGAACAGGTGCCTGGTGAGTTGGCTGGTGTGGCGTCGGGGTTGTTGAACGCGTTGCGGCAGGCGGGGGGGCTTGTTGGGGTCGCGATGGCTGGGGCGGCGACGATTTTGGCGCCGCATGTTTCGATTGCGTTGTGGTGGGTTGCTGCAATGGGGCTGGTGACGTATGCGAGCGCAGCGGCTTTGGCGGCGTGCGCAGCCTTCGCTAAGCAGACCTGCGGCGAGACGCCGGGCGGAAATCACTGACTGCGAAATGCGCCAACGCACCCACGCCGTAACAGCGCAGCACTGACTACCACTAGCGGCTAACACACACCGCCGCAATGAAGAAGGCGCGAGCAATCGCGCTTTTTTATTGCCTGAATAGCACGCCTACAGTCGTACACCCTCCGATGATTTTTCCCTGTCGAAAAATAGACATCCCCGATGGCATCACTCGCCCCGGCTATTTAGGCTTCTAAATTGCAACCGATTACAACACTAACGCTCTGATTGCAGACGGTGAAACGTCATAACGCATATGCGTCGCTGCTAATCGTTCGCTGAGAGTTTTCCGAGAATAAAAATATGACCTGCGCCGGAGTTGCGCGAAAGGTCGGCAAGCGGTCGCGACTAAGGCTGCAACATCAAAACAAGAATCTGGGGCAATCCTTTTACTGGCTGTATGAGGGACAAGAATATGCAAAAGAAGAGACGAGGATGCGAAAGGAGATTTCCCCGCAAAACTATCAGCGGCGTCAGCCCGCTTTGGTCAAGAGCTAAAACATTTCGGATACTCGCAGGCGCTGCCTGTGTCTCGCTTGCACTTGCTGCATGTGGCGTACATAACGGGAGTGATTCGACGTCTTCGAGTACGCCATCGTCGGCGGCACCTCAGACTCTGGAAGCGACGGCGGCATTGGCAGCGAACTCAACAACGGTTCCACTGGCCATGTCGTTGAAGATGAACGCGAGCGGTTTGTGGTCGGACGCTTCAGTTGATCGCTTCATCATTAAGTACAAGGATGGCACTGTCGAAGGCGGGTCAATTACAGCGGTGCAGTCAAGGCTCAACCGGCTGGCGGGCGCCTTCCCCTCGAAAGCGCGCCATCAACGCCGTATGGGTGTCGGTGCGGATGTGATAACCACGGAGCGCAAACTGAACGCCAAGGAAGCGAAGGCATTCATGCGCGCTATCGCTTCCGATCCTGACGTGGAGTACGTGGAACCGGACGTGCCTATATCCATCAACTCTGCGCCGAATGATCCCTTCTACAACCTGCAATGGGGGCTTTTCTCAAACCTGGACCCCGGTCAGCCCAACGTTGGGATTCGTGCAGCCGACGCGTGGAACATCGCGACCGGTGCGGGAGTCACTATCGGGCTCGTTGATAACGGGGTAACAAAGCATGGTGACCTGAACGCGAATATCCTGCCTGGCCGCGACTTTACCTATCTGGGTCCACAGGATGGTTCAAATCCGGGCATTGGAAACGGAACACGCTCACTCTCGTATCACGGCACTCACGTTGCTGGCATCATGGCCGCGGTCACAAATAATGGCATCGGGATTGCAGGCATTGCACCGTCTGCAAAAATCATCTCTGCGCGTGTGCTGAATGAATATGGAACGGGGTTACTTTCCAGTGCTTCGGACGCAGTGATGTGGGCCTCTGGCGGGTCTGTTCCGGGAATCGCCGTCAATCCTCGCCCTGTAAACGTGATTAACGCAAGCTTTGGTGGTCCAGGTCAGTGTTCAAAAGCGCTTCAGGACTCAGTTGACTACGCAACCAGTCACGGCGTGGACGTTGTTGTTGCCGCCCAGAACAATATTGCCGACGCAGCGAATTACCAGCCTGGCAACTGTAATGGTGTTATCACTGTTGGCAATTCCCGGCGCGACGGCTCAAGAGCTTCGGACTCAAACTATGGGCCTACTGTCGATATTGCCGCATCGGGCACGGACATCTATTCCACCTATAACGATGGCACGACGTCATTGGGCGCTGAAGGTTACGCTTACCTTTCCGGCACATCTATGGCTACGCCGATGGTCACCGGCGTGGTCGCGCTAGTAAAGTCAGTGGCACCTACACCGTTAAGCACTGCGGAAATGCGGACACTAATCACACAGCACGCGCAGCCGTTCCCGAAGCAGCCGGATCAGCCACTGGGTTCGGGCATTGTGGATGCAGCGGCGACAGTTGCTGCAGCGAAGGCTGGCGAGATCCCAGCGGCGGCGGATTTCAAGTGCTCGCAGGTCAACGACGCGATGGTGGTGACATGCACAGACCTGTCTACTGCGAGAGGTGCCGCGTCAATCAAGTCATGGACCTGGAACTTGGGCTTTGGTGATCCTGGTGAAATGGTACGCACGCAGTCCGTGAACCCATACCACAACTACGAGTATCCGGGCACTTACAACGTCAGATTAACGGTCACGGATAGCAAGGGAGCTGTTAGCACGTTGACGCGGCCTTTTACCGTCGTTGCCCCCCACGTGACCGAACTGAGTACTAATGTCCCGACAAAGTTCTCGACGGGTGTCCAGATAAAACAGTATTTCTCGCTGGACGTTCCTGCTGGTGCAAAGAGTGTGACTTTTACACTGTCACCGGCAGCCTATGGTGACATAGCGACGCTATGGCTCAGAGCCGGTTCACCCACGGTCGTCAATGCGGATTGCAATTCCGTCGCTGTACGAAGCGGGGCGGCGACGTGCACCATCACGAATCCAGCACCTGGGACTTACTACGGCACAGTGACTCCTACTACGGCCCTCAATAACTCAACCCTTCTGGCGACCTATACACAATAAGCTGGTTGTATGGGAAGCGCCCCTGCCTCGCCCATACGGCGCCTAGGGGCGCAACTTCTCGCACAAGTACAGTAAGGTACCTTTGAAATGTCTAACTCTCAAGTTAGTGATCCCGACCTAACAGACGCAGGCCCCTTGGTTGCCCGCGCTAACGCATGGGCGCTTGATCCATCTAATCTGCAAGACGGGCTTGACCTCGTTGCGGCACTGGCTAAAGCCAGGTGTACCGCGCTGCTTGACCAAGCGGTCAGGCAGGTCAGAATGCGGCACGCCGCCAACGTCGAGGCTTTAGAGGCGCTGTGTCTCGCACTGTATAGGATCGACCACTTTAGCGAGATGCTAAGTGTTGCCCGGCAGGGGCTCGACATCGATCCGCAACGTGCCGCGCTCCACCTCTACGCCGCACATGCTTTAACCGTCCGCGGCCATAACGTGGAAGCGATGATTCACAGCAGGGACGCGGCCCGACTGCTGCCGGATGACGCGGTTATGCAGTATCAGCTTGCGTGCCTTGAACTAAGCAACGGGGAGTTCAAAAATGGCTGGAAGCGACACAATCTGTTCTACACCTTGCCGGTACAGGTAACCTCGTTGGTTTTTCCGGACTTTCCCGTCTGGAATGGCGAGCGGGTTACCGGACGAACGTTCCTGCTTGTTGGCGAGCAGGGACGCGGCGACGAAATCCAGTTCATCCGGTTTGCTGAATGGCTGCACCAGCGGGGCGCAATCGTTGACGTATTTATTAGCCAGCCCATTGCGAGGATTGCTGCCAGCATGTCCGGCGTACGAGCGGTGTTTACAGAGTTGCCCCCTGGACCCTATGACTACTGGAGCCATATGCTAAGGATGCCGGAACATATGAATCTTGACCTGTCAATGCTTCCCATCGCTATGCCCTACATTGCGGCAGAGCCAGATAGACTCGAAGTGTGGCGGGCTTGCATAGATAGCATTTCGCCCAGACCGAAACGCCAAAGGAGCAGACGGATCGGTGTCGTGTGGGCGGGCGGTCCATATCATCCGCTCGACCGTTTCAGGTCAATCCGGCTCGGCGCGCTGAAGCCCCTGTTTGCTTTGCCGAACATCACCTGGTTCTCGCTGCAAAAGGGAGACAGTGAGCGCGAAAGCGAACCCCTCGCGGACGAATTCGACGTGCATACGCTCGGCCCTGCGATTCAAGACTTTACGGATACGCTCGCCATACTTGAAACGCTGGACCTGCTCATCACCGTTGACACATCGGTCGCGCATCTTGCTGGCGCTGCGAGCCTTCCGGTGTGGACGCTTCTGCCAGCCTACACGCAGTGGCGATGGTTAAGCGACCGAGCCGATAGTCCCTGGTATCCGTCGATGCGACTCTTCCGGCAACGCGAGCTTGGCCAGTGGGAGCCTGTAATTGAAGAAGTATGCGATGCACTGCGGGCGTGGTGCGCTGCGCCGGTTTGACCGAAGTTAATCCGATGCTGGGCCTGCACATAGGGCTATTACTTCAGCCCTTCCAGTAGAGAACTGGTCAAGCAGTGCCATCGTGCTTTGGACAAACAGCGTTTGCTGAGCGAAGCGCTTGCAGTTACGCTGCTTCACACTTTTTCTACTCCCGGAAAAGCTCACCGTTGGTGTCTTCACCCACCTTTTTTCTCCCGAAAAGGCTCACCTGTAGTACTGTCGGTGCAGGCGCGATCGTTCACGACATCACCGTTCCTTGAACCGCTACCTTTAACATCTTCACGGGCTCCGACAAACGCCTCGTTCACTCGCCTTTAAACACCGGTGGCCGCCTCTCCGAAAACGCCGCCAGCCCCTCACTGAAATCAGCGCTTTCGCATGCATGCCGACGCAGCTCGGCAATCTTTTCCATCGCCTGCACAGGCATCGGTTGCAGATCTTCAAGTATCCGCAGTTGTTCCTTCACTGCCTGGATCGCTAAGGGTGCCTTGCTTGCGATTCCGCGCGCCATTTCAAGCGCCGTTGCTTCTAGTTTGTCGCTGTCGACCAGACGATTTATCACGCCAAAACGCTCGGCACGCGCTGCATCGAGTGGCTGCGCGCTGAAGAACATTTCCTTCAGTACATGAATCGGTAGATTGTTGAAGAAACGCAGCAGGCCGCTCGTCGTATAGGGCAAGCCGATGTTCGCGGGCGTCATCGCAAACCGCGCGCTTTCGTCGGCAATAACGAGGTCGCAACTCATCACCAGATCGACGGCGCCGCCCCACGCGGAACCCGATACCATCGCGATCACTACACCCGGGTAAGCACGCACGCGGCGCAACGCCTGCTCCAACGGCTTGCCGTAGGCAATAGGGTCGCGGTCATGCGCCAACTCTCCAAGGTCATGGCCCGCGCTCCAGACGTCCTGCCCGACGCCGCTGCCAAGTATCACGACCGGTATACGCTGTGTCGCGAGATCGACAAGGTGTGAGTCGAGCGCGTGCAACAACTCAGCGCTGAGGGCATTCCGGCGGGTAGGATGACGGAACGTCAAGCGTGCGATCCGTTCATCCACGATATCGGCCGTTATCGAAAACGGTGATGCGTTCGGCGTGTTCATTGTGTGACCTCTGCTGCATATTCCAACGATTGTGTCCCGCTCATTGCGCAATTCCCACAGCGTATTCAGTTGCGCGGCGCGCTTAGTGCGTGCCGCTGTAGCCCTGTTTCGAGTTTTTTGTCGGCGCTCATAGCGTAACGCCAGTAGCGTGTCCCCGAGCCTTTTCCGGCGGCAAGTATTCGCCCTGTTGATGCACCGCTTTAGCGGCAAGCAACGCCTCGATCGAGCCCTCATCGAAACCCGCCTCGCGCAATACATCGACAGTATGTTCGCCAAGGCCCGGCGGCGCATGACGGCTGACGTGATGCGAAGAATCGCCCTTTACTGCCGAACTCGACACCGGCGTCACGACCTGGCGCAACGCGCCGAGCGTCGGATGCTCGACCGTTTCCACCAACCGGCAATGCTGCACTTGCGGATCGTCGAACACCTCGTCCAAGGTATTGATAGGGCCGGCAGGCAATCCCACGCCGATGAACAACTCTGTCCACTCTCGTTTGCTGCGCGTCTTCAACCGCGCTTCCAAGGCAACCTTCAATTCATCGCGATGCGCGACGCGGGCTTCGTTGGTCGCGAAGCGCGGATCGTCCGGCAATGCGGGCAAATCGAGCAAGTTGCACAAGCGCAGCCACATGTCGGAAGTAATCGGTGCGATGTTGAGCGGTCCGTCTGCAGTTTCGAATACGCCATACGGTGCAATCACCGAATGCGCGTTGCCCGTACGGCGCGGAATGTCGCCCAGGCTCAGGTAGCGCTGGCCATGCACGCTCAAGAGCCCCACCAGACTCGCGAGCAACGACGTACTCACATGCTGGCCGCGCCCGGTTCGCTCACGCTCCAATAACGCTGACAGTATCGCCATCGCGAGCCACATGCCCGAACTCAGATCGCCGATCGCTGTGCCGGTGCGCGTGGGGTCGCCATCGGCGAAACCGGTCAGGCTCATTAGGCCGGAATAGCCCTGCGCGATCTGGTCGAAACCGGGCCAGCCGCTCATCGGACCATCGGCGCCAAACGCGTTGACGCTGCCCATCACCAACCGCGGATTGCGCGCGCTGAGCATGTCATATCCGAGCCCCATGCTGTCGATGGTGCCGGGCTTGAAGTTCTCGATCACCACGTCGGCATCGTCGATCAGCCGGTGAATCGCGGCCAGTCCTTCCGGGTTGCGAAAGTCGATGCACACGCCGCGCTTGTTGCGGTTGCAGGATAGATAGTAGGTACTCACGCCCCGGTCGAACGGCCCCCAGGTTCGGCTCATGTCGCCGCCCGGCCCCGGTTCGACCTTGATGACGTCCGCGCCGAGATCGGCCAGCACCATCGAGCAGAACGGCCCCGACAGCGCACGGCTCAGTTCGACGACCTTGATTCCGTGTAACGCTTGCATTGAGTTCTCCAACGAATTGATGACGGTTGCAGATAGGCTGAGTGATGCGCTTGCGCTATGCCCACAGTGTCCGAGGACTAACGCGGATAGCGCCAGCGATGCACTCAGCCAGGCGCTATTCCGGCAACGTCTGGTGACGGGTCTCGACAGCGAACGGCAAGATCAGCAGACCGATCACAAAGGCCGCCGCTGTCCACGCAATCGGCAGCCCGAGCGAACCTTGCCAATGAATCGCGGCAGCCAGCAGGAAGTTCACACCGGCGCCGAGCAGGCGGCCCACCGACGCATTGAAGGCAAACGCTGTCGCGCGTATCCGGGTCGGGTATTGCTCCGGCAGCCACAGTGAGAAGACCGCGAAATTGCCGCCGAAGAAGCCGAGGAACAGCAGCGACACCATGAACAGGTTGAGTCCGTTCGGCAGATAGAAGACCCAGCCGAAGGCGAACACGATCGACACGGCCATGCCGGCGAAGTACGTCCCGAGCGCGACGCGGCGCCCTAAACGTTCCGCCAGCCACGGTGCGACGAGACAACCGAGGATCGTCCCGACCGACAGCACTGCCGCTCCGATCGAAGCAAGGCGCACAGCGCCGACGCGGTCGATGCCGGCGCGCGTCGCCAGTGTCACAACCGCACTCGCTTCGTAAACTGACCCGGCCCACAAGCCGATGATCGCGACGCCGACGAGGCTTGCACTCGTCAACGTGCGACGCCGATAAGCCGGCGCGAATATCTCAATCAGCGGACGGCGCTTAGTCACCGCCGCGACGTTCGTCTGACCGACGCCATGCGTGGCCTTGCGCCATTGCCCAGGTTCCTTCACCTTGAGCACCGTGAAAATCGCCAGCAACGCCGGGGCGAGACCGCACAGGAACATCGCGCGCCAGCCATACGTCGCGCCGACCGTGTAGTTCAGCAAGGCGGCAAGGAAGAATCCGACGTAGTAACCGGTCTGCAAATAGCCCGCACCCATCTTGCGGCGATCCTCCGGCCAGCTCTCGGCGACATAGGTACCCGCCAGCGCCCATTCGCCGCCGACGCCGATGCCGGCAATCAGCCGGAACGCGGCCAACTCCCAAACGTTGTGCGCGAATGCCGCGGCGCCGGTGAACACCGAGTAGATGAGGATGCTCGCGGCCAGCGTCTTGACCCGCCCGAAGCGGTCGGCGAGCGGCCCCCAGATAAACGACAGCCCCCAGCCGATCAGAAACAGCGCGAACAGGATCGAGCCGTACATGCCGAGATTGCCGGGCGTCGCGGCAATGCCCGAGACGGGCAGCAACTCGGTGAGCGCCGGAATCAGCACCAGCGCGTAGATCACCGAATCCACGCCGTCCAGCACCCATCCTGAGTAAACCGCCCAGAAGCCGCCGATCTGCTCGCGGGTGAGGGGCGTGCGCCGGGGCTTGAGCCCGGGCGTCGATGCAGCGATCGCTTTCGACATGCTCGTCTCCTTTGTCGACCAGAGTTCGCGCTTCAGCGCGCTGCTCTGGTCCCATGCAACTTGGTTGCTGCCAGCAGCAGCCGGCAGTTCTGAAGCGGCGCCGGACAGCTCACGCTGGGCACGCTTCGGTTTTTTGTGGCTTGAGTATAAGAACGCACTCGATAATCGAAAAATATGATATTTCTCTAGTTCAATCGGATTTCGTTATGGGATGAAGGAGCGAACGACGCGCATGGACCTGCGGCAACTGCGGTATTTCGTCAAAGTGGTGGAGTGCGGCAACGTCACCCGCGCGAGCGAGGCGCTGCATATCGCGCAGCCCGCGATCAGCCAGCAGATGCGCAATCTGGAGCGAGATCTGGGGATGCAATTGCTCGAGCGCAGCGTGCAGGGCGTGGCGCCCACCGCGGCCGGGCAAACGCTGTACCGGCACGCGATCGAGTTGCTGCGGCAGGCCGACAGCACGCGCGAACTCCTGCGGCAGGACGCCGAGCTGCCGCAAGGCAGAGTGTCAGTCGCCATGCCGTCGAGCACGGCCCGGATGATGGCGATTCCGCTTGCACGCACGATACGCGACCGTTACCCCGGCATCGCGCTGGAGTTGCTCGAAGCACCGAGCGCGGAGCTCGGCAGTCTGATCGGTAGCGGACGGGTGGATCTGGCCGTCGTGGTGGACGCGGTCGAAACGCGCGGGGTGGCCGCGCAAAGGTTGCTCACCGAAGCGCTCTATCTGATTGCGTGGCCGGAATTTCAGATGCCGCGCGAGCCGGTGTCGATCGCCGAACTCGCGCGCATGCCGCTGATCCTGCCGAGCGCACCGAATACGATTCGCAGCCGCGTCGAGTGGGCGCTGCGCGAAGCCGGGCTGCCGTGCGAGATTCTGTTCGAGGCCAGTTCCACCGCGTTGCTATTCGCGGCGGTGATGGCAAAACTAGGCGTGACGATCCTGCCGTGGACGGCTGCACACGTCGAACTCGATGAGCGCAAGCTCAAGCTTGCCAAGGTCGATCACCGGTTGTTCTCGCGCGATCTGTCACTCTGCTGGCACGACACGGCCTTGCTCAGCAATGCCGTGCAGAAGGTCAAGGCGACGATACTCGAACTGTTCGACAGCATGGGAAAGCGGCCGGAGTGGGCGGCTGCCGATTAGGGCGCCATCGTCCCAAAGCGACGTCATTCGCGGGGCGGTCCGAGGAGGCGCAGTAGGATCCAGGGCACCGCGCCCTCAGGATGCCCTCACCCGCCGCACAAAGAGTCGCCGCGTGAGATCGAACGCCACCAGATTCCCCGCCACCACCAGCAGGAGCCCGAGCACCGCCAACGCGGACCATTGGTAGCCCTCGAATACCGTCGACGCCGCCAGCGCCACGATCGGAAACAGCACGGTGCAGTAGGCGGCCCGCTCCGGCCCGATGCGCCCGACCAGCATCAGGTACGCAGTAAAGCCGATCACCGAACCGAAGATCGCCAGATAAGCGAGCGCGCCAAGATAACGCGCGTGGGGTTCGATAGAGAACGAAAAGCCGGCCAGCGCGCTTCCCACCGTCAAGACGCCGGCGCCGATCAGCATGGCCCAGCTATTGGTGGCGAACGGGTGCAAGCCCATCGATTGCATCCGGCTCGACAACAGATTGCCCGCCGAAAAGCACAAGGTGCCAAGGAACGCGATCGCGAGTCCCAGCCATACCGTGTGGTCGCCAAGGTGTCCGGCCATCTGCTGGACGAACAGGCACACGATGCCGACGAGCCCCAACGCCGCCCCGGCAATCGCCGACGGTTGCAAAGGACGTCCCATGAAAAGCCGGCCATTGATCGAATTCAGCAGCGGCGCGGTGGAAAACACCACCGCGACGAGGCCACTCGGCACCACCTGCTCGGCATAGTAGAAACACAGAAAGTTCAGACAGAAGAGCGCCAGACCTTGCGCGGCGAGGAAGCGCCGTGCGGCGCGCGGCGGCCAGATGGGCCGGCGCATGATGCGCAGCAACGCGAACAGCACCAGCGCCGCGATCCAGAAACGCCACGCAATCGACACTGGTGGCGGCACCGCACCCAGTTGCCATTTGATGGCGATCCACGTGGTGCCCCAGATCAGCACGGTGACGGCATAGAGCGAAAGGTTCATGACAGTGCCTGCAGCAGCAAAAAGCGGAAACCCAACTATGCTGCAGCGCTGGCGGCCGCACTTGTCCAGGATTGCGCACTTTTTCGGAGGCTTGAGCGGCCGGCAATCGCTCGCCCTATACTGACGCTTACCCTGTCATCGAATGCATCCCGCTCGTTCCGTGAACGCCAGACCGCCCGCCCCCGTGATCGAATCCACCGAAACGCCGTTCGGCCTTCAGTCGGTCTGTCACACGCTGCAGAGCGCCAACGCGAATCTCGAACGGTTCGCGTGGCTCGGCGACCGGCTCGCCATCGCCGTCTGGACCCGCGACACCGAGGAAGCCGAGACCGTCTATGACCGGCCCGGCCATCACACGCTGTCGTGCTATCTGGACGGCGGCTATCGCACCGAGCGTCAGAAAATGCCCGGGCGCTACGGTGCGCCGTCGCGGCTTTGCGCGCTGCCCGGCGAGCATGAGTCGCGCTGGTGGGTACGCGGCCATATGCATTTCATGCATCTTTACTTCCTGCCCGAACACTTCACGCAGCGCGCCGTGCAGGAACTCGATCGCGAGCCACGCGAACTGACACTGGCCGATCGCACCTATTTCGAAGACGCCCGCATCGCGCACTTGTGTCAATCGCTCGCGAATGAAGACTGGCAGGATCCTGATGGCCTGCTGCGGACCAATGAAACCGCGCACGAGGTGTTGAGTCTGCTGCTGCGCGCACAAGGCGTGAGTCGCACGGATACGTCGCTCAAAGGCGGGCTGTCGGTCGCTACTCGGCGGCGCTTGCGCGACTACATCGAGAACCATCTCGCGCAGACGCTCACGCTCGGTGAACTTGCCGGTGTAGCGGCGCTCTCGGAATTTCATCTGGCGCGCATGTTCCGCACGTCGTTCGGACTACCGCCTGCTGCCTGGATCGCGCAACAACGGCTCGAACGTGCACGCACGTTGCTGCGCACTACGAGACTGCCGCTCGCACAAGTCGCCGAACAATGCGGCTATGCGAACGCCAGCCATTTCAGCCATCGTTTTCGTGAAAGTGTCGGCGTGGCGCCGGCGGCGTATCGGCAGGTGGTGGGCGCGGCATAAGGGCCAACCGCGGCCAACCACCTTCACCGCAAAGCCATCGCCAATACACGCGCTACATGGATTGCGTCGACGCCTGCGCCATCATGAATCTGATGCCGACAACTCGTGCCGTCCGCCACCATCACCGTATTGCCGTCGATCTTGCGCACCGCGGGCAGCAGTGAGAGTTCCGCCATTGCCTGCGATGTCGCGTAGTGCTCGGCTTCGTAGCCGAAGCTGCCCGCCATCCCGCAGCATGACGACTCGACAGTCGACACCTTCAATTCAGGAATCCAGTTCAGTACGGTTTGCACGGGCGTGAACGCGTCGAAGGCCTTTTGATGGCAGTGACCATGTACAAGCGCCTGCTCCTTCGCTAACGGCTTCAACGCAAGCTGCAAGCGCCCGGCCTTTTCCTCACGCACCAGAAACTCTTCGAATAGAAACGCCTGTTTCGAAAGGCGTCGCGCTTCGTCACCGAAACCGTAGTGCAGAAACTCGTCGCGCAACGACAGCAAACACGACGGCTCCAACCCGACGATCGGCACGCCGCGTTCCACAAACGGCTTGAACAGATCGAGCATGCGCCGCGCTTCCTGCTTCGCTTCATCGACCAAACCGGCCGCGAGGAAAGTGCGGCCGCAACACACCGGGCGCTCGCCCTGGCGCTTATTGAAATGCACCGTGTAACCGGCAGCTTCCAACACCTGCTGTGCGGCGCGGGCGTTTTCCGGCTCCATGTTGTTGTTGAACGTATCGACGAACAACAGTACTTCTTTCAGCACGCCGCCTTGAGGCGGTTTGGTCGCCGACGCGCTCGCCAGGAACGATTTCTTGAAACGCGGCAACGTACGTTCAGGCGCAAAACCCACCGAACGTTTGAACCACGCCGACAACACCGGCACGTTGTCGGCCAATGCCATCAAGCCCGGCACGCGACTCGCCGTTGCCGCATAGCGCGGCATGAAGGCCACCAACCTGTCACGCAGACGCAGTCCATGCCGTTTGACACGCGCCGCCCGCGCTTCGATCTTGAACTTCGCCATGTCGACGCCCGTCGGGCAATCGCGCTTGCAGCCCTTGCACGAGACGCACAGGTCGAGTGTGTCCTTGACGTCGTCGCTGGCGAGTCCTGCTTCGCCCAGTTGCCCGGAGATCGCGAGACGCAGCGTGTTCGCCCGTCCCCGCGTCACATGTTGCTCATCCTTCGTCACGCGATAACTCGGGCACATGGTGCCCGCGTCGAACTTGCGGCAATGGCCGTTGTTGTTGCACATCTCGACGGCCTTCGCGAGACCGCCTGACAGATCGTTACCGCTGCCCGGCAGCGTCTCCCGCCCCGTCAGCGGATCGCGTTCAATGTTCCATACGGACCAGTCGAGCGCGGTATCGATCCGCTGCGCTTCATAGCCCGGCGCAAAGCGAAAATTGCGCGCGTCGTCCATCTTCGGCGGACGCACGATCTTGTCGGGATTGAAGCGGTTATCCGGATCGAACAACGCCTTGATTTCGGTAAACGCCTGGTTCAGCCGCGGCCCGTATTGCCACGCGACCCATTCGCCGCGGCACAAGCCGTCACCGTGCTCGCCGGAATACGCGCCCTTGTATTCGCGCACCAACGCCGCCGCCTCTTCGGCGATCGCGCGCATCTTCACTGCGCCGTCGCGCCGCATATCGAGAATCGGCCGCACGTGCAGCGTGCCGACACTCGCATGCGCATACCAGGTGCCTTCGGTGCCGTTGCGGTGGAACACTTCGGTCAGACGGCTCGTGTATTCCGCCAGATGTTCGAGCGGCACCGCGCAATCTTCGATGAAGGAGACCGGCTTGCCGTCGCCCTTCATGCTCATCATGATGTTCAGCCCAGCTTTGCGGACTTCCCACAGCGCTTTCTGTTCGTTCGCGGCAGGCATCTCGACGACCGAATCGGGCAAGCCCAGATCGGCCATCAGTTCGGTGAGTTGTTTGAGCGATACGAGTTGCTGGTCGCGGTCCTCGCCTGCGAATTCCACCAGCAGGATGGCTTGCGGCTCGCCGACCAACGCCTTCTCGATCACCGGACGGAAGGCAGGATTGCTCATCGCCAGATCGATCATGGTGCGATCGACTAGTTCCACGGCCACCGGCTTCAGCTTGACGATGTGCTGCGTGAGATCCATCGACTGCCAGAAGGTCGGGAAATTGACCACGCCAAGCGTCTTATGCGTCGGCAGCGGCGCGAGCTTCAGCGTCAGTTGCCGGCTGAACGCAAGCGTGCCTTCCGAACCGACCAGCAGATGCGCGAGATTCGCGCTGCCGTCGTCGGTATAAGCGCGCGGGTTCTGGCAATCGAACACGTCGATGTTGTAGCCCGCGACGCGACGCAAAACCTTCGGCACGCGTTCGACGATTTCAGCATGCTCTCGCTCAGCAATCCGCTTCACGCCTTCGACGATCTGCTGCAAACGCGCGCCTTGCGGTGCCTCGCGCAACGAGGCGAAACGTGCTTCGCTGCCATCGGCGAGAATGGCGTCGATCGCGTCGACGTTGTGCACCATGTTGCCGTATTCGATCGAGCGCGAACCGCACGAGTTGTTGCCGGCCATTCCCCCAATCGTGCATTGCGCCGCCGTCGAGACATCGACCGGAAACCACAGGCCATGTGGCTTCAACCATGCATTCAGATGGTCCAGCACGACGCCCGGCTCGACCGTCACCGTGCGCGCGTCGGCATCGAATTCGACGATGTTGTTCAACCACTTGCTGGTGTCGATCACCAGCGCCTCGCCGACAGTCTGGCCGCATTGGCTTGTGCCTGCGCCACGCGCGAGCAACGGTACTTTCTCGCTGCGTGCAATTTCCAGCGCAATGCGCAGATCGTCCTGATCGCGCGGCACCACCACGCCGATCGGCGTGATCTGATAGATCGACGCATCGGTGGAATAACGGCCGCGGCTGGCCGCATCGAACAACACGTCGCCACGCAAAGCCTTGCGCAGATGTTGCGCGAGCGGCGACGTCAGCCGTGCAGCGGACGGCACCAGATGGATCGGCTTGACGAGTAAAGCGGAAGTGGGGTTCGTCATATCGTCGGCCTATAGGAAAGCGGGTTAGTACAGCGTCAGGCTGATCGGCGCGAGCCCTTCAATACGCCCGCTTGCTGTGCCCGCGCTCTGCGGAAAAAACATACCGGTGTACGAACCGGTGGTGACGACCATCTCCGGTGTGACCGCGATACCGCGCGAGGTGGCGTGATTGACGAGCCATGTCAGCAGGCGTCGCGGATCGCCGGCCGGATTGGCGGGCGTCGTTTCGACCACGTCACGCCCTTCAAAGCTGAACTGCAACGAAGGCGTCACAAACGGAAAGTCCTCGCGATATGGCGTAAATTCGCCGACGACCAACGCGCCGTGATTCTGCAAATCCGCGAGTTGGGCAAGCTTGTCGACCTTGGGCCAGTCAGCGTAACGGCTCGCCACGATTTCGATGGTCGCGCCGATCGAGCCGATACCTGCGTGCACGTCGGCTTCGCTATAGGGTGTTGTCGATGGCTCGAAGCGGCGGTCGAAGCGGAATGCGATCTCCAGTTCGAGTCCCAGCGGAGCGAAGGCTTCACGCGGCAACCGTGCGCCGTCGGCGTGCAGATCGTTCGCCGGCAGCGGTGCGCCCTGGATCGGGCCGCTGTCGAGCTTCGCGCCGATCTTCCAGCCGCCGATGGGTGCGTCCAGTACGCGCAGGATCTCGTGCTGGATCGCGTAGGCGGCGACGCTGTCGGCGGGCGTTTGCTCAGGCGGCAACGCATCGAGCGTGAGGTGATTGCGGCGCGCGTCGGCGAGACGTTGACTCAGTGATGTTGTCATTGCTTTAAAGGCGAAGAGAGGGAACGGTGCGTTTCGAAACGGTGTGTTCCGAAACAGTGCATTCCGAACGTTGAATTCCGTTTACGCGCCCACGCCGGTCGTAGCGTGCGCTTTGTCGGCCGCGTTGAGTTCGAACTTGCTTTCCGGCTGCATGCGGAACGCGAGTACCACGCCGATCGCCATCAGCAGCATGCTGCCGACAAACGGCAACTCCCAACTGCCGAAGTAGTCGATCAGAAATCCGCCGACCACCGGCGAGATAATCGCGGCCAATGCCGAGCCGGTGTTCATCATGCCGCTCGCAGTCCCCGAGTATTCCGGCGCGATGTCCATCGGAATCGCCCACATCGGGCCGATCGTCATTTCGGCGAAGAAGAAGCCTGACGCGAGACACGCCATCGACAGATACAGGCTGTGCGTGAACATCAGCGGAATGAGCGAGAGCAGACAGAACAGCATGCATACCGATACCATCCAGCTTCGCGCACGCTTCAGGCTGCGGGTCCGCGTGAAGATCCAGTCGGTCACAATGCCGCCGAGCGTGTCGCCGAGTACACCGGCAAAGAACACGACCGATGCGAAGATCGCCGACTTTTGCAGTTGCAGGTGATAGCTGTGCAGGAAGTACTGCGGAATCCAGCTAAGGAACAGCCACAAGGTCCAGCCGTAGCAGAAGTACACGATCGTGACCGGCCACATGCGGCGAAACAGCTTTCCCCACGGCACACCGGCCGCTTTCGGCTTCGGCGCAGGCAAGACTTCGAGTTCCTCAGTCGTGATACGCGGATGATCTTTCGGATGTTCCGTGAACGTGAACGCCCACACCGCTACCCACAGCAGGCTGAACACGCCGCAAATGTAGAACGATTCGCGCCAGCCCCAGGTCGCCATCACCAGCACGATCAAACCGGGCGCCACCGCGTTACCGATACGCGATGCCGCATGGGTGATGCCCTGCGCAAAGCCGCGTTTTTCTTTCGCGACCCAACGCGCCATCGCGGACGTCGCAGCAGGAAACGTGGCACCTTCGCCGAAACCGAGCAACACGCGCGCGGCCAGCAACGAGACGAGACCACCTGCGAAACCGGTCAGCAAAGTCGCCACGCCCCAGATAGCGCCGCAGAAAATCAGCGTGCGTTTTGCACCGAAGCGGTCACTGACCCAGCCACCGATGATTTGAAAAATCAGATACGGGTAAGCGAAGGCGGAGAACACCAGGCCCACTTCCGTATGGGAGAGGCCGAACTCCTTGCCGAAACCTGCGGCCGCGGTGCTGACGTTGACGCGGTCCAGGTAAGTGATGAAGTACATGACGCTTAGCATCACTAGAACGATACTGGTCGCACTGCTCACACGAAACCGCCTCATCGTCTCTCTCCATTGCAGTCTATCGACGGCGCGCCTGGAATGGCGCGCTGCGTCGTCGCCCGTCAGCGACCTGCGCTGCGGGAACATCGCATGTTGTTCAGGGGCCGCGTTCTATGCGCGGCTTCGTGTGGGAAGTGCTCTCCGCCTTCCCTTGCTGCGAGATGCCTGTTACTTGCTGCCTGTTAGGCAGATGCGCTGACGCACCGATGCGGCGAGCACCGATGCGCGTGGCGCCCCGTCGCTTAAGCCGCCGCTTTCAGCCCCGAGGCTTTGGTCGGCTGGCTTAACCACTCCATAGCGGCAGGCAAGCCACTTTCCTTGAGCGGCACACCCGCGAGCCGCAGGCCCATTTCGCAACCGGCCAGCGTCGCCAGCAGCATCAGGTCGTTGCAGTCGCCGAGGTGGCCGATGCGGAACATGCGGCCTTTCATCTTGCCGAGACCCGTGCCGAGCGACATGTCGAAGCGTTCGTAGATGAGCTTGCGCACGGCGTCGGCATCGATGCCTTCGGGCATCATCACGCCGGTAAGCACCGGGCTATACACAGCGGGATCCGCGCACTGAATCTCCAGACCCCACGCGCGGACCGCACGGCGGGTGGCTTCGGCGAGACGCTCGTGACGGGCGAACACGTTGTCGAGCCCTTCGCCGAGAATCATCTCCAGCGCCTCATGAAGCCCATACAGCAGGTTCGTGTTCGGCGTGTACGGCCAGTAACCGGTCTTGTTCATCTCGACGATGTCGGTCCAGTCCCAGAAGCTGCGCGGCAATTTGGCCTGCTTGCTGGCGGCCAATGCCTTCGGCGAGATCGCGTTGAAGCTGATGCCCGGCGGCAGCATCAAACCCTTTTGCGAACCCGACACGGTGACGTCGACGCCCCATTCGTCATGGCGATAGTCGGCGCAGGCGAGGCCCGAAATCGTGTCGACCAGCAGCAGCGCCGGGTGACCGGCGGCGTCGATCGCGCGGCGCACCGCCGCGATGTCCGAGGTAACGCCCGTCGAGGTTTCGTTGTGCACGACGCACACCGCCTTGATCGCGTGCTGCGTGTCGGCACGCAGACGCTCTTCGATCATGTCCGGCTGAACCCCGCGCCGCCAGCCTTCGATACCAGGCAAGCCGAGGAACTCCGGCTTCAGCCCGAGGCTTTCCGCCATCTTTTTCCACAGCGTCGCGAAGTGACCGGTTTCGAACATCAACACGTTGTCACCGGGGCTCAGCGTGTTCGACAGCGCCGCTTCCCACGCACCGGTACCGGAGGCCGGATAGATCACCACCGGTTGCTGCGTCTTGAAGATTTTCTTGAGGCCTTCGAGCACCTTCAGACCAAGTTCACCGAACTCGGGGCCGCGGTGATCGATGGTCGGGTAGCTCATCGCACGGAGAATGCGATCGGGCACCGGGCTCGGACCCGGGATCTGCAGAAAGTGGCGGCCAGCGGGATGAAAGTCTAGCTTGAGCATTGGGCTCCTCCAATTGAATTTTGCATGCAAAAAACTATATCAGACGATCTGTGACGATCCCAAGCCGAAAATTGCATGCTGACACCAGTGTTTACCCGCGCTATTAACTAATCTTTTGGCTTCCGATAAAATCCCATGTGACACGATGTTGAGGGCTTTTGTATGCAAAATTCGGATTTCGATGCGGGTGTGACCGCTTCTCCGCTGATGCCGAAGGTTGAGCGTCAGCGTTTGCACGACACGGTGGTGGAGCACATTCGCCGCTTTATCGTCGAGGGGGTGCTCGAGCCGGGCAAGAAACTGAACGAGCGCGAGTTGTGCGAGACGCTTGGGATTTCGCGCACGCCGTTGCGGGAGGCGCTGAAGGTGCTGGCTGCGGAAGGGCTGATCGAGATTTCGCCGAATCGCGGCGCGTCTGTGTCGAAGATGTCGGAAGCGGAGTTGCGCGAGACCTTCGAATTGATGAGTGGTCTCGAAGCTTTTTCCGGCGAACTCGCGGCGGAGCGGATGACGGCTGCGGAGCTTGCCGAGATCAAGGCGTTGCATTACGCGATGCTGGCTTGCCGGACGCAGAACGATCTGGCCGGGTACTACAGCCGCAACCAGGCGATTCACGACAAGATCAATGAAGCGGCGAGGAATTCAGCACTGCGGCAGACTTACGTCGCCGTTAATCGACGCTTGCAAGCGTTGCGGTTCCGGTCGAATTTTCAGATCCCCAAGTGGGATAGCGCGATTCATGATCACGATGAGATGTTGAAGGCGCTCGAGGCACGGGATGGGAAGAAGTTGAGCGCGATTCTTCGCCAGCACTTGCTCGATAAGCGGGATGCGGTTTTGCAGGTGCAATCGCGGGAAGACGTGGCGGCTTCGATGTTGAAGGCTTAAGGCGTTTCTTTCGCGTTTTCTCGTTTGCCTTTGGCGAAGGCGTGCGTTGATCGCAGGCGCCAAAGGCGAAAAACTTGTCCACGTAAAATGTTGGCAAGCCTGTGGACAAGCTTCTGACATTCCAGCCAAGTCGTTGAAGCGGCAGACATATCGCCTTGCGGTTCATGCGTAAGCATCACACGGTGCTCGACCGTCAGCATGACCCAAAAACTAGAGCGGCCGGTGCGAAGCCTTAAGCACGGCAGCCCAACTCCTAGTTGTCCACATAATTTGTTCACAAGGCTGTGGACAACTTGCGCACAGGCCAGCCAAGTGCTTGATGCCGCACCCGTATCTCCCGTCGGCTCAGCCGCAGGCAATGACCTTGCTCTGTGATAAAAAGTAATCCCCAGCCACCCGCCGAGGCTCCCGCATGTCCTCCGTCATGGGCTTCAAACTCGTCCTGCTGTCGCTCGGCGCGATGATCGGTCTCCAACTGCTCGCCAAGCGGCTACGACTCCCACCGGCCGCGGCGCTCCTGGTCGGCGGCGCCGCGATGGCCTTCGTGCCTGGACTCCCTCGCATCAACCTCGATCCCGAACTGGTTCTGGTCGTGTTCCTGCCGCCGCTCCTCATGGACGGCGCCTACTTCTCCGTATGGGACGAATTCAAGCGCAATTTTGGCGGCATCCTGCTGCTCGCGATCGGCGCCGTCGCCTTCACGACCCTCGCGGTCGGTATGGTCGTGCATTGGGTCGTGCCGTCCCTACCGTGGAGCGCGTGCTTCGCGCTGGGCGCGATCGTCTCGCCGCCTGACGCCATCGCCGCGAAGGCCGTACTGGAACGCGTCGCGCTGCCGCGCCGGTTGATGGTGCTCCTCGAAGGCGAAAGCCTGCTTAACGACGCCGCCGGCATCGTGCTGTTCCGCTTCGCCGTCGCGGCCGCGCTGACCGGCACGTTCAACGCTCAACACGCGGTCGAGCGGTTTGCGGTGCTCGGCCTGGGTGGCGTGGCGGTCGGCATCGCAATCGGCTTCGTGGTCGTCAGGCTTCTGCGCTACCTCGACGACGTCTACCTCATCATCACCGCATCCGCGCTCTCCCCGTGGATCAGCTACATCGCTGGCGACATGCTGGACGTCTCGGGCGTCATCGCGACCGTCAGTTGCGGGATGGTGCTCGGCTGGCATCAGCATGAAGTTTTCTCTGCCTCGGTGCGCATGCGCGGTACGGCTTTCTGGCAAGTCCTGATCTTCCTGATGGAAGCGCTCGTGTTCCTTTTGATCGGGCTGTCGCTGCGCGGCGTGATCGTGCGGCTGGGTGGCGTCGGCGACGCGTTGACCGCGTTTGCACCCGCAGTCGGCGCAGTGATCGCGGCCGTCGTGCTGTCGCGCTTCGTGTGGGTCTTTGCCGTCGAATGGTTGAAGGGACTCGTGTGCAAGGTGACGCGGCGCGCAAACATTGCACTCGACTGGCGTTCGTCGACGGTGACGAGTTGGGCCGGTATGCGTGGCGTGGTGACGCTGGCGATCGCGCTCTCGTTGCCCGAGGCGATGCCGGGACGCGATCTGATTCTGGTCGCGTCGTTCGCGGTGATTCTCGTGACCGTGCTTGGACAGGGGACCACGATCGGCGCGTTGATTCGCTGGGTCAATCTGGATAGCGTGAAGGAACGCAACGAGCAGCATTTGACCGAGCCTCAGGCGTGGGCGAGGCTCGAAGCGGCACAATTCGCCGCGATCCAACCTCTCGTGCACGACGCCGAGGGACAAGTGATTCATCCGCGCCTGCTGGAGCAATATAGCTATCGAGCGCAGATGACGGACACCTACCAGGACGTGACCGAATATCCCACCGATGTTCGCGCCGCGCATTACGACGTTGTGCTCGCCGCCGTGGCGGCCGGTCGCAGCGAGTTGTTGCGGATGCATCGGTCGGGCTTGATTCACGATGAACTGCTAACCGAACTGGAGCGGGATCTCGATTTGCAGGAGATCGCCGCGTTGCATGGGAGGGGGTGACCGGGCCGCGTCAGACGTGAGTCCACACGCGAACCGGTCGAACCGCAGTGAGCGTCAATGGCCTTTGAAGATATCTAGCAGTTGATTTTGCATCTGCATCATCTCGTGCGCGTGCTTCATCTCCATCTGCACCATCGTGTCGTGATACTCCATGTCCATCTGCATCATTTTTTGCTGGATGCCGATGGCCTGAGCGCGCTGTTCAGGGCTCAGCTTGTCCATCATCATGCTGTACTCGGGCGGCATCAGGTAGGTGCCGGCGCGTCCTATTCCCTGTGCTTGCACAGACCCCGCTACAAGCGCGAGCGGCAGCAATCCGCACATCAGGATGGCTTGGATCGATTTCATTTCATCTCCAGTCTTACGTGAGCAGCCCGGCTTCAACAAGGGCTGCATAAGCGACGTTCAGGTGCTCAGACTGGCTTGCCGCGGTGGAGCAGTTGCACATGCCTGGTCTGAGGATGCAACACCCGGGGCTGACCGCTGCACACGATCGACCGGGTGTTTCATGGGTTTAGTCGCGAACGCTGACTGGAAATGACATGCTGGATGAAAATTGTGCCGATGATATTTCTTCTGCGCGGCTGTCATTTTCGCCGCGGCACGCCGACTAATTAATCCTTCCAGGACGACCCCAGAATCATCGTGCAGAAATTCTCGCGATGATAATGCGGGTCCTTCAGCGCCAGCACATCCGCCTTCACGTTACCGAAGGTCGTCTCCGGCTTGTGGATCGTGCCGTGCGCGAATGCGTCGATGATGCCTTCCTTGAAATGCGCGCCGCGCGGGTGGGCGTGGATCACTTCATGGCGTTGGTGTTCGGTGAATTCGTCATAGGCGAGGCCCAGCACGTCCATCTCCACACCTGCGGTAACCAGCGCGACGACCGGCTTCATGTATTGCGGAATCCCAGGCGTGGTGTGCAGCGCAATCGAGTTCCACACCTGCTCGATATCGTCTTCGCCGATGCCGTGACGCTTCAGAAAATCACGCGCCGCGTTCGCGCCGTCCACCTCGAAGCGATCATGCTCGCTGCTATACGGCGCGACGAGCCCCATGTCATGAAACATCGCGCCGATGTACAGCAGCTCGGGGTCGTACTTGAGTTGCTTGCGCGCGCCGGCCAGCGAGCCGAACAGGAACACGCGCCGCGAATGGTGGAAGAGCAATTCGGTTTCGGTATCGCGCACGAGCTGCGTGGCTTCGCGCGCCATCATGCTGTCGGGAATCTGGATGCCTGCGATCGTGGTCATGTGAAGTACTCCATGAAAGACTTGAGTGAACCCGACGCGCGATCTTTGTGAGTCGACAGCGCGTTTGGTATGCTGGTCCGCGACGCTTTTTCTGGCTGCTTATTTGACCCGTCGAGCAGCGCGTCCGATGAAGCTCAGTATTGGTCAGCGCGCTGTCGCGGGCAATCGTCGCGGACCGTTGAACACTGCCAAACGCACCGCGTTGACTGCCGCGGGCAGCGGATTCCCGTCCATCGTCAAAGGAGTCATTCGATGCCTACCGTCGCGATCGCGATCTTTCCCGGCGTGCAGGCACTCGACGTCGCCGGTCCGGTCGATGTGTTCTCCGAAGCCAATCGCTTCATCGCGCCGCAGGATCGCTATGAGATCACGCTGCTCAGCGCGGAACCGGGTCCACTGCGTGCCTCCAACGGCATGACGCTCGTCGCCGATGCCACGTTCGACCAGTCACGCGGACCATTTGACCTTGCGTTGGTTGCCGGCGGTCCTGCGCTGCCCGGCGATACCGCGCCCGACACGCGTTTGCTGGAATGGTTGTCGCAAGCCGCCACGCAGTGCGAGCGTTTCGGCTCGATCTGCACTGGCGCGTTCGCACTCGGCCACGCGGGGTTGCTCGACGCACGCAACGTCACGACGCACTGGCAGCACGCGGCGCAACTCGCCGAACAGTTTCCGCGAGCCCATGTCGATTTCGACCGGATCTATCTGCGCGACGGCAACCTGGTCACGTCAGCGGGCGTCACAGCGGGCATCGATCTATCGCTTGCGCTGGTCGCCGAACATCATGGGCCGCATACGGCGCTCGCCGTCGCCAAACGGCTGGTGGTGTTTGCACAGCGGCAAGGCGGTCAATCGCAGTTCAGCCCGTACCTGACCGCACCCGCGGACGACACCTCGCCGGTCGCCAAAGTGCAGGCGCACGTCATGGAACGGATTCGCGAGAGCTTTACGGTCAAACAACTCGCGGACGTCGCCGGAATGAGCGCGCGGAATTTCGCCCGTGTGTTCGTGCAGGAAACCAGGGTGACGCCCCATGAATTCGTCGAACGTGCTCGCGTGGATGCGGCGCGCAAGTTGCTCGAAAGCAGCGATGCCGCGCTCAAGGCGATTGCCTATGACTGCGGCTTCGGCACCGCAGACCGGATGCGCATCGTCTTCACGAAACGAATCGGCGTCACGCCGATGCAATATCGCGAGCGCTTTCGCTCTGCCTGAGGGAAACAGGATGGTGACACGAGCATGAGCCAGGAGAGCAGCTAGCGCAACGCCAGAACGCAGCGTGAACACCGGCGCCGCTGCAAGCATCAGACATAGCGTGAGAAAATGACGGCCTTCCCAAGCGAACGATCACAAGGAACGACATGTCTCCCTCTTCTCCGATCCGTGCGATCGTTACCGGTCACAATCGCGGCCTCGGCGCATCCCTGGCTGAACAACTGCTGACGCGCGGCGTCGCGGTACTGGGTTTGTCCCGCTCGCGTCACGCCACGCTCAAAGAGCGTTTCCCTGCACTGCTCGACGAAATCGAGCTTGAACTTGCGGATCCCACGCGCGTCGCGCAGTGGGTCGCGACCGATGCACTACGCAGCTTCGTCAGCGGCGCGCAGAGCGTACTGTTGATCAACAACGCAGGCATGGTCCAGCCGATCGGTCCGATCGAAGGCCAGAACGCCGCCGACATCGCGACCGCCGTGAGCCTGAACGTGGCCACGCCGCTGATGCTGGCGAGCGCACTCGCCGCAGCGAGCGTCGACGCGACCGACCGGCGCATCATGCATATTTCCAGCGGCGCGGCGCGCAATGCGTATCCCGGCTGGAGCATCTACTGTGCGACCAAGGCCGCGCTCGATCACCACGCACGCGCCGTTGCACTCGACGCGAATCGTGCGCTGCGTATCTGCAGCCTGGCGCCGGGCGTCATCGATACGAATATGCAGGCGGAAATTCGCAGCAGCGGCGAGGAACAGTTTCCGATGCGCGAAAAATTCGAAGACCTCAAGCGCAACGGTCATCTTTCGACGCCCGAACAATGCGCCACCCAGTTGCTCGACTACGCCTTCAGCGATGCATTCGGGCAAACGCCGGTGGCCGACATTCGCGAGGTCGCGAAGCAGGCCTGATACGCGAGCTTCGCGCTCCCGTAAAACCTCACCTTTCCGCTGACCTTTCGGCCAAGAGGCCGAACCTCACACGCCGGGCGCAACCATCGCGCCGCGCTCGGCTGCTCCAATCTCGCCGTGCGGCACGAACACATAGCCGCGTCCCCACACCGTCTGCACATAGCGCGGCTCGGAAGGATCGATCTCGATCAGACGCCGCAGCCGCCAGATCGATACATCGAGACTCCGCCCTTGATGCAGCACGCTATTGCCGCGCAATTTCTCGTTGAGTTGCACGCGCGTGAGCACAGTCATTGCGTGATTGACGAAGATTTTCAGCAAAGCGAACTCGGAGCTGCGCAGCGCGAAATGCTCGTTGTCGCGGCGCAATTCGCGTGCGGAGAAGTTCAGCTCGCAACGCCCGAAGCGGTACGGCGGTCGCGTTTCCGGCGCGCCTGGCGCGAGCGCGCCACGCCTGCGCAGCAGCACGCGGATACGGGCGAGCAATTCGGCAGGGTCGGCGGGCTTGCTCATGAAATCGTCGGCGCCGAGTTCGAGACCGATCACGCGATCGATCGCCTTGCTGCTCGCCGACAGCAAAATCACCGGCACGTCGTTGCCGCTCATGCGCAAGTCGCGCAATACGGCAAGGCCGTCGCCGTGCGGCGCTGAAACGTCGAGCACCAGCAACGCCGGCCGTTCCGTCTCGACCACGTGCTTCAGCCCGGCGCAATGCGGACGTGCGGACACACCGCAGCCCTGCCCGCGTAAAGATTCGCCCACTACGGCCGTTAAGCCGGCATCGGCGCCAACAAAGAGAATGTGCTGACTCATCCAACTGATTCCAGGAGACGATCGGTTTTCAGAGACAGGCGATGGCTTGCAGGAATAGCAAATCCGCTGACCGCTTGTCGTCCGCGTCGCCATCTTCCCTGTATGCCGCTGTTCTCAAAACGCGGAACAGCCCCCAAGGTTGGCAATTTCTTCCCAACTCTTTCAACGCTGAACGTGATATGGGAAGGCTCGCAAAGTCACCCTGCGATGCGCCCATCAACTCCCGAAAAATCTCACCTTTGGTGCGTAGCGAGCGGGGCGGGGCGTGAAGTGCACATCGGAGCGCTCCCGAAAACGCTCACCTTTCGAGCTTGGGGGCAGGCCGCAAAGGCATGCTGGGCGGGCCACCGATGGTTCCTAACCGGCTACTCCCGCAAACCCTCACCTTTGGAAGGGGTCGAGTAATCTGCATACCCAGGTAAGAGGCAGTGTGTGTCAGGCGCTCGCGTTCCGCACCGGTGGCGGATCTGCTCAGCAAATGCTTGCGCGTGTCTCGGCAGAATTGTCGGAAGGTGAGGAGGAGTGATACGGTGCGGCTCACGTGTGCGCTGAGGCATCACGCTCCCGAATATGCTCACCTTTGAGCTTTGTGAAGACATTCGGAACGCCGGCCGCCATCAAGGCAACCGGCTCATTCAATCAGGCAATCAGTACTTTTGACGAATCCCCACCACCGCCACTTCCTGGCTGTTGGTCCCTGAATTCACGCCATAATCGCCGATCGACGCCGGGGCGCTCACCACCTTGCCGCTAACAAATTCTTCGATGAATATGAAAGTGCCGCTAGCGCGGGCGCCTCTAAGGCCACGCGTCGGCGCGAAGTCACGCCGGGATGGCGGACAGTTCGGAAGGTGCGTATTTCGCGGTCGCGAGGACTTCGGCGGGAACGGGTACATGCGCGCGCCGCAACAGTGCGCCGCTGCGGAACATCAGTAGATCGCCTGGTTCGCAGGCGGTCCAGACTTCATCGGTGAGCGGTGTGGTGGCGATCACCGCCGTGCGATCGGCCGGCGTGCCACGCTCCGCGAAATCAACTGAGAGGTCGCCATCGACGAGACGCGCGCTCGAAAACGGCCAGTGACGTATCACGTACGACAGACGTGTCGAGCAATACGAGAATTGTGCCGTGCCGTTCGAAAGCACAAAGTTGAAAATGCCATACGTGTTCAGTGCGTGAGTCGCCTGCTCGATGACGTCGAACACGGCGTCGATATCATCCGTGTCCGCATGATTGGCGAAATGCGCGTAAAGGCGATTCATGATGAAGCAGAACGCCGCTTCGCTGTCGGTCGTGCCGACCGGTGCATACGGACCTTGCTCCGGCTCACCGAGCCGTTGCAGGTCGCCGTTATGCGCGAACACCCATTGCTGGCCGTGCAACTCGCGCATGAACGGGTGGCAGTTCTCCACGCGCGCGCCGCCTTGGGTCGCCTTGCGAATATGCGCGACGACGTTGCGCGACTTGATCGGATGGCTCTTCAGGAATTCGGCCACCGGCGACTGATACGCGGGCTTTTCATCGACGAACACGCGGCACGCGCGATCTTCGTAGAACGCCACACCCCAGCCGTCCACATGATGGTCGGTGAGGCCGCCGCGTGCGGCAAAGCCCGTCAGCGAGAAACTGACGTCGGTGGGTTCGGCGCAGCTGAGGGCGAGCAGTTGGCACATGCTCGGAGACTAGCGTGTTTCAACCGCCGCCGTTATAGCGAATCATGCTTTGCAAATCACCGGCGCACGGGCTCCCGAAAACTCTCACCTTTGGCCGGCCCGCCACAGCGTGCAGCGTCTAGCTCGCCAGCTTGCGGAACGTTTCCAGCACCGCGTCGCCCTTGAACGGTTTGACGATCCAGCCTTTCACGCCCGCCGCCTTGCCGCGCTCTTTCATCGCCGGGCTGCTCTCGGTTGTCAGCATGATGACGTTGACGGTGGTGTTCGCGAGTTCGCCGCGAATCTTTTCGACCATCGTCAGGCCGTCCATATTCGGCATGTTGACGTCGCTGATCACCAGCTTGATGCCGGGGCTGGCCTTCAATTTCGCAAGGCCGTCCTTACCGTCCACCGCCGTGTCGACGTCCAGGCCGTTCTTCTTCAGAAAGCCGGCCACTTCGTCGCGCACCGTGCTCGAATCATCTACTACCAGAATTTTCGACATGTTTGTTTCCTATGACAACATTCAGAACAGATCCAGTTCGCCCGCTTCGACCATCGCACCGACGTCGTCCGTGACTTCCCTGAAGTCCTCCGGCGACCAGCTCAGGCTGAACACAAAACGTTGATGCAACTTGACCGAGCGGCTCGTCTGCGGGTCCGTCAGCGAGTACATGAAACACAGCTGCGGATTGCCGCTGCCGAACGAGATGTACTTGTGCTTGTGATTCACCAGCAGCGGCACCTGCACCTGGCTGCGCAGCCAGGCGTCCGCATCGCCGACATAGCGGTTCTTGAACGAACCCCAGATCAGATTGGTCACTTCGCCGAGCACGCCATTCAGATCGCGGAAGTTTGCTTCGCCGTCTTCCGCGTTCTCGCTCATCCGGTAACGATCGAGCAGTTCGAGAATTGGCGCCTCTTCCGCCTGCATCATCATGTAACCGCGGCACCACGCACTTTCCAGCGGAATCAGGCTGAACACCTCGCCGAAGATGATCCGGTCACGCACGATATAAGGCGTGTCGCACGTGATGCTCAGTTCCTTGAACACGTCGCCGAGAATCGCCTGCGTCATGTCGGCGATGCCGCGCACCAGCGCGTTCGGATAATCCAGGCTGAAGATGTATTCGTCGATCACCTTGCGCAAAGGCGCCATGTCGTGCGCGACGTAGGCCGCGCAGACCACACGGCGCAAGCTCTCCGGCAGACTGTCGACGCTCGGATCGTCATCGCGCCGCATGATGATCGGCAACTCGGGGCGCACGGCATTGATCCTGATTGCGATCTCGGCGCTCGCTTCGGCTGAGCCACCGTAGCCTTCAGCAAACAGAACCGCACCCAGATCGATGTTCGAGCGCAGCACCGACTGCAAGCGGTTCTTGCCGACCTTCACGCCGACCAAGTCGTGCTCGTCGCAAAAGCGCTTCAGCGCCTCTTTGTGCACGGGGCAATCGTCGAGTACCAGCACCTTGCTGACTGGCTTGTTCATATTCATTGCGCGTTCCTGCTCGCTGTGGATATTGACGTCATGGTCAACACCCAACACTCAAAACAACTCCAGCTCACCGCTGGATTCTTCGATTGCGCTCGTGTCGGCCACGAAGTCGATCGGCGCATGGGCGCACACGCATACCGTCGCGGCAAGCTGCACGGAACCGTTCAGCGTGACCGAATACGACGACAGCAAACCTGGCTTCAATGCCGGCAGATGCCCCAAACAACGCGCGCTCAATACATACGGTGTCGACATGCCGAGGTCCGGGAAATAGCGCAGCAGTTCCTGATTCATCGCGCCGCAGCACAGATTGCAGATTTCCAGAAAAGCTTCCTGAAACGGCCGCTCGTCGGCCTCTTTCAGGTAGTAGTCGCGGGTGCTGTCGTTTTCGTCGAAGTGCAGGATCAGCAGCAGTCTGAACACGATCGACGAGATGGTCAGCACGACCACCTGGGTGTCCTTCGTTGCGCCCACACCGGCCTCGGCAAGCGGCACGATCTCACACGTATCGCCGGAATCCCGCGGCAGGCGCGCCTCTGCCGCCTTGCGGAAAATGCGTTCGAAGCTGTCCTTCGCCTGGCTCGTGATCACGCCGGCACCTGGTGCAGCTTCGAGTGGAACTGATTGGCGAGCGATTCGACGCTGGAGAGCGACGCCGCGATCATCTTGCCGCCTGCCTGGATGTCCTGAAACGTGGAGGTGGTGGTTAGATCGTTACGGTGCAGGCTGTCGCGATAGCTCTTCGACAATTCCTCAGAACGCGCGGCGAGCGCCCGAACTTCGCTCGCCACCACCGCGAAGCCGCGTCCGGCCGGACCCGCGCGCGCGGCCTCGATCGACGCATTCAGCGACACGATCACCACGTGCCGGACGATCGACGACAGCTCCTGATTCTTCGCGTGCATGTCGTGGTTCTGCGTCATCAGCGAGATCATCTGCTCGTGCCAACGCTCGAATGTCGCGCCGAGGCTCTTCAGACGCGCGGCTTCGCCGGCGATCTGTTGCGCCTGATGCGCCCACTGGTCTTTGTCGTCAGTCGCTGCTTTCAACGTTGCGCGCAGCTCGTCGACGCTGGCCGATTGCTGCCTCAGTTCCTCACGCAACTGTGCGGCCAATGCTTCCATCTCCTGCGCGGCCTGCTCGCGTTCGCGGATCGCTTCACCGTGGTCCGCCTGTTCCGCCGTCAGCGCTTTGATCCGGGCATCGGCTTCGGCGGAGAGCCGTGCCGTCAGCTTCGTGCTTTGCAACTTGTGCGCGACAAAGGCCAGCAGCGCGGTTACCGCGCTGCCTGCCACCGCCGCCAATACGTACTGTTGAATCACAACCTATCCTTCCGAAGTCCGTCGCGAAGCGCGTCAATCAGCGTTCGACCAACGTTCAATCCGCCATCGCGTCGAGTTGCAGTTCGCCGGCATCGCCGCGCGCCGCCACACCCAGCGTGTCGACGGCGAAGCTATCCGGCAGGCAGACGATCGTCTGGAACTGGCGGAACGAAGCGCCCTTGTGGTCGTCGGTGAAGCGCAGTTCGATGCGGCCGTTCTCGCGCTTGAGGAAGTCGCGCACCGCGTCCATGCCGACGCCACGGCCCGATACTTCCGTCACCGTTGCGGCGGTCGAGAAGCCAGGCCGGAAAATGAATTCGGCGATGGCTTCGTCGCTCAAGTGTTCGTCGCTGCCGATCCAGCCGCGCTCGACGGCAATGCCGCGAATCCGTTCGAGTGCGAGGCCGCGGCCGTCATCGCTGAGCGTGATCTGCAGCGCGCCACTGTCCACACCCACTTCGATATCGATGGTGCCGGCCGGCTTCTTGCCGTCTGCGCTGCGCGCGTCGGCGGTTTCGATACCGTGGTCCATCGAATTGCGCAGCAGATGCATGAACACGTTGTTCAAGGTGCCACCCGCCTGGCCGCGCAGACGGTAGCCGTTGTCGTCGATGCGTACGGCCGGCGCCGGCTTGCCCAGTTCCTGCGCCAACGAAGGCAGCGAGTCCAGCACGCCGGAGAGCGCATCGCGCACGCTTTCGCTGCCCAAGGCGCGCAAGGTCCGGCGCAGCGCATCGCGCATCGACTGCAATTCGTGGAGTTCGCCGGCGTTCGTCTTGTCCAGCATGCTCAGGGTCTGCTGAATCTGATCCTTCTCGACCATCACGTAGCGGCCAGCGTTGCCGGCGCTATTCGCTCCGGCCTTGCTCTTGCGGCCGAGGCTATGTTCGTTGATCTTCGCGTAGCTCTCGATCGCCTCGCGCACGCGCGTCAGCTCCTGCATCAGGTGTTCCTGATCCCACGAACGGTCCGCGTCCGGTTGGCGCAGTTCGTGATAGCTCTGCTCGGTTTCATGAACGACGTTAGTCAGGTGCGCCAGGTTGTAGGTCCGCGCATTGCCCTTGATGGTGTGCATGTTGCGGAACAGCTCGGCGATCGCCGCATGGTCCGCTTCCGAGTGCTTGCGAATGATGCGCTCGTTCTCGCTGACAAAACCCGCGGAGCTTTCAATGAAATGATGGAACTTCTCTTCGCTCACCGCGAGAATCTCGCCGATCATGTCGAGACGGCGGCGCTGTTCGCTGGCTTCCGCAGCGAGCTTGCGCAGTTCGGTGACGTCGCGCACGCACAGCATCAAGCGCCCGATAACGTCGTTTTCGTCGGTGATCGCCGACCAGCTTAGGTCGAGAATCTTCACGCGGCCATCGGGCATGCGCTTCGAAATTTCGCCGACCAGCAGATGCTGATTGAACGCGAAGTTGATGCAGTCTTCGCCAAGGCACGCATGCGCGGCAGCATCGACTTGCGAGAGCACGTCCGAGCCGAGATCGGTATCCGAGAACACCAGATCCATCAGGCCGCGCCCGGCGATGTCTTTCGTTTCGAAGATGTCTTCCAGATACGCCGAGTACTCGGAGTGGATCACGGCGCCGTCGATCACCGTCAAGATACCTTGCTGCATGTTCTGCAACATGGCCTGGATGTCGGCGGTCTTCTGCTTGAGTTGCGCCGAGCTTTCCTGGATCTTTTCGATCATGCCGTTGAAGGCAACGATCGAATGGCCGATCTCATCCAGCCGGCCCACCGGCACGCGGCGCGTGAAATCCTGGCTCGACGCGATCTCGCTCATCATGGCTTGCATGCGGCTGAGCGGGCGAGTGATCTGACGGTAGAGCAGCGTGCCGATGAAGGTCAGCAGAATGATCGCAATACCGGTCACGATGGCGATGGCCGTCGTAGTTGTAGAAAGCGTGGTGTTCAGTGCGGTGATCGCATCATCTTTCTGACGGTTCTTCTCTACGCGCAGGGTTTCGACAATGCCTTCGAGTTCGTCGCGATACTGTGCGACGTTGGCGAACAGATACGCTTGCGCGAGTTCGTTCTTGCCGTCGGCCTTCATTTTTGCCGTCTCGGCGATCGCGGAGAAGTAGTTCTCGAGACTGTCGTTAGCCTGGGAAACGAGGCCTTGCTGGGCATGGCTCGCGGCATCTTTGCCTTGCAGCGCGAGAGCCTGTTGCAACGAGGCTTTTTTCTTCTTCAGTTCGTCTTGTGCCTGAGCGACCATGTTGGCGTCCGGCGCGTAGACCAAGGTCATGGTCGCGAGCTGTACGTCTTTGACTTGCGAGACGAGGTCAGCGGAAGCCAGCGCACTGGGGACGACGCCCTCGGTCACCTTGCGCACTTCGCCTGCGCTGCCACGCGTTTGATACACGGCGTAGCCACCGATTGCCGACAAGGCGACGAACATCAAGACAACCAATAGCGTGATGCGATGACGGATAGTCATGTGAAACCCCCGGGGGTATGGCCTTCGCGTCAGCCCTCGATCGGGGCAGCGCGTTATTTGCGAAATCTGGTCGTGTGTACAGCACAGGCCATTATTCTGGCCGCATGTTACTAAGCGATGACTACGGGGTTTTTGGCCACGTCCGGAGGGTTAAATATTCTTCTAAAGTTCTTGGTTTTAAGGCCGTTAACACAGGCCTTTTTGATTTGCGCGTTGTAGTGCGCAGTGCTTTTGCAAAAGCGTACATTGCGTTGACATACGCCGTCAGGTGAACGGGTAACTGAACAGCAAATCGAGCGGCAAATGTTCTGCGCCAGGTGCGTCAGCGAATCGGCGGCAGATGCTTCGACGCCTCGCGCACGGTAAGCGGCGACATGATGTCCCGCGAAGCGGAAAGAAAGGTGCTCACCGCGTCGGGAGCATGCCACGCGTAGTCCCGCAACGCCCAACCGATGGCCTTACGGATGAAGAAGTCACTTTCCGCGGCCAGCGAACGCGCGTACCCGAACAGGCGCTCTTCGTCGGTATGCTCGCGCCAGCCGAGTTGATGAATCATCGCAATGCGCCGAACCCACAGCGAGTCATGCTGGAGTGCCGCGTCCATCGCGGCCTGCACCCCCGGCGTGTGTGCTCGCGCCGCTTTCAGCACGTCGCCGACGACACCCGCCAGCGGATCGATCGAATCCCACCAGGCGCTCCGCTGTGCGAGCTTTAATAAGTGTGCGATGTCTGCTGCCGCAAGCGTCTTCCATTTACGCGCCAACAGATCGGTCGCGACGTACTGGAATTCGCGTTCCGGCATCCACCATAGGACATTCGCACACGCCAGCAGATGATCGGTATTCTCCACCGTCAGCCGCTTGAACACCGGCAATACCGCTTGGCGCCGCAGTGGTGTCGGCACACCGATGAACTCGAAGTGGTCACGCATGTAAGCGCGCATCGCAAGCGCGCGTTGAGCGTCGGCGTGCGGCACGAGTGCCGCCTTGATTTCTTCACCGAAAGCGTCGGGCGTCATTGGGGAAATGCTCCGTGTGAATGGAAAGTAACGCGCAGGTGGCTGCGTTCGGGCGGCCTCCCGAATCTTCTCACCTTCGAATCGAAAGTGCGTCGACAGGTAGCAACATTATCACCGCACACGCTCCCGAATGTTCTCACCTATCGGCTTTTAGCTTCCCTCCCAACCGCCGCCTAATACCTTGTACAAGGTCACTAGATTGGCCTGTCGCGACAGACTATCCGACGCGAGTTGCTGTTGTGCGGTGTAGAGCGTGCGCTGCGCGTCGAGGAAAGTGAGGAAGCTGTCCGTACCCGCCTTGTAGCGCGCCTGAGCAAGTGTGTAGTACCGCTGCGATGACGTCACATAGTCGCGATCCGCCTCCACCTGATCAACGTAAGTGGCACGCGCTGTCAGCGCGTTCGCGACTTCTTTGAATGCTGTCTGAATCGTGCTCTCGTAATCGGCGACCTCGATCTGTTTCTCGATCTTGGCGACGTCGAGCGAAGCCTTGTTGCTGCCGTAATCGAAGATCGGCACCGACACGCTCGGCGCGAATGCCCAGGCACCTGTACCCGCTTTGAACAAACTTGAAAGCGTCGAACTCGACGTACCGGCCGAAGCCGTCAACTCGATCTTCGGAAAGAACGCCGCGCGCGCGGCGCCGATGTTCGCATTCGCCGCCTTCAGCGCATGCTCCGCCTGCACGATGTCGGGACGACGGGTGAGCAGCAGTGACGGCACGCCCGCACCGATGTCGGCGAACATCGACTCGTCGTCGAATTCGCAAGCGGGCGGAAGGTCGTCGGGAATCGGCGCGCCGAGCACGGCGATCAGGTTGTTGCGGTCCTGCGCGACGGCACGCCGGTAAGACGCAAGGCTCGCCTTCGAGCTCGCCAATGAGTTTTGCGCCTGCTGCACGTCGAGCATCGACGAATTGCCCAACTCCTGAATGCGCTTGGTCACGTCGTATGTCGACTGGTCCGCTTTGACCGTGTCTTCGGTGATTTGCAGGAGACGTTCGTCGGACAGCAGGGTCAGGTAGTCGGTCGCTACTGTCGCGATCAGGCTGATCTGTGTGCTCTGCCGCGACGCATCCGTCGCGAGATAGTTTTCCAGGGCCTGACGCTTGAGGCTGCGCAAGCGTCCGAAGAAGTCGATCTCCCATGACGTGGTGCCGACGCTCGCGTCGCTGGAACTGGTCGTCACGCCTGAGCCGCGCTCGCGGGTCAGGCTGCCGCTCGCGCTGATCGACGGTGCGAGCGCGGCACGCGTGATGCGATATTGCGCCTCGTACTCGGCCACGTTCAACGCGGCGACACGCAAGTCGCGGTTGTTGTCGAGCGCGATCTCGATCAGCCGTTGCAAACGCTCGTCGCGAAAGAAGCTGCGCCAGGCCATGTCGGCGCCGAGCGGCGGTGGGGTAGTGGTCGTGCCCGGCGTCGCGGTGGACGCTGCCGCGGCGCTCGTGCTCTCGTACGCCTCGCCTTTTGGATAAGCCACCGCGACGGGTGCCGCAGGTCGTTCATAGTGCGGGTCTAGCGTACACCCCGTCAGCATGGCAACGGCAAACGCCACCACGCATGCGCTCAATTTGAGTCTCATCATTCAACACCTTCCTGTTGCTTGGCATCGCCGTGTTCGCCGAACAGGCGGCGCACGACGACAAAGAACACCGGCACGAAAAAGATGGCGAGCAACGTCGCGGCGATCATGCCGCCCATCACGCCGGTGCCAATCGCATGCCGGCTCGCCGAACCGGCGCCTGTGCTGATGACCAGCGGCAGTACGCCGAACACGAAAGCGAGCGATGTCATCAGAATCGGCCGCAGACGCAGTCGCGCGGCTTCCAGCGTGGCGTCGATCAGGCTATGGCCCTGCGCTTGCAGGTCCTTGGCGAATTCGACGATCAGGATCGCGTTCTTGGTGGAGAGCCCGATGGTCGCGAGCAAGCCGACCTTGAAGTAGATATCGTCGGACAGCCCGCGAATATGCGCACCCAGTACCGCGCCGAGCACGCCGAGCGGTACGACCAGAATCACCGCGATCGGAATGGACCAGCTCTCGTACAGACCGGCCAGACAGAGGAACACCACGACCAGCGAAATCGCGTACAGGTAGATCGCCTGCGATCCGGCAAGGCGCTCCTGGTACGACTGCCCGGTCCAGTCGATGCCGAAGCCGGCGGGCAGCTTCTTCACGAGCGCGTCGACGGCGGCCATTGCCTGGCCCGTGCTGGTGTTCGCACCGGTTTGCGCGGTGATTTCCATCGCCAGCGTGCGGTTGAAGCGTTCGATCTGCGGCGGCCCGAAGGTCCATTTGCCGGTAGAGAACGCGGAGAACGGGACCATCTGGCCGTCGTAGCCTGCGGTGGTCGTACTGCTCGTACTGGTAGTCGAGGTGCTGCTTGAAGTACTCGAACTGCTGGTCGTGCTGGACTTCACATACCATCGTCCAATATCGGACGGCATCATCCGGTAAGGCGCGTCGGCCTGCACATAGACCTTCTGGATGCGTCCCGTATCGACGTAGTTGTTCACGTAAGTCGAGCCGAACGCCGTCTGCAACGTGTCGTTCACATCAGCGATTGAAAGTCCGAGCGCACTCGCCTTCTCGCGATCGATATCGACATGGAACTGCGGCGTATCGTCGAGGCCACCGGGACGCATGCCGGCTAGCGCGCTGTCCTGCGCGGCGAGCGCGATCAATTGCTGGCGCGCGGCCATCAGCTTGTCATGACCCTGCCCGGCGCGATCTTCCAGTTCGAAGTCGAGACCGCTCTGCGTGCCGAGTTCCTGAATGGCCGGCGGATTGAGCGCGAAAATCTGCGCGTCGTGCGAGGCGGCGAAGTGCATGTTGGCGCGCTGGATGATCGCCGCCGCGGAAGCGTCGCTGCCGCGCCGCGTGCTCCAGTCCTTGAGCCTGACAAACGCCAGGCCGTTGTTCTGCCCCGAGCCGTTGAAGCTGAAGCCGGTCAGCGCGATGATCTTGTCCACCTGCGGAAGACCGAGGTAATACGCCTCGACCTGTTTCACGACTTCCAGCGTCTGCGCGGCAGGTGTGCCGGCGGGCGCGGAAATCGACGTGATGATGAACCCCTGATCCTCGTCCGGCAGATAGGACGACGGCAGCTTCATGAAGAGCAGCGCAACCACGCCTCCAATCAGCAGGTAGATCACCATATAGCGCATCGGCTTGCCGATCACACGCGCAACCGTCGAGTCGTAACGATCGGTTCCACGAGTCAGCACACGGTTGAACCAGCCGAGCACGCCGCGCTTCGTGTGGTGCTCGACGTCCGCGCGCCGCAGCATGGTCGCGCACAGCGCCGGTGTCAGCGTCAATGCGAGGAACACGGAGAGCAGCATCGCCGCGACGATCGTGATCGAGAACTGCCGGTAGATCGCGCCCGTGGACCCCGAGAAAAACGCCATTGGAATGAACACGGCGATCAGCACGGTCGTAATGCCGACCAGTGCGCTGGTGATCTGCTTCATCGCCTTGCGCGTGGCTTCGATCGGCGATAGACCCTCTTCCGCGATCAGCCGCTCGACGTTTTCCACGACCACGATCGCGTCGTCCACCAGCAGGCCGATAGCGAGCACGAGCCCGAACATCGACAACACGTTGATCGAAAATCCCACCGCCGACATCACCGCAAACGTGCCGAGCAACGCAACGGGCACGACAATGGTCGGAATCAACGTCGCGCGCAGGTTTTGCAGGAACACGTACATCACGACGAAGACCAGCATCACCGCTTCGATCAGCGTCTTCACCACTTCTTCGATCGAGATGCGCACGAACGGCGTAGTGTCGTACGGATAGTCGACCACCACGTTATGCGGCAATTGCCCGCTCAGTTCGTTGAGCTTGGCACGCACCGCTTTGGCTGCGCTCATCGCGTTCGCGCCGCTCGCCAGTTTGACCGCGAGCGAGGCCGCCGGCTTGCCGTTCAGACGCGATTCCGTGCTGTAGTCGTCGCCGCCGACCTCGACCCGCGCGACGTCCTTCAGCATGACCTTTGAGCCGTCGCTGTTCACGCGCAGCAGGATCGAGCCGAACTGCGCGGGCGTGGTGAGCAGGCTCGATGCCGAAATGGTCGCGTTGAGCGCCTGCGTCTTCGTGGACGGCGAGCCGCCGATCTGGCCGACCGAGAGTTGCACGTTCTGATTCGTGATCGCGGTGGTGACGTCGCCGGCAGTCAGACCGACTGCCTGCAGCTTCACCGGATCGAGCCAGATGCGCATGGCGTGCTGCGCGCCGAACAGCGTCACGTCGCCGACGCCGTCGATCTGCGTGAGCGGATCTTCGATCTGCGTTGCGATGATGTTGCCGAGATCGATGGAATTCATGCTGCCGTCAGAGGACGACAGCGACACGATCATCAGAAACGCATTGGCTGCCTTCGCAACCTGCACGCCCTGGTCCTGAACCGTCTGCGGCAGCGACGAACTGGCCTGCTCGACTTTGTTCTGTACCTGCACCTGGGCGATATCGGCATTGGTGCCCTGCTGGAACGTGAGCGTGATGGTGGCCTGTCCGGCCGAACTGCTGGTGGACGACATGTAGAGCAGATGGTCGATGCCGCTCAGTTTCTGCTCGATCACCTGCGTGACGGTGGTCGCCACGGTTTCAGCCGAGGCGCCCGGATACGTCGCCGTGATCTGCACGGAGACGGGCGCCACGCTCGGATACTGTTCGACCGGAAGCGTCCCGATGGAGGCGCCGCCGATCATCATGATAACGATGGCGATAACCCACGCGAGGATCGGTCGGTTGATAAAGAAACCTGCCATGAGTGTCTCGCTTTAGCTGTGTGCGGCCGACGTAGTGTCCGCGGTGGCGGGTGCGCCCGATATGGCGGGCGATTCGACCGGCTTCGCAATGCCGCCCGCGCGCGCTTTCTGCGAACCAGCGACGATCACGCGATCGCCCGCCTTGAGGCCGCGCGTGACGAGCCAGTTGGCGCCTGAAGCGGTGTCGGCCGTGACGGGCGTCTGCGTGACCTTGTTGTCGGCGCCGACCGTCAGCACGCTCGCCGAACCGTCGGATGCACGCGAGACTGCGAGTTGCGGCACCGTGATCGCCTGTTGGTTCACGCCCTCTTCAAGCCGTGCGCGCACGAACATGCCGGGCAGCAGCACGCCATCCGGATTCGTGAACACGCAACGCAAGGTGACCGAGCCGGTGGTGGCGTCGACGGTGATATCGGAGAACAGCAGCTTGCCTGGCTGCGTGTACGTGCTGCCGTCTTCCATCACGAGATGAACGACCGCGCCGTCCGAGCCCGCCTGTTGCAACTGGCCACTGGCGAATTCTTTCTGCAGCCGCAACCAGTCGGCGGAAGAGCGCGTGACGTCGAGATACATCTCGGTCGTCGCCTGGACCGTCGCGAGCGCGGTGGTCTGCTCCGCAGTGACGAGCGCGCCTTCAGTCACGCTCGATTTGCCGATCCGTCCCGCGATGGGCGCAACGACTTTCGTGTAGCCGAGATTGATCGCGGCAGTCTTCAATGCGGCACGGTCGGAGACCACGTCGGCCTTCGCTTCCTCCAGGGAGGCGACGGCGTCGTCGTAGTCCTGCTTGCTCACGCCTTCGATCTTCGACAGTTCGGCGTAGCGGGTGGCCTTCGTCTGCGCGGCGCTCGCTGTCGCCTCGGCTTTGGCGAGCGTGCCGACGGCCTGGTCGTAGGTTGCCTGGTAGCTGGACGGGTCAATCTGGTAGAGCACGGCGCCGGCCGCGACCTGTGAGCCTTCCGTGAAGAGGCGCTTTCTGACGATGCCTTCGACCTGCGGCCTGACTTCGGCGACGCGGATTGCCGACAGTCGCCCGGACAATTCGGTACTCGACACCACAGGGTGCGGCGCGATCGTTTGGACGCCTACTTCAGGAACGGACTGTGGTGGTCCATGGGGCGCCTGCTGGCCGCAAGCCGCCAACAAAAAAGCGGCGACGACTGCAGCAGCAAGATGTGTGAATCTCGGTACGCGCGAGGAGGGTCCGGACGCGATAGGGTTATTCGGCATGCTGTGGGCATCCTTCGACTCAATTCGACAAAGGGCCGTCTGGCATGCGTTGTTCGCTAAAGCGGGGCGAGTGAAAACGTATCGGTCGACCACGCGCTTGACACTGCACGCAAACCAACACACTGAGCCCGAAGGAAACCGCGTAACGCCACCAGCGGCGAGAGGTGGCCCAGCATAGTGAGCGGCGTCTTACGGTGGCTTAGGCGAGGATTACGAGTTGTAACGAAGCGCGTGGTGTTGCGAAGAGTCGGGCGGTGTGACGTTGACTGGTCTTGGTTGCTTCACGCAGCCAGATAGAACCGAAAGCAGCCACCGTAATAAACTGTAAGCGCAGATAAGAACCCGAAACCGCTGTCTCCGCGCGATTCGCTATATTGCGACGTGCGATAGGCGCGCGGCCGCGCCGTCCGTCAATTGTCCTCATCGATCAGGGCCCAGCCATGTCAGACACGCCCATCCAGGTTTTACTGGTCGACGACGACGCCGACCTTCGTGACCTGCTCAGAACCTTCTTTCAACAACGCGGCATCGAGATGTCCGTGTTGCACGACGCGAACCATCTGGCACGCCGGCTGGAACGCGAACGGCCCTCGATCATCGTGCTCGATCTGATGATGCCGGGCGTCGACGGACTCAGCGCACTCAGGCAATTGCGTGCGCATGGCGACACGATTCCCGTGATCATGTTGACGGCGCGCGCTGACGGCGTGGATCGCATAATCGGTCTGGAACTCGGCGCCGACGACTATCTCGGCAAGCCGTTCATGCCGCAGGAACTGCTCGCGCGTATTCATGCGGTGTTGCGCCGGCACGCGCAGCCATCGTCGGGGTCCACGGCTACGGCGCTCGAAAAGCGTGAAGCGCTGCGCTTCGGCCGCTTCCGGCTCGACTTCGCGAGGCGCACCCTGTTTCGCGATGACGAAGCGCTCAAGCTGACCGGCGGCGAATATGCGCTGTTGGAAGTGCTCGCCGCGCATCCAATGGAAACGCTGTCGCGCTCGAAGCTCGTCGATCTGTTGCATGGGCCGCACTCGGAAGTGACCGAACGCGGTATCGACGTGCCGGTGTGGCGCCTGCGCCGTCTGCTTGAAGATGACCCGGCCAATCCGCGCCGGATCCAGACCATACGCGGCATCGGCTATATGTTCGTGCCCGGCAGCAATGACGATGAAGAATCCCTTTAACACACTGTTTGGCCGGCTCGCATTGATGACGGTGAGCCTGATCGTGCTGGTGCATATCACCGCAATCGTTCTCGTGGACCGTGACCGTGGCCAGATCGACGCGGGTCACGCGCAACGCGCTTTGCTGCTCGCGGTTGAGGCGGGACGCGACGGCCCGCTCGCCGCTTCCCACGTCGCGGCAACGCTCGGTGTGTCCTATGTGAGCGCGCAAGACGCGATCCGGTATGGCTGTCCCGCGCCGTGTGAGAACACCTCGGGTCCGTTCGAACGCGACTTGCGCCGGAAGTTGCCGGCAGGCAGCCAGGTCGTAGCCGACGGCGAGAACGGCACGGTCTGGGTCCATTACGCGGGCAATCCAGGCTGGCTCAAAATGCAAAACGCGACGCTGCCGGCGCGTCTCTTCCTGGGCGCGTCCGCGACGATGCTGGTGCTGGCGGTGATCATCGCGCTGCTCGGCGCGTGGCAATTGCAACGGCCATTGCACCGGCTCGCACTCGCAGCGCGCGAGTTCCGCATCGGCCATCGGGCGCCGGTCGTGGAGGCGAGCGGCCCACGCGAATTGAAAGAGCTGATCGGCGACTTCAATCAGATGGTGCACGAACTTGCGCAGGCCGAGCAGGAGCGCGCGGTGATGCTGGCCGGCGTGGCGCACGATCTGCGTGCGCCGATCACGCGCATGCAGGTGCGCGCGGATCTGCTGCCTGATGAAGCGAATCGCCGCGGCTTTTTGCGGGACGCGGAGTCGTTGTCACGCATCGTCACGCAGTTTCTCGACTTCGCACGTGAGACGGCGGATACCTCGCCAAGCACCAGCGTCGATGCCCACTGTCGCCGGCATTACGGCGACAGCCTCGCGGACGATTCGCTCGTGCGCCTCGATCTACAAGCCGGCGATGGTTTTGGTCTGCCGCTTGTCGACCTCGACCGGATTCTGACCAATCTGATCGAGAACGCACTCACTTACGGCGAGCCGACGGTGGAAATTTCGACGGCCCGCCGCGACGGCCAATACACGCTCGAGGTACGCGATCACGGCGGCGGCATTCCAAGCGGTCAACTGAATCGTGCGCTGCAACCGTTCGTGCGACTCGATGAAGCGCGTAGCGGCGATGCGCACTGCGGGCTCGGGCTCGCGATCGTGCGGCGCCTCGTGCGATATAACGGCGGCGCTTTTCATGCCGATAACGCCGCCGCCGGCGGGTTTGTAGTGACGATTACGTTTCCCGCCTAGTTTCTGGCCTAGACCTGAGCGGCCTGGCCAGGGACGACGATCGCACCGTGCGGTCCGCCGCCACCAGGTCCACCCCCGCCCGGGCCTCCGCCGCCCCAACCTGGAGGCGGCCCCCACCAGCATCCGCTCAAGGTTGCGCTCAGTGCGGCCAGCGCCGCGATTGCCAACAGCTTCTTCATGCTTTCTCCATCGTTAGATCTACGGTGACGCAAAGTCGTTGCTCGAGTGGCGACGACACGCGTTATCCGCAACTTATCAACGAGCGAAAGATCATGTTTTACGAGAGCGTTACAAGATGGCGAGGGCGTGGTCACTTCTGCCGCGCAGAGTCCTGGTGTGCATCGCCGCGTGGCGCAGTTCACGCGGCTTTTACGGCGTGGCGCTGAGCAAGGTGTCGCGCTCACGCTTTGTTTGTATATGGAAGAGGATGTAAGGAGATTGGCGGTATCAGTCCTGCGCCGGCGCACACTAGGGTGAGGGTTGGAGCACTCGCTGCATCACCGTCGGCGACCATGACGAGGACTCCCTGGAAATCCTCACCTTATTTGAGGTGCGCGCTCGGCAAGGCGATTCCTCACCTCCTGGAATCGCTCACCTTTGCAGATCATCTCCTGGAATTCCTCACCTTAGTACGGCTTTGCATGCTCCCAAGGTGCTGTTCGACTCATGGAGTGACTCACCTCTGACGGAGATGATGTCGTCTCCTGGAATTCCTCACCGTTGATCGGGGTGGCGCCATCTCCTGGAATTCCTCACCATTCTTCACTGCTCGATGAACTCCCGGGCGAGCTTTCGTGCCGCGTTCGCAAACATAAGGATGTCCACGCCGGTCGCGACGAATGTGCATCCAAGCTCGAGATAGCGACGCGCGAGCACCGGGTCCGAGGTCAACGTGCCGGCCGCCTTGCCGGAGGCGATGATGGTGCGCATCGCCGCTTCGATCGCGTTCTGCACTTCCGGATGGGCGGGCTTGCCGCGATGGCCCATCGACGCGGCCAGATCCGCAGGCCCGATGAAGACGCCATCCACGCCGTCAACCGCGCATATCGCTTCGAGATTGTCGAGCGCTGTGACCGTCTCCGCCTGCACGAGCAGGCAAATTTCACTGTCCGCGATATCCAGATAGTCAGTACGCGAGCTCCAGCGCGACGCACGTCCCACCGCACTGCCCACACCACGAATTCCATGGGGTGGATAGCGTACGGCGGCCACGCAAGCGCGGGCCTGAACCGCGGTATCGATCATCGGAACGAGGAGGTTACGTGCGCCGATATCGAGTAAGCGCTTGAGCAGCGCCGGATCACCGTTCACGGGTCGCACGACGGCTTCGGCGGAATACGGCGCGATCGCCTGCAATTGCGCAAGAATGCTGCGCACGTCGTTCGGGGCGTGCTCGGCGTCGATCAACAGCCACTCGAAGCCTGCGGTCGCGCTGACTTCGGCCAAGTAAGCATCGGCCATCGAAAGCCAGAAGCCGATCTGTCGTTGACCGTTTGCAAGCGCCGCCTTGAATGGGTTAAGCGCTGACATCGACGTTGCGTTCATCACGATTTCTAGCCTCCACGGGGACTTGATTGAATTGAATGGGCTCCACCTTTCCGAGCAGGAACAGGTAATTGAGGATCGCGATCACGATCAGCCCCGACGAGAACAGCAGCGCAGGAATGAACGAACCGGTTGCACCGACGATCGCGCCGGTGACGATCGGCCCGACCACGCCGCCCATGTTGGAGACGGTGTTCTGGATGCCCGCCACCCGCGACACCATGTTCCCCGGCGCGACATCACCCGGTAGCGCCCAGACCTGAGAGGCGGCGACGGTCGTGCCCGACTTCGCCACGCAGAGCAATGCGACGGCCACGAGCGGAGAAGTGGCGAACGCCGCGAGTCCAATGCTCGACGCCATCACCAGGCCGACGACGAGAAACAGTTTTCGGGTCGCGGTGAGCGACAACTTTCCGGAGGCATACACACGATCGGAGGCCCAGCCCGCGAATACCTCGACGATCATCGAAAGGATGAGCGGTAGCGAAGCCATGAAGCCCATCTCCATCAGGCTCATGCCGCGTTCCTTGACGAGATACGTCGGCAGCCAGGTGATGAAGAAGTACGAGTTGTAGTTGATCATGAAGAAGCCAATGCACATCGCCCAGATGTTCCGATGCGCGAAGAGCCTGTGCCAGGGTACATCGGCGGCCGCGCCCACGCTGTCGCTGCGCGACACCGCTTCGCCATCGTGGATATGGGCAAGCTCGGCCGCATTCACGCGCCGGTGATCAGCCGGCGAGTCCCTGAACACCAACACCCAGACGACGCACCAGATGAGACCCAGCGCAGCGGTGATCGCAAAGGTGACCTTCCAGTCAAACGTCGCCAGCAGCCAGGCGATCAGCGGCAGCGCCACCGCGCCCCCAAGCTTCGATCCGCTATCGAAGATGCCCGCCACCGTTGCGCGTTCCTTGCGCGGAAACCATCGCGAGGCGATGCCCGCGTTACTGGGGTAGGCGCCCGCTTCGCCGATGCCCAGCATGACCCGCAGGAGCACGAGGGACTTGAAGCCGGTAGCGAGTCCGGTTACGGCCGTCGCAAGCGACCACCAGAATACGGACGCACCCAGCACGATCTTCTGTCCGAAGCGATCGGCGAGCATGCCTGCAGGCAATTGCAGCAATGCATACGACCAGAAGAACGCCGACATCACGATGCCCATCTCCATCGCACTGAGATGGAACTCCGCCTGAAGATGAGGGGCCGCGGCGGACAGCACCGTACGGTCGATATAGTTGATGGCAATGGCCGACCACATCAGACCAGCCACCAGCCAGCGCACTTTGCTGCGTGGCGCCTGTTGCAAGGCTTGGTTCAATCTCTGTCTCCGCTTTTTTTGTAGGAATGAGGTGGCGTTTCAGCTCACGATGCCCATATGCCAGGGCACAAACTCGTGGTCGCCCAGCCCGAGCAATTCACTACGGGTGTGCTCACCCGACGCGGCCCGGAGGATGTGCTCGAAGATATCCTTCCCCATCTCCTCGACCGACCGCTCACCATCAAGGACAAGTCCGCAATTGATGTCCATGTCGTCGCGCAACCGCTTGAACATCGGCGTGTTGCTCGCGAGCTTGAGGGTGGGCGCGGGCTTCGAGCCGAACATGGAACCGCGGCCGGTCGTGAAGCAGATCAGGTTTGCGCCGCTTGCAATCTGCCCGGTCACCGCAACGGGATCGTAGCCTGGTGAATCCATGAAGACGAAGCCCGCCCGGTCGATAGGCTCGGCGTATTCATAGACGGCCTGCAGCGGCGTCGTGCCGCCTTTCATCGCCGATCCGAGCGATTTTTCAAAGATGTTGGCGAGTCCACCCTTCTGATTACCCGGCCCGACGACACCGTTAAACTGACCGTTGTGGCCGCGCGTGTAGCGCTCCCACCATGCGAGCCGGTCGAGCAGTTTCTGGCCGACCTCCGGTGTCACCGCACGGCGCGTCAGCATGTATTCGACGCCGTGAATTTCAGGGGTTTCGGAAAGAATCGCCGTGCCGCCGTGACGCACCAGAAGGTCCATAGCTGCGCCTAGAGCTGGATTGGCCGTGATGCCCGAAAAGCCATCGGAACCGCCACATTCCAGACCGATTTTGAGGTGGCTCGCCGACACCGGACGACGCTCGATATCGTTAGCCGACGGCAGCATCTTCTGTATGGCAGCGATGCCCGCTTCGATCGTTGCCCGGGTGCCACCTTCGTCCTGCATCACCAACGCGTGGACCGACGTACCGACATGAAGCCCTTGTGAATCGAGCAGGTCGCCCACCTGATTACGCTCGCAGCCTAGCCCGACGATCAACACCCCGGCGAGATTGGGATGACGCGCATAGCCGGCGAGCGTCCGGCGCAGGACGTCGAAGTGCTCGCTGGGCGAGGACATCCCGCAGCCACTTGTCTGCGCGAACGCGACCACGCCATCGACATTCGGATAAGGCGCAAGCCGCTCCGGCGTAAACCAGGCGGCGATATTCTTGATAACGGTCGACGAACAGTTGACCGATGCCAGAATCCCAATGAAGTTGCGCGTCGCGACTCGCCCATCGGGCCGAACAATGCCGTTAAATGTGGCCCGTTCAGCTTCTGCAACGTACTCAACCGGACGCACATCGAGACAGAAGCCCGGATCGCGCTCGAAATCGATCAGTTCGATGTTGTGCGTGTGGACGTGATCACCCGCCTCGATGTCGCGAGCCGCAAGGCCAATGACCGTGTCGTATTTACGGATCGGCGTACCACGCGGGATGCGATGGGCGGCTACTTTGTGGCCCGCGGTGACCTGCGCGCGGATGCGGATCGTCGCCTCGCCGATGCACAGTTGCTGCCCGATCGACAGCGATTCTCGCGCGATCAGTACATTGTCCGCGGCGTTAAGCCGGATCAGCGGCTCGCTCAACACCGTACCAGCCTCCGACATGCTGCTCTCCTGTCTCTCAAGTCCTGGGCGCACGCACTCGGTTCGCGCCAATCGCCTTTCTTCTAATTTATGTTACCGGTTCATGTAACCGGTAACATAGGACGCATGGTAGTATGGTTTTGCCATAATCGCCAGCAACTTTTTTTGGGCCTGAGTGATCAACGTCGTGAGCAAACCGCCTACTACCCTGCTTGCCCCTGTCGAACGCAGTGCCTCCCGGCGCGCCCGCAAGAATTCCGGCCGCGTGACCCTGAGCGATCTCGCGGCGCTCGTCGGCGTGACGAAAGTGACCGTCTCACGCGCACTGAACACGCCGGAGCTGGTTTCGGTCGATACGCTGGAGCGCGTCCAGGCGGCCGTCCGGCAAACCGGGTACACCCCTGACCTCATCGCCGGTTCGCTGGCGTCGACTCGCAGCCGTCTCATCGTCGCGTTGATCCCCGCGATGGCCGGGAGCGTGTTTCAGGAAACCGTCGGGGCCCTGACGACCGAGCTTGCCGCAGCGGGCTACCAGTTGCTGATTGGACAAAGCGGATACGACGAGTCGCGCGAGGACGCCCTGCTTGATGCGGTGATTGGCCGCCGGCCCGCCGGCATCGTACTGACCGGCGTCATTCATTCGCAGAGTGCGAGGCAAAAGCTGCGCGCGTGCGGCATTCCTGTTGTCGAGACCTGGGACCTGACACGCGAGCCTATTGACATGCTGGTCGGCTTCTCTCATGAGAACGTTGGGAAGGCTGCTGCGGATTTTCTGAAGACGCGTGGCGTGCGGCGGCCCGCTGTCGTCACACCCAGCGACCGGCGCGCGAAGGCCCGCACCAAAGCGTTCCTCAAAGCGTTCGGAAATGGCAAAGCAATCTCCTCCATCCCTGTCGTGACGGTCGAGTCACCTGCGAATCTGGGTGACGGGCGACGGGCGCTGAAAGGCTTGCTCGATACGCATGCCGATATCGACGCCGTTTTTTGCGGCGCGGATATTCTGGCGCTGGGCGTGTTGATGGAAGCGGAGTACCGGGATATCTCGGTGCCAGAGAAACTGCGTGTGATTGGCTACGGTGATCTGAATTTTGCGAAAGACACCACGCCACCGTTGTCGACCATGAGAGTCGACGGCACAAGAATCGGAACGCTTGCGGCGACCATGCTGGTCGATCGGATTGAAAATCGCGCTGGCAGTGAGCCCATCGTCGATGTGGGATTCAGTCTGATCGAGCGGGAGAGCACCTAGGGTCTTAGTGCTCTGTTAGCGGCGTCGACGGTGCAACGGAATAATCCGCAGCGATCCCGCCGTTCGAACCTTCGGCGACTATAACGAAGACTTCCTGGAAATCCTCACCTTGTTTCAGGTGCGTACTCAACGCGGCGATTGTTCACCTCCTGGAATCGCTCACCTTTGCCGAGCGATCTCCTGGAACGCCTCACCTTGGCGTGGCTTTGCTAGCTTCCACGGTGCAGTTCGGCTCATGAAACGACTCACCGCTCGCTGATATGGCGACACCTCCTGGAACCGCTCACCTTTTACCGACGTGATGTCATGCTCCCTGGAACCGCTCACCTTTCGTCGAGGTAGTGCGTCTCCTGGAATTCCTCACCTTTAGCGGTGTTGACGATATTTCCTGGCGATCCTCACCTTTGATCACGATGACGCCATCTCCTGGAATTCCTCACCATCCTGGAATCGCTCACCTTTGCAGACTAGAACTTCACCTTCACCTGAAACCCGATCGTGAACGGAAGTTTGTCCGAGGGGATCGGCGGAATCAGAATAAAGTTAGCCCCGACGCGCTTGTAGTCGACCATCACGATCGGCGCGACCACTGGCCCGATCGTGTGGTTGCGGCCGAGGCCCCAGTTGCCGTAGTTATAGCCCGAGATGATCCCGCCGATCGCAGCAATCCGCACGATGCCCCAGTGCGCGAACTCGGGCGCCCAGACACCGCCGCCATAATAAGAAGGGCGCCGCAGCGAGTTGCGAAAACCGCCGGCAGTCAGCGCCCATTGATTGTTGAGCCAACATTCGACGCCAAGGCCCGGATTGAACTCCTCGAAATGAGTGTTGGGGTCGGGATTGATGTGATACGAGCCAAGCATTGCGTCGACCCATACGCCGCCCTCGCACCAATTGCCCGCATGCGCAGCGGAGGCTGCGGCCAGGCTCGCGACGAGCGCTACGGCCGCGTGTCGAATCTGCTTTTTTGTCTGACGAAAATGCATGTATTCTCCGCCACCGATCGAACGCCGGTGTGATCTATGTTCTAGGTATTCTTGCTTGTCGTCCGTCGCGCACTGTAACTCAACCCGCACGGGCGATGTGGAGGACACGCTCGGACGCGCGGGCACGGGACGTGCCCCACGGCGCAGACGCAACGATAACGGAGAACCGATGGCAGAGCGGTGAACACCCGGCAGGTGTCCACCTTCAATGTCGGAGAAAGGTCTAGAGGCCGAGGTCGGACAGGCCCGGATGGTCGTCAGGACGGCGGCCGAGCGGCCAATGATAAAGACGGTCGGCCTCGCGAATCGGCAGATCATTGATGCTGGCATGACGGCGCGCCATCAGCCCGTGCTCATCGAACTCCCAATTCTCGTTACCGTAGGAACGGAACCAGTTGTTCGAGTCGTCGTGCCATTCGTAGGCAAAGCGCACGGCGATACGGTTATCCGTGAATGCCCAGAGTTCCTTGATCAGGCGGTAGTCGAGTTCCTTTGCCCATTTGCGACGCAACAGGCCGACGATCTCCGCGCGGCCATGCGTGAACTCGGCACGGTTGCGCCAGACGCTATCCGGTGTGTACGCGAGCGACACGCGTTCAGGGTCTCGGGTATTCCAGCCGTCTTCCGCGGCGCGCACCTTCTGGATCGCAGTTTCGCGTGTGAACGGCGGGAGTGGCGGGCGGGTTTCGATCGGGTCGGCCATGGTGTGTGTTTCCTCAGTCAGGTTTCTGTGCGCCGGGATGGCGGTCGTTTGCTTCGGGCTTCACTCGGGGACCTGCTCGCGGATTTACCTGCGAGTGGGTTCGATTCGCTTGCGGACTCGGTATTGAGCAAGGCTTCAGCGGCGGCTCGCGCGTCGAGCGCGGCATCGGCCTCGCCGCTCACCAGCGCCACGGCGATGGCGCCGTCGAGCAGGATCAGCCATTGGCGCGACAGGCGCGCGGCGCGGCGCGCGTCCATGCCCGATTCGGCCGCGTAGTCATCGCACTGGCTTCTCACGAACACGAGCAGGCGTTCCTTGTGTTCACGCGCGACGATCCGGATCGGATCCTCCGCGGAGGTGATTTCGCCGGCCGCGTTCAGAAACGCGCAACCGTGAAAGTCCTCCGACGCAAACCATTCGCGCAGCACATCGAACATGCCGAGCAGGTGCGTGCGCGCAGTCTTGCCGTGCTGCAACGTGCCCGCGATAAACCAGTTCATCCAGCGTTCGTCGCGCCGCTCCAGCGCGGCGGCGACAAGCGCGTCTTTCGATTCGAAGTGCGTGTAAAAGCTTTTACGCGCAGTACCGGATTGCTTGACGATTGCATCTACGCCGGTGGCATGAATGCCGCCGGCGTAGATCAACGCCTCCGCGGCATCGAGCAGCCTTTCACGCGCGCTGCTGCCGGACGCAGCCAATTCAGTTGGGTTTTGAGTAGCCATGTGCGAAGGGTAGAACGATCATTCTCCTTCGTCAAGTTTTTGTGCGCTTCGGCGGATTGCTATGCTTACTGCTATCGTGGTGATGGTCGATCAACTGGAACGAATTTCATGAGCCTCTCTATTGTCCGCGTCACATTTGTGCGCGCGTTGCTCAGCGCAGCGCTGCTGACTTCGGTAGGTTGCGTGCCCGTTCGAGTACTCACCCATACGGTCAGCCAGAACGAAGCACGCGTACCGGCCGGTCGCTACGATCTCGATCGGGACCATTGCAGCATCACCTTCGACATCGATCACTTCAAGTACTCGCGCTTTACGATGCGCTTCGATCGCAGACAGGGACAACTCGACTGGAACGAAGGCGGGATGGACAAGAGTACCGTGGCGATCACGATCGACGCCGCGAGCATCGATACGAATGTGCCGCTACTCGACAAGATGGTAAAAAGCGACAGCATGCTCGACGTCGCACGCTATCCGGAGGTGCGCTTCACCAGCACGCACTTTGAGCGCACCGGCGAATCGCGCGGCACGTTGACCGGCGATCTGACGATTCACGGCGTGACGCAACCTGTGACGCTCGATGTGACCTTCAACGGCTTCGCGCCCGATCCGCTCACGAAAAAAGACACGCTCGGCTTTTCCGCGGAGGGTCATTTCAGCCGCGCGAAGTTCGGTTTGTCGACGTGGTATCCGGCTGTCGGCGACGATATTCATGTGCGTATTCAGGCTGAGTTCGAAAAAACGCCCGCAGGCGCGTGAGCGCGGTGCGGGCGTTTTATTTCAGCGGTTGCGCTTGAATGCAGCGCTTTTTCAAATCATGCAGCGGTCCAGTCGAGAATGACCTTGCCGCTCTCGCCTGAGAGCATCGTGGCGAACGCTTCCTGATAATCGTCGACCTTGAAATGGTGCGTGAGGATCGGCGACAGATCCAAACCACTCTGCAGCATCGCGACCATCTTGTACCAGGTCTCGAACATCTCGCGGCCATAAATGCCCTTGATTTCGAGGCCTTTGAAGATCACCTGGGTCCAGTCGATCGCGGTCTGCGCGGGCGGAATGCCGAGCAGCGCAATCTTGCCGCCGTGGTTCATCGCTTCGAGCATGCTGGTGAAAGCGCTCGGTACACCTGACATTTCCAGCCCGACGTCGAAACCTTCGGCCATGTGCAGATCGGCCATCACGTCGCGCAACGATTCACGCGAGACGTTCACCGCACGCGTTGCGCCCATCTTGCGCGCGAGTTCGAGGCGATAGTCGTTGACGTCGGTAATCACCACATTGCGTGCGCCGACATGTTTCGCAATCGCCACCGCCATGATGCCGATCGGTCCGGCGCCGGTGATCAGCACGTCTTCGCCAACCAGGTTGAACGACAGCGCCGTGTGCGTGGCGTTGCCGAACGGATCGAAGATCGCGGCGAGATCGTCGGAGATTTCAGGCGGGATCTTGAACGCGTTGAACGCGGGAATCACGAGGTATTCGGCGAATGCGCCTTCGCGATTCACGCCAACGCCTACCGTATTGCGGCACAAATGCCGGCGTCCTGCACGACAGTTGCGACAGAAGCCGCAGGTGATATGGCCTTCGCCCGACACGCGATCGCCGATCGCAAAGCCGCGCACTTCCTGACCCATTTCCACAATTTCACCGACGTATTCGTGGCCGACATGCATCGGTACCGGAATCGTCTTCTGCGCCCAGTCGTCCCATTTCCAGATGTGGATATCGGTACCGCAGATCGCGGTGCGCGTGATGCGGATCATCACGTCGTTGTGACCGACTTCGGGCTTCTTCACATCCGTCAGCGTGAGGCCCGGTGCGCGTTCGAGTTTTGCCAATGCTTTCATGTGCGCCTCCGCTTCAGATGACACCGAGTTGACGGCCGACGCGCGCAAATGCGTCGACAGCTCGATCAATTTGTTCCGGCGTGTGTGCGGCGCTCATTTGCGTGCGAATTCGCGCGCGGCCTTTGGGCACCACGGGGAACGAGAAGCCGATCACGTACACGCCTTCCTTCAACAACGCGTCGGCCATGTTCGATGCAAGTTGCGCGTCGCCGAGCATGACCGGAATGATCGGGTGTTCGCCGGGCACGAGCGTGAAGCCGAGCGCGCTCATCGCGCGGCGGAAATGCGCGCCGTTTTCGCGCACGCGCGCACGCAGTTGCGCGCCTTCGTCGCTGGCGAGCAATTCAAGTACTTTCAGCGAGGCGGCGGCGATGCTCGGTGTCAGCGTGTTCGAGAACAGATAGGGACGTGAGCGTTGACGCAGCAGATCGATGACTTCCTGGCGCGCTGCAACGTAGCCGCCCGATGCGCCGCCTAGTGCTTTACCTAGCGTGCCGGTAATGATGTCGACGCGCGACAGCACACCGCAATGTTCCGGCGTGCCGCGCCCATGTTCGCCGACGAAACCGACCGCGTGCGAATCGTCGACCATCACGAGTGCGCCGTAGCGGTCGGCGAGATCGCAAATGCCTGCGAGGTCGGCGATGATGCCGTCCATCGAGAAGACGCCGTCGGTGGCGATCAGCTTGAAGCGTGCGCCGGCGGCATCCGCTTCTTGCAGCCTGGCTTCGAGATCCACGAGGTCATTGTTCTTGTAACGAAAGCGCTTCGCCTTCGAAAGCCGCACACCATCGATGATGCTCGCGTGGTTGAGTTCATCACTGATGATGGCGTCGTTGTCGTCGAGCAGGGTTTCGAACAGACCGCCGTTCGCATCGAAACAACTGGAGTAGAGGATGCAGTCGTCGGTTTGCAGAAATGCGGCCAGGGCCTTTTCGAGGTCTTTGTGCACGGTTTGCGTGCCGCAAATGAAGCGCACCGACGCCATGCCGAAGCCGTCGTTATCCAGGCCAAGCTTGGCGGCCTCGATCAGCCGTTCGTCGTTAGCCAGACCAAGATAGTTGTTCGCGCAGAAATTCAGCACTTCCGCGCCGTTCGCAAGACGCACGTCAGCCGACTGGGGGCTGGCGATCACGCGCTCGTTCTTGTAAAAACCGTCGGCGCGGATCTGCTCGAGTGTGCCGCGCAGATGGGCGAGGTAAAGGTCACGCATGAACCAGACTCCTGAAAGGGTGATGCGCCCACGCGCGACATGCTTGGCACTTGCGGCATGTTCGACGTCGAGGCGGGCTGTTATAGTCGGCAGTCAGTTTTATCGGATATTTTCGTTTTTCCGAACTAAAATCCGGTATGTCGAACAACTCTAAACGATAGGTCAGTAAATGGCAAGTTCGGGAATCCGCCGCGCAGCAGCCAACGCGGCACCCAGTTCAGGCGCGAGTCCGGTCCCGGCGATCGCGGCGCCGCCTCGCGTCGGCGAGCAGATTCAGCGTCTGCGCGCCGAACGGCGCATGACGCTCGACGACCTGTCGCGCGCGGCCGGCGTGTCGAAATCGATGCTCTCGGAAATCGAACGCGACAAGGCCAATCCGACCATCGCGGTCGCCTGGCGTCTGACGAACGCGCTCGGCGTTAGCCTCGATTCGCTGTTCGCGCCGCAGAAGGCGCCGGAGGCGATCGCCGTCTCCGGGCCGCACGACATCCCGACTTTGAACGGGCACGAGGCCAAGTATCAGTTGCGTGTCTGGGGCCCGATCGAATTGGCCGGCAAGTTCGAGTGGTACGAACTGACGTTGCAGCCAGGTGGGGCGCTGGTGTCGAACGCGCACGAACCCGGCACGCGTGAGCATTTGACGGTGCTGCAGGGATCGATCGAGATCGAGGCGGCGGGCGCGACGAAGCGGCTCAAGGCCGCGGACACCGCGCGCTATGTCGCTGACGAGCCGCACGCGATCCGCAACGCCGGGAAGGGCGAGGCGAAAGCGCTGCTGGTGGTGATTCACGGCTGAGGGGCAGACGCACCGTTGTAGGTTGATGTCTGAATTGGACTGAATTGTCCGCTCGGCCGAGGTTGCGCGAGACACTGTATATTTGTACAGTACAGGGTGTCGACTGGAGCCGATAATGAACGACCTGACCACCGAACAAGCCGAGCATGCTCTGGCCGCGCTGCGCTATCAAACCGCGGCGCGCGATCTTGAACACATCGTGCGCAACATCGCCGCGCGCTACATCGTCCAGCAGGTGCCGCTCTCATGGCGCCTGCTTCATGCAATCGAAGCCGAAGCGTTGGCGGACCTCGGGTTTGCCAGCCGGCACGACGCGATCATGCTCGGACTGTTCCAGCGCCCGTCCGAGTTGCCTTATCCGGAAACGGACGAAGCGGTGGACTTCGGCACATCCACCGCATTGCCGGCAGTGTTCGCGTTTGCCGTCTCGGCCTATGAAGAGGCGGCACGCCGCGCCGCACAACCTGCATCTAAAGACGCGCCGCTAAAGCACGCGCGGGCGTGGGGCGACTGACTCAGGCGCTGTACTTTCATCGGTTGCCACCTACAATATGCGCAACTAACGGAAGGATAGCGTATGCCACCTCCCAATCTGTCCGACCCGGTTCCACGCCCTGCACCGTCAACTGATCTCTTCGATCAGGAACGGGAAGACTGGCGCCGCGATCCGCAAATCGCGTTCGACGCGTGGCTTGCCAAGCAACATTTCAGGCACTCTTCTGCTGAAGTCTATCAAGCGCAGTGGGGGCTTTTCCTCGACTGGCTGGCGGTTCGCCAAAAGAGTCTGGTCACGGTCGATACGCAAACCATCGCCGAATTCGTGGGCGGCCTTGAGATCCGAAAACCGCAACGTGTCAGGTATTTGCGGCTCATTGAACGGGTACTGGACCACGTACGCGAAATTGAATCCGCGTCGACCAATCCTGCGCGCTTCATTGCTCAGGATGGCGAAGCAGCATGGCGGAATGCACGCGATAACGAGCCGACCGGGTTTCTCAATCATGCAGAACGCGCGGCGCTCATTGCACATCTGTTTTCGCCCTTGCCGGCCTTGTCAGCCGCGCAGCGCTGGAGAGAGCGACGTGACCGTGCATTGATCGCTGTGTTTCTCGGCGGCGGCGTCAAGACCGGCGAGGCGGCAGCACTTACGGTTAGTTGCGTGAACGTCGGCTCACCGTGGGTCACGATCGAGTCCGCGAATCCGATGCTGACGCGCCGTACCCGACTCGCGCCCTTCGCGGCCGCCGTTCTCGATGCATGGCTTGCGGAACGGCGCCTTTCCGAACTGGCCGGCAATCTGGTCTTTCCCGCTTCGCCTTCGGGACGCCCAATGCACAAGGCGACCATGCTGCGCGGCGTCGATGCGTTGATCGACGCCGCAGGCATCGCCGCGTCGCGAGCCTCACGCGCCAGTCCGCAAACTTTGCGCAACACCTTCGCCGCAGATCTGTTCGAGAGCGGGGTTGAGGCGGAACAGGTCGGGCAGTGGCTGGGATTTGTCCAGGCCGTGTCTGCCAACCGTTTGTATCGGGCATGGCAAAGATGGATGGATCAGCAGGATTTGCCAATCGTCGATGAACCGGATCCAGCCGCCCCGCCATTACCCACGCCTAGGCGCGACGGGTGTTTGACGAGAAAAGGGTGAGTAGACGGGCCCTGAAAATACTCACCCTTCAGGTCCCGAATTTCCTCACCTTTAGCGATTTATCCGTTATGACACCCGCGCCGGGCGGTCATGTCGACGCTGCAATCGATCCGCTCGACAAAAACCGGCTAACCGCCTCCAGCCTTGATTCGCCGGGTCCTGACGAGTGATCGCATTCCGGACACTGCAGCTCGAAGCGGTGATCCACTTGCGACAGCTCCGGCTCACCTTCCTCACATTTTGGGCAGCGCAGCGGCAGCGTGACATGGCCGTCCACCGCGGTACCGATCATCGCCAGCTCGTCGGTCGTGAGCCTGCCCGCTTCGACCAGCGAACACAACAGGTTCGCGACGGCGGGATCGATGTCCTGCTGGCCGCGCAGCGCCGCAACTTCTTTTGCCAAAACATCCACTTCGTCCGACTGCTCGCGTAGTTGCGCGTCGAGCCGGTCGCCGCGGGCCTTGGCTGAAGCGAGTTGCTGAATAAACTCGAATTCCTTGCGACTGGCGTCACGCACCCCCGATTGGTAGGTGGCCGCCATACTGCGCAAGGAATCGAGTTCGACCAGCATTGGCTTCACACGGCGCTCAGCTTCGGCGACGGCGTCCTTGATCTGTTGCGCATAGTGCTCGGTGCTTTGGCGCAATTCGACGTGCAGCGCATCGATCCGGTCGCGGAGCGCCGCGTTAGTCGCCTGTTCGGTATCGAGGCGTTGGCGCAGCGTTTCGTTTTCGCCGTCGAGTCGACGGACCGTGGCCTGCAAGCCTTCCTGGTGAGCGGTCCCATGTGTGGTCGCGCTGGATAGCTCAGTCTCGAGTGCGCGAACACGTTCCCACGCGGCTTCAGCTCTGAGTTCGCTGCGCTTGATCGCATCTTCCGACACGTCGCGGCGAATTTCCGCTTCTCGTGCGCGTTGGTCGGCGACGGTGACTTGGGCTCGAATTTCCTCGCGTTCGCTGTCGAGGGTCGAGCGGGCATGCACGACGGCTTCTTCGAAAAGGGCGCCCAACAATTCACCGGCGCGATCTTCCAGTGCCTTCGGGATAGCGCCGGCGCCGACTTTTACGCGCGACACCGTTCGAATGCGCTCCCAGAAATGGTCGATGTCCTTCGGGATGTCGCTCGCGCTGCCTGTTTGAGTCAGGTCGCGAACGGCTGCCATGGACGGGCGAATGCCCAAATCAAAGAAAAGTCGCTTGCAAGCATGCAGTGACAGTTCTTGCCGCCGTGCCCCGCTAGCCCTTAACGATTCAAGCTCGTCACGAATGGCTTGTCGTTCCTGGTCCAGATTCATGTATACCTCGATGTCGCTCGAATCGGATGAATCATAACAATTTACGTATTGTTTGCTACGTATTTGTTTGGGGCGAGTGCTATTTCGCCAATTGGCGTGTTTTGAGGTTACTTATGGCTCTCGAGATCGGAGCAAGCCGAATTTTTCCGTGAAACAAAACGAAGACTAGCCAATAAGCTCTTGTAAATAAAGAGGTTTCAGCGGTTTTTTTCTGATCGCTCACTGTTTCACGAGGGCGTCATGGGAGCTGTGGGGTGGAGTGGTCTTGTCCGAAGGGCACACGGGGAACGTCTAGAGAGTAATAAAAGTAAACACCTTTGAACCCATGTTAAAAACGTTAACGCCATGGCAAACCCTTACCAGGCAGGCGTTCTAGCCCGGCAAGGTGAAGCTTTACGGGAGTGGTGGTGAGGTCTTGCGGGAGTGTTGAGTGATGAGGTTCGGGGGCCTCGGTGAGCGGGTCCGGGACAGAACGTGAGCGGGTTCAGGAGCTGCCCCAAAAGTGCGGTTTGGCTAAAGGTGAGATTTTGCGGGACCTGAGCGTCCGGGATCGCCCGGCAGCGCTCAAAAGTAGGTGCGGAGCGGGATGGGCCTGAAGGTGAGCGCTTTCGGGACCTCCGTGGACCACAGATTTTGGTCTTATTTTGGCCTCGTAAACCCCATTGGTGAGTCAAGACAGGAGAAAACGCGAACCGAAGGTGAGACTTTCCGGGGCCGAGGCGTCATTTTTGCCTCAATTTTGTGCATTCGGGCGCTTAAGGTGAGTGTTTGCGGGAGCTGAACCGGATTTCGACCGAAATTCGGCTCGGTGCGTCGATGGGGTCGTCGATCAGCCCTTGCGGAAAGGTGAGCGAATTCGGGAGACGTGGATCGAGGCGATAGCCGACTCGTCAAAATGCCTGTTTTGGGCCTGAGGTGAGGTTTTTCGGGAGCCTTTTGGGACGTTTGTGTTCGCTAAGGTGAGGAAATACAGGACCAAAATCGCCACAACGGGCCGGAAAAGCCCTACGGACGCTGTCAGAGCCGTTCCAGTTTTGCGGCTATTGAAATCCTAAGGTGAGGTTTTTCGGGGCCCATTGGGCAGTGGCCGGAAACGTCAGATTTCACTGAAAAGCTGTTAAAGGTGAGGATATACGGGAGTGAGGACCCATCGCCCGGCGAATGGCTACCCAATAAGTCAATGAAATCATTGAATAATTTTTGTGCGCTGCGCAAAGGTGAGGTTTTTCGGGGGCGCTTTTCCAGGAGCTGCACAGGGCTGTTCCGGGCTCTTAGGTGAGGCTTTTCGGGACTATTTATCGGTGTTTTTTCAGTGCCCCAGGTCTGGAGGCCGCGTCGTTCCAAGCGCTCAGCTAGCGTTAAGGTGAGCTTTTTCGGGGGAGGTTGTCGCGACTCGGATCTCACTCTCGCATGAATGAGGTGTCGTGCTGCCTGGTTCGGCGGCCATTTACTCAATTGGACACGCGGCGATTGCCGTGTACGTCTGCGCGGCGAAGGCCACATGGCCTCAATCGACGCGTGTGCGTGCCGGCGAGCTTCGGCGTGGCGTCTGCTTAGGGAGGAGGCTCGGCGCGTTTGCCGGGTTTCTCCCCTCCCCTATCCGCTGAAATCGGCAGAAGTGCGTCCGCGCCAACGATTGGGTGCGAGTGCACCCTACTCGCAACCTGCGTGCAGCCAAAATTCACGAAATTTTTTTGAGGTGAGAAGATTCGGGATCGAATGACTCCCGTTCGCGACAGGTCAGAAATAGGTCAGTTTTCGGGAGGCCGCGACCTATAAGGATGCCCTGAACCTGGCGCGAAACGGGTGAGGTGAGAGTTTTCGGGAGTGGCTCGAGGTGAGTTGTGCCTCGTAAACTCACTTCACCGGGAACGGTGAGACCCATGCTATAGACGTGTATCACCACAGCCGGTATGCTCTCGCCAAATCCCTCTCCGACCAGACGCATGGCCACGAAGCGCGCGAAGAAGACAGATGTAGTCAGCCCGAGCTCGGCCGAATTACGCAAGGCCGTCGAGGCGATCGCCATCCAGCCCAAGAGCGGCAAGATCACGCTCCTCACCCGCAAGCTGTTCAACGTTCTCCTTGCCGTCGCTCAGCAAGCTGACGAGTCCGGCGATACCTATCGGGCCTTGCTGTCCGACATCGTCGCCAATTCCGCATTCGATTCGAACGACACGGCGCTCGTGAAAGAGCACCTGCGGCGCATGGTGTCGGTGCAGGTCGAATGGAGTACCGGCACGTCCAGCCAGAAGCCGGGCCGGAAATGGGGTATTTCCACGCTGATTGCCGACGCGGAAATTCTCGAAGATCCCACCACTCGCCGCGTGTGGGTGGAGTTCTCGTTTGCGCCGAAGATCAAAAAGAAGCTGCTCGATCCGGTTCAGTATGCGCGGTTGAGTCTGCAGTTCCAGAGCCAGTTGCGCAGTAGCGCGGGGCTCGCACTTTACGAGATTTGCGTTCGCTACCTGACTAACCCGAGCCATCTGACGATGCGCGAAACATGGGAATGGTGGCGCCCTATTCTGTCCGGCACGCCAGACACCGAAGCGGGCGACGAAGCGAAGCGCGAGTACAAGTACTTCAAGCGCGATTACCTGCGCCCGGCCATCGCCGAGGTGAATGCGGTCACCAACATCTTTGTCGAATTGATCGAACACCGCGAAGGGCGACGGGTCGCCGAGATCCAGTTCCGCGTGACCGAGCGCAAGCAGCCCATGCTTGCACTCGACGAACACCCGAATGTGTTCGACAGCACGCTGGTCGACCGGATGGTGAAGATCGGCATTCCGCTGAAAGAAGCGCAAACACTGTACGCCGATAGCGAAGAAAACCGAATTCGCGCGGCGCTGCAGATGACCGAGCAACGCATGCGCAGCACGTCCTTGCCCGCTGTGCGTAGCGCGCCGGCTCTGTTCAAGGATGCGTTGAAGAAGGGCTATGCGCCGCCGGTCGAAGCGCTGCCGTCCGGTAGCGGAGGCAAGGCTGCGGTGGCCGCGCCGGCGGACGACCTGAAAGCGCGGCTGCTTGGCGAGTACTCGGCGGTTCGGCGCAAGGAAGCGCGCGAGCTTTACGACGAGCAAGGTGAGTCCGAACGGGAGATCGCGCGGAAGTCGTTTGAGGACGACGTGTTACCGGATCTCGGCACGCACATGCGTGACGACTGGCGTCGTCGTGGGCTGGACTCGAAGATCGTCGAAACCGCGTTCTTCGATTGGCTGGCTCGCAAAACCTGGGGTGAACCCACCGATGGCGACCTGCTCGCCTTCACGCTGAGCCAATCGCGCGCGGCGTAATCATCGAGATCACATCAAGAAAAACGGCGGCCACTTTCGTGTGCCGCCGTTTCTTTTCCTGCTGATACTTTCCCCTCTGTTACTTCAGCATCTTTTCAATCTGACGAAGTATGTCGTCACGCTTTTCACGTGTGAGACCCTTCAGGCGCAGTTCGATTCGATCGTCTCCATACGATTTCAGATCGCCGACCGAGACGCCGCCGAGCTTGATTTCCAGACGCTGCGCATAGCGCTGCCGACCGGCCGGCTTGGTGCTTTCCTGCGCGCTTGCCCTGCCCTTGACGATGTCCGCAACTTGTCGCGTGCTCAGGTCGTCCGAGAGGATTTTGTTGATCAGGCGCAGCGTAGCGTCCGCGCCGCGGGCAGTGTGATAGCGGCCCACCTGATACGCCATGTTCGAACCAAAGCGGTCAGGCCTTGCGACCATCTCATGCATCACCACCTCGGGTAGCTTCGCAATCGACAGGGCGACCGCGACGGTCGACTCGTCTAGTCCGAGATGTTCGGCGAGCTCCTTTTGGCTCTGGAAATGCCGATCGTCGAGAAAGCGTTTCCAGACGACGGCGTTGTCGAACACGGTCTGCGAATCGCGCTGGACGTTGAGGTCGTAGCCGAGCTTATAGCTTTGGATGCCGATCGGCAGATCGATGACGATCGCCTTCACCGATTCCTTGTTCGCTTCTTTAAGCGCCCGCACACGTCGGCCGCCGTCGCTGACGAAGTAGGTGCCGGGGTTGTCGTAATCGGGAATGACGTGAATCGCCTGCTGCTGGCCCTGCTTCGCCAGATTGACAGCAAGCTCGGCAATCGACGCCTTCAGATAGAAATGGCGCGGATTGAACGGGCTCGGTTTGATCGTCTTGAGCGCGAGCTCGATGACCTGACCCGGCCGGTAAGCGTGTTCGATTCGCCAGGCACGGTAGGCCGCCGACTCATTGGCGATATCCGCCGCTTCGGCTTCCGCGATGTCCTGGGACAGGAGCGGCTGGATGACGCGGTTCGGTACGTCGCCAGTCGGGGCGCCGTTCTTGACCAAACCGTCGATCGCGTTCAGGCGGTCGAGAGCGGTTCGCTTTTCGCTGCTAGTCGTATCAGGACGTGCTTGAAAGCCTTTGGCGAATTGGGAGGGTTTCATTCAGGGTCCTTTATGCGCATAAATTCAGGGGAGCAGGGCTGCGATCTCGTTGGCGCACGCCCGTACTTCGATGGCGGCGAGCTTGGCGCCGCGATCGTTCATCTGAAGCACTGTCTGCCCTAACGCCATTGCCTGCTTGTAGGCTTCGCGCGTCGGGATCTGGGTCTTGAGCAGTGGGAAACCGAGCTCTTCCAACGCACGCTTCAGTTCGCGCGTCAGCATCCGTTTCTCTTCGGTCTTATTCAGCAGAAAGACGGCGCGCAGATCCTCGTTCATGACCTGGGCCTGCTGCACGAGTTTCACCAGTCCGACGCTTGACCAATAGTCCGCGGGCGACGACGACGTTGGCATGATCGCGACGCTCGCCGCGAGCAACACGACGCCGGACACTTTCTCGGTGATGGAGGGCGGGCAGTCGACCACGATGATGTCGTAGTCAGCCACGAATTTCTTGATCTCGCGGTGGATCTGGCTGCCGGCTTCGGAGAGGTTGACGACCGGGAAGGGAATGCCGGTTTCGCCGTCTGATGATGCACTGGCCCAATGGACCAGTGTGTTTTGACCGTCTGCGTCTACGACGAGGACGCGTTTGCCTTTTTCATGGAACGCAGCCCCGAGGTGCATCGCGATTGTGCTCTTCCCGACCCCACCCTTCTGCTGAGTTACCGCGATGATTTCTGCTGCCAATCTTCACCTCCTCTTTTTAGACGCAAAAGGATTTTACCTGGATGAATTCGCATTTCAATCGTTTTTGTGTAAACGCGAGAAGAATTAGCCGTTTGGGATAGGTTTATGCGCATAAAGGGTGTGGCGTGACTGCGTGAAAGCGCTGCGGCTGTCACGCGCGTATCAACGGCAATAGGTTTGCGACGTCGGGAGATATCAGACGCTGTGGGGTATCGAATAGGGGAAGCGGCTACAGGATCCAATGCGATGTGAAGCTACGCCCTCGGGTATGGATCGTGGTGCATCAGTTGTCTCGGATTCGACGCTGTCCCGTTTGTCCAGGTTTGGCGTTGCCGGGTCGCATCGCTTTTGCATGGTCCAACTGTTGGTGGCATCGAGGCATACCTGGGTCACGTCTTGCCCCGCGAGCTGTCACCTGTAGACACCTCTTTATGCGCATAAACTCCTCGGGCATTACTCACGCATGGAGCGGCCGCTGCCGTTGGGATCTGACCGTGCGGATCGATGCATGATCCTGCGGCACGGCACGGCACGGCACGGCACGGCACGGCACGGCACGGCACGGCACGGCACGGCACGGCACGGCACGGCACGGCACGGCACGGCACGGCACGGCA